>DATGKK010000136.1:0-13172 GCA_035294725.1 Acidimicrobiales bacterium | reverse complement strand
CTCCTTGTAGGAGTTGGGATCATGGCCCGAGGAAGTGATGCGCGCCGGAATTCCCAACGATACGCGCGACCCGCGTTCAAGTGGTGGACCCCGCTATCCAAGTACCTTGCGGCGTACGCGATTCGCGTCCCCGCGCCTTTGTAACGGTGATGGACCAGCCACCACTTGCGCACCTGCTGGACGACGTCGCTGGCGGCGAGGACGACGCTGCCGCACTCCAGGCCGTGCTCGGGCGCCAGCGCCGCCGACGGGCAACGGGCTTGCGTGTAGCAACGGCGTGCCTCGTCCTCGCGGCCGTGGGCGCCGGCCTTGGCCTCAGCGTGAGCGCATCCTCTACGGGGCTTCACTCAGCGTCGGCGGGTGCGTCTCACGGCTCTCGGACCGTGCACGGCACGGTCTCTCATCTGGGCACCGGCTCTGCGGGGCCGGCTGTGTTCGGCGGCGAGGGGCCGACGACCTCCGGTGTCAACGGGATCAGACCCGGTATCGCTGACGTTTGCAGCCACAGGGGCTGCGGTCCGGGCGAGCTCGTACCGGTGGCGCAGCTCGGCACGCGCACCGTCGGTCGCGTGACCGTCTCCTCCGAGCTCGTGCGGTTGTCGCCGTCTCGCGGGCTGCCGGCCGGCACCGCTGGCGCCGTCAACCCGTCCGTACTGCCGGCCTCGGGCTCCTCGCCCGGCATCCTCCCGCTGCTCTGCCCGGGTGGCCTCGAAGTGATCGTCCGGGTCGAAGTAGGTCAGAGGGTCGAGGGCTACGCCGTGCTGCCGGGAGCGCCCGCCGGCTCCGGTGCGGTCGTGCCGGCAGGGGAAGTGGTGGTTGGCGAGGCGGGCGGCGGTCAGGTTGTGGTGGTGGCCGCCAAGGTGGCGCCCTCGGTGGAGAGCGTGGAGGCTCGCTTCACCTCGGGCCCTGCCGACACGGCCCACCCCGTCGCCTCGTGGGTCGTGCTCGTCGGGCGGCCCACGAACGGGGTCCCAGCGGCCGTCACGCTCGTCGCCCGCTCCAGCACGATGCGCACCGTCAGCACGGTGCGCATCGCGGGGCCCTATCTCAACTCGCCCACCTACCTGCGCTGCGGGTGAGGCGCCGTAGCACAGCGGAGAGTGGCGCCGGACTGCCACACTGTCACCATCGAGACGCCCGCCGCCGACGCCGAGCCGGGGCGCGGCCAGCTGGGGTCTGGCACGCCGGCAAGCCAGCCCCAGGTCGCCGCTGACTTTGCCGCCATGTTCTCCGAGCACTACCGCCGGGTGGTTCGTGCTCTCGAGTTGAGCGGGCTCGACCACTTCTCGGCCGAGGATTCCGCGCAGGAGGCCTTCGCTCGCACGCTCGGGCACTGGAGCCGTGTCCGCACCGGTGCGAACCCTGCGGGCTACGTGTACCGGACCGCCTTCCGGCTCGCCCGGCGCCAGCTGCGCCGAGCGACGTCGGTGCCGCTCGACGAGGCGGTGGTGACCACCTCGGGCGACGAGGCCGGAGCCACCGTGCTCCGGTTGGACGTCGAGGCGGCGCTGCGGGCTATGCCGCCGCGCCGCCGGGCTTGCGCGGTGGGCTGCCTTGTCCTCGGCCTGTCCACCAAGGAGGTGGCGCGGGCGCTCGGGATTGCAGAGGGTACGGTTCGAAAGCAGCTCGAGCATGCCCGCGCCGCCCTGGGAGCCGACGGTGGGAGCGGTCCCGGCGCGTGAGAAAGGCCTGCTCAAGGGCTACCGGCGGGCGGGCCCGACTGCTATACTGTCTGCGCCGTTCGAGTACAACGCAACATCGAGACGACGTGGGCGGTGGCCCACGTTTTTTTGATGCCGGGGAGAGATGCCGGCCACAGACCACGGGAGGAGGCGAAGATGGGCACGATCGACCGGGTCGAGCGCGTCGTCGCGCCTGTGGTCGCGTCGTCGGGGCTCGAGCTCGTCGACGTCGAGACAAGGCCAGGCACCGTCCGCGTGACGGTGGACCGCGCGGGGGGCGTCGACCTCGACACCCTCGGCGCGGTGACAGGTGCCATCTCGAGGGCGCTCGACGAGCACGACGTCGTTCCCGGCGGGCGGTACGAGCTCGAGGTGAGCAGTCCTGGCGTGGAGCGCCGGCTGCGGCGGCCCGATCACTTCCGTGCCCACGTGGGCGCGAGCGTCGCCGTCCGGACCAGGGCAGGCGTCGACGGGCTCCGCCGCCTCGAGGGTGTGCTCACGGAGGCAGGCGAGGAGACGTTCCGCCTGGAAGGCGAGGCGATCCCGGGCGGCGCCCGCGAGCTCTCCTACGGTGACGTGGAGCGCGCTCACACCGTGTTCGACTGGCGGGCGGCGCTCGCCGGCACCGGCACGACGAGCTCGCGCCGCCAGCACAAGGCCGAGCGCCGCCGCGCCCTACACGAGCAGCGTGAGCCAGCCCACCAGGTCGCAGGTGGGCGAGACGACGAGACCGACGAGACGGAGACGAGATGAGCACGTCCAACTTCGAGATGCTCGAAGCGATGCAACAGATGGCGCGAGATAGGGGGATCTCGGTCGACACGCTCTTCGACGCGCTCGCGAACGCTCTGGTCGCCGCCTACAAGCGCCTCCCGAACGCAGCCGAGGAGGCCGTCGTCACGATCGACCCCGACCGGGGCGAGTTCCGGGTGTACGGCCAGGAGCTCGACGAGGAGGGCAACGTCGTCCGGGAGTGGGACGACACGCCACACGACTTTGGGCGGATCGCCGCCCAGGCCGCCAAGCAGGTGCTCACCCAGCGTGTGCGGGAGGCCGAGCGCGACCGAAAGTACGAGGAGTACGCAGGGCGCGAGGGCGACATCGTCACGGGGATCATCCAGCAGACCGACAGCCGCTTCACCCTGCTCGATCTCGGCAAGGTCGAGGCGCTGTTGCCGCAGGCCGAGCAGGTGCCCTACGAGCGCTACGAGCACGGAGCCCGGCTGAAGGCCTACATCGTCGAGGTCCGCAAGACCTCGAAGGGCCCGCAAATCGTCGTCTCGCGCAGCCATCCGGGTCTGATCAAGCGCCTGTTCGAGCTCGAGGTGCCCGAGATCTCGAACGGGATCGTCGAGATCAAGGCATGCGCCCGGGAGCCGGGCCACCGGACCAAGATCGCCGTCTGGTCCAACGACGCGAACGTCGACCCCGTCGGCGCCTGCGTCGGCGCCCGCGGCGCCCGTGTGCGGATGGTGACGACAGAGCTTCGGGGGGAGAAGGTCGACATCGTCCCGTTCTCCGACGATCCGGCCGAGTTCGTCGCGCGCGCCCTGCAGCCTGCGAAGGTGAAAGAGGTCGTGCTCGACGAGGAGAAGAGGCGGGCGACGGTCGTCGTGCACGACTACCAGCTCTCCCTCGCGATCGGCAAAGAGGGCCAGAACGCCCGCCTCGCCGCCCGGCTGACCGGCTGGCATATCGACATCCGCTCCGAGTCGGAGGTCGCCGCCGAGGAGGAGGGCGACTGGGCGGAGGGCGAGTGGGTCGAGAACGAGTCGGGCGAGATGATCTGGAAGCCGGCCGGCGGCGGTGAGACGCTCTCGGCCGAGCAGTGGGCCGCTGGCGACGGCGGGGTCGACCCCGACGACGTGAGCCCGAGCGAGATCGCCGAGGAGAACCTCGCCGAGGCCGCGGCCGCGATCGACGAGGAAGAGAGGGAGCTCGACGCGGTGGCCGACGAGATGCAGGCGGTCGCCGAGGACACCACCTTCGACGAGCCCACGCCCCCGAGCGTGGCCGGGAGTTACGAGCCGGCCGAGGGGGAGCCCGGGCCGGGCAGCCCAGGCTGAGCAACTCCGCCGTGCGACGGCGCGTGCCCGAGCGCACCTGCGTCGGCTGCGCGAGGCAGCGGCCGGCCGCCGAGCTGGTTCGCGTCGTGGCGGCCGAGGACGGCGAGCTCAAGGTCGGCCGGACCCTGCCGGGCCGGGGCGCCTGGTTCTGCCGGGAGAGCGCAGCCGAGTGCGCCCGGCTCGCGGGCCGGAAGTCCCGTCTCGCGCGTGCGCTCCGGCGGCCACTCGCCGAGGGCGCGCTCGATCGCCTGTGCGCCGAGCTCGCTGCGATCAGCCGGTAGAACAGGACCAGCCCCCACGGCTCCCCGCGCCGTCGGCGGGCACCTCGCCGATGTGCGAGGATGGATGTCCGCACGGGCGCACGTGGTGTGCCCGGCGCGCCCTCAAACTCCGGAGAGGACCGAACCTCAAAGTTGCCCAAGAAGATCCGCGTCTACGAGCTTGCCAAGGAGCTCGGGCTCACCAACAAAGAAGCGCTCGACCTCGCCATCAGCCTCGGCATCGGCGTGAAGAGCCACTCCTCCTCCATCGAGGATGCCCAGGCCGACCGCGTCCGGCGCCGTGCCGAGCGCGACGGCCTGAAGCGCGAGCGTCAACCCGAGGAGCAGCCGGGCCCCGCCCCTGAGCCGGCTGCTGCGCCCCTCCCGGCACCGCCGTCCGCCGCGGCCACGGCTCGGAAGGCGGCCCCCGCGACGGCAACGAGCCCCGAGCGCGATCTGTCTGCCCCGCCGGCACCTCTGGCCGAGCCGGCGCAGCCCGCCGAGGAGCCGGGGGCCGAGGGCCCCATCGGTACCCACGAGCCGGCGCCGGGTCACCGCCTCTTCGTGAGTCGCCCAGCGAGCGAGCTCGCCGAGCCCCGCCCCGCCCCGCGCCCTCCAGCCCCGCCCCGCCCCGCCCAGCAGGCCGCCTCCCGCCCGGCCACCCAGCCCGCCGCGCAGCCTGGGCAGCCCACTCCGGGGTCCCGCCCCGGTGGGGCGCCCCGCCCCCGGCCGGCACCCCCGAGCCAGGCGCCCGGAGCGCCGGTTCCGCCGCTCTCAGCGAGCGGGAAGCCGATCCCCCCTCCGCCGCGGCCGATGTCGCCCTCAGGCCGGCCCATTCCTCCACCACCGGGCATGCGCCGTGCCGCGAGCCCGGGCGCCGGCGGCCCCGCCCGAGCGGCTGGTCCCGGCCAGCGAGGCGGAGCGCCAGGCGCCGGGAGGCCCGGTGTCGGAGCGCGGCCCGGCTTCAGCGGCGCTCGGGGTGGCCCGGGCGCCGGCGGCCGGCCCGGAGGGGCCGGCGGCTTCGGCGGCGGAGCCCGCGGCGGTCCTGCCGGCGGCTTCGGCGCGGGCCGCGGAGGCTCGTTCGGCGGCGGGGCCGGCCGGGGTGGAGCCCCGGGCGCAGCAGGCGCCGGTCTTCGAGGCGGACCTGGGAGCCGGGGTCGACCCCCGCAGCGCAGGCGGCCGCGCCGGCGCCGCAACATGGAGGAGCTCGAGCCGATCCAGGTGACGGCGTACGTCCCCTCGAACCTGCCCGTCCCCGAGAGCGAGGTGATCGTCGAGCGGGGCTCGACCCCCCAGCAGCTCGGGCCGAAGCTCAACCGCTCGGCGGGCGACGTGGTGAGGTTCCTGCTCCTCCAAGGGGAGATGGTGACGGCGACCCAGGCCCTCACCGACGACATGATCGAGCTCTTCGCGGCCGAGATCGGGGCTCGGATCCGGCTCGTCGACCCGGGCGAGGAGCAGGAGGCGGCTCTTCGTGCCCGCTACTTCGGCGAGGAGGGGGAGGACGACGAGGACGAGGCGGAGCTCCGTCCCCGCCCGCCGGTGATCACCGTCATGGGCCATGTCGACCACGGCAAGACCCTGCTGCTCGATCGGATCCGCTCGGCGAACGTCGTGGCCGGCGAGGCGGGCGGCATCACCCAGCACATCGGCGCCTACCAGACCGAGTGGAACGGTCACCTGCTCACCTTCATCGACACCCCCGGCCACGAGGCGTTCACCGCGATGCGTGCGCGGGGGGCGAGCGTGACCGACATCGTCGTGCTCGTGGTCGCCGCCGACGACGGCGTGATGCCCCAGACGGTCGAGGCGATCAACCACGCGAAGGCTGCCGAGGTGCCGATCGTCGTCGCGATCAACAAGGTCGACCGTGACGACGCCGACCCGAACCGCGTCATGCAGCAGCTTTCCGAGCACGGCCTCGTGCCCGAGGAGTGGGGCGGTGACACGATCACGGTGCAGATCTCGGCCCTGCAGAGCCTCGGCATCGAGGACCTGCTGGAGCAGCTCGTCGTGCTGGCCGAGGTGCTGGAGCTGCGGGCCAACCCCGAGGGTGATGCCCGCGGAGTCGTCCTCGAGGCGAACCTCGACGTCGGCCGCGGCCCGGTCGCCACGGTCGTGGTGCAGCGCGGGACGCTGCGTGTGGGCGACCCGATCGTCGCCGGGCCCGCGTGGGGCCGGGTGAAGGCGCTCATCAACGACCACGGCGACCAGATCAAGGAGGCTCCGCCTTCGACCCCGGTCCAGGTGCTCGGGCTCTCTGAGCCGCCGATCGCCGGCGACGAGCTGCGGGTCACGACGGACCTCTCCATCGCCCGCAACGTCGGGGAGGCACGCGAGCAGCGACTCCGCTTCGCCTCGTTCGCGCAGGCCTCCGCCGCCTCGGCGACGCCCGGCGCCCGGCTCGAGGACCTGTTCGAGCAGATCAGCAGAGGCGAGACCGCGACCTTGAACCTCGTGCTCAAGGCGGACGTGCAGGGCTCCCTCGAAGCGGTGACCGAGAGCCTCCGCAAGCTCGAGCGGGACGAGGTGAAGATCGCCTTCGTGCACCGTGCCGTCGGCGGCATCACCGAGAGCGACGTCGACCTCGCCGCCGCCTCAGGGGCCACGATCATCGGCTTCAACGTGCGCCCGGACCGCCGGGGCCGTGAGCTCGCCGAGAGCCGCGGGGTCGAGATCCGGACCTACGAGATCATCTACAAGCTGATCGAGGACATCCAGGCGGCCATGGTCGGGATGCTGGCGCCGGAGCTCGAGGAGGTCGTCACCGGCGACGCGGAGGTGCGCCAGATCTTCCGGGTCCCGCGCGTCGGCGCCATCGCCGGCTGCTACGTGACCAACGGCGTCATCACCCGGGGGTCGAAGGTGCGCTTCCTGCGGGAGGGCACGGTGATCTGGAAGGGCGCGATCGCGTCGCTCAAGCGCTTCAAGGAGGACGCGCGCGAGGTCCAGGCCGGCTACGAGTGCGGCATCGGCCTCACGGACTTCCAGGACCTGAAGGAGGGCGACGTCATCGAGACCTACGAGGAGCGCGAGATCCCGAGGTCCTGATGGCGTCGTTCGACCGCCGGCGTGGCCGGGGTGCCGAGCGTGCCGGCCACCCCTACCCCCGCACCGCGCGGGTGAACGCCCTCCTCGTCGAGGTGCTCGGCACCGCGATCGAGCGGTTGAGCGACGAGGACCCCCGCCTCTCGCTGCTCACGGTGACGGCGGTGGCGACCGAGCCGGACCTGCGCCGGGCCACCGTCTGGTTCGCTTCGCTGAGCACTCCGGCCGCCGCAGCCCTCGAGGAGCACCGCCGCGAGCTCCAGGCCGCCATCGGCCGGGGCGGGCGGATGAAACGGACGCCGACGTTGAGCTTCGGCGCCGACCCTGCCGTGTCGGCGGGGGAGCGGGTCGAGGAGGCCCTCCGCCGGCTGCAGCGCCGTGACCCCTGACGGCTACCTCGTGCTCGACAAGCCCGCCGGCTGGACCTCCCACGATGCCGTGGCAAGGTGCCGGCGACTCCTCGGCACGAGGCGGGTCGGCCACGCGGGCACGCTCGATCCCGACGCCACGGGCGTGCTCGTGGTCGGCGTGGGCCGGGCGACCCGCCTGTTGCGCTACGCCACGCTGATGGCGAAGTCCTACGTGGGGGAGGTGGTCCTCGGAGTGGGGACGTCGACTCTCGACGCTTCCGGTGAGGTCACCGCCCGAGCGGACATGGCCGGGGTGACCCTCGAGGCGGTCCGCCAGGCGGCTCTCACCCTCACCGGGAGGATCGAGCAGGTCCCGCCGATGGTCTCCGCGCTGAAGCACGAGGGCCGGCGCCTGCACGAGCTCGCCCGCGAGGGCGTCGAGGTCGAGCGGGCGGCCCGGCCGGTCGAGGTCTCGCGCTTCGACGTCTTCGCCACAGGGGAGGCCGGTGTCGTGAGAGTGCTCGTCGACTGCTCGTCCGGCACCTACGTGAGAGTCCTCGCCGCCGATCTCGGCGCGCGCCTCGGCGGCGTGGCGCACCTCCGCTCGCTACGGCGGCTGGCCGTGGGCTCGTTCCGCGACACCGACGCCATCGGTCTCGAAGACGTCGCCCCTGAGCGGGTCCAACCGCCGGCGGGCCTTGTGCGCGACCTTGCCCGCGCAACCCTGCCACCCGAACTGGTCGAGGCCGTCGCCCACGGGAAGGTCCTCGATCGCTCGCTCGTCGGCGTCTCGGGGAGCGGCCCCTGGGCCCTCCTCGACGGCGACGGCGACCTCGTTGCGGTGGCGGAGGCTCGCGGCGTCGAGCGGGTGAAGCCGTCCGTCGTCCTCGCGGCGGCCAGATAGCGTCACGACCGGTGCCCGCACGACCCCGCAGCGCCGTCACGATCGGCGTCTACGACGGCCTCCACCTCGGCCACCGCAAGGTGATCGACGAGCTCTGCCGGCTCGCGCGCGCGCAAGGACTGCGGAGCGTCGTGGTGACCTTCGACCCCCATCCCGCCTCGGTAGTGCGGCCCGAGAGCGCGCCGCTCCAGCTCACCGATCTCGCCCAGCGGCTCGAGCTCCTCACGCAGGCCGGCGTCGACGAGGTCTTCGTGCTCGAGTTCACACCGCAGCGGGCGGCGGAGTCAGCGCAGGAGTTCGTGGAGGAGGTGCTCGTCGGCGAGCTCGAGGCGAAGCTCGTGCTCGTCGGAAGAGACTTCCACTTCGGCCGGAACCGGGGCGGCGACGTCGCGCTCCTCGAGAAGATGGGCGCGGAGCACGGCTTCGAGGTGGTGCCCTACGAGCTCGTCGGCGACGATCGGGACGGTGCCGTCGTCTCGTCGACCCGCATCCGCGAGCTCGTGGGCTCGGGCGAGCTGGCCGAGGCAAGCCGGCTGCTCGGGCGCGCCTACGAGGTGCGCGGGCTCGCCGCCCCGGATGCGGAGGGGAGCGCCTCGGGTGCGGCGCTTCGGGTCACCGTCCCTCCGCAGGTCCTCCTCCCGCCGCCCGGCGGCTACCCGGCGTTCGCCGGGCTGGTCGGCGCGGCGGGGGTGCCGCTCGCGCCGGTGCACGCGGTCGTGCCGGGAGAGCCCGGCGAGCTCATCCTGACCGGGCTCGTCGAGCCGTGGCCCCCGGGGAGCCCGGTGCGGGTGAGCTTCGCCGCCCCGCCCGGCCCCTGAGCCCGCCTCGTGCCGCCGGGGGCCCGGCGAACCTCGCCATCGCTACACTTCCGCCATGTCCACGTACCAGATCCGTGTCTTCGGCGACCCGGTGCTGCGCCAGCGGGCGGCCGAGGTGGAGAACGTGGACGGCCGCCTCGTCCGGCTCGCCGAGGACATGATCGCCACGATGTACGAGGCTCCCGGCGTCGGTCTCGCCGCCCCCCAGGTCGGGGTCGAGCGGCGGATGTTCGTCTACGACCTCGGCGAGGGCGAGGGCGCCAAGGTCGTCGTGAACCCGGTGATCGAGGAGTCGAGCGGAGAGTGGGCCTTCGAGGAGGGTTGCCTCTCTGTGCCCGGGCTGCATTGGACGATCCTCAGGCCGAAGCAGGTCCACCTGCGCGGCTATGACCTCGAGGGCAACGAGATCTCCCTCGACGCGGACGAGTACCTCGCCCGCGTCCTCCAGCACGAGCTCGACCATCTCGACGGCGTCCTGCTCCTCGAGCGGCTCGATGCCGAGACGCGGCGGGAGGCGATGCGCACGCTGCGCCAGCGCGGCATCGCCCCCTCACGGCCCGGCGTGAACGGCCGTAGCGCGCCCGCGCTCTGAGCGCGAGGTTGGCCCGACTCGCCTTCTTGGGCAGCCCTGCCGTCGCGGCCCGGACGCTGCGAGCGCTGGCCGAGGCGGGCCACGACGTGCGGCTCGTCGTCACCGCAGCGGACAAGCGGCGGGGGAGAGGCGCAGCAGTGCTCCCAACTCCGGTCAAGCAGGCAGCCGGAGAGCTCGGCATCCCCGTCAGCACCGAGGTGGGCGACGTCGTCACCGCAGGAGCCGAGCTCGGCGTCGTGGTCGCCTTCGGACGCCTCATCCCGCCCGAGGTGCTGCGCGAGCTCCCGATGGTGAACGTCCACTTCTCGCTCCTGCCGCGCTGGCGCGGCGCCGCGCCGGTGGAGCGAGCCATCCTCTCGGGCGACCACGTGACCGGGGTCTGCCTCATGCAGGTGGAGGAGGGGCTCGACACCGGACCCGTCTACGCCTGTACCTCGACGCCGATCGGTCCCGACGAGACGGCGGCGGAGCTCCGGGAACGCCTCGGGGAGCTCGGCACCTCCCTCTTGCTCTCACGGCTCGAGCACGGCGTGACCGGGCTCGGGACCCCGACGCCCCAGTCGGGCGAGCCGACCTACGCCGAGAAGCTGACCGCGGACGATCTCCGCCTCGACTTCTCTCTTCCCGCCGTGCAGCTGCACCGCGTGATCCGGGTGGGAAGGGCCTGGTGCGTGGCTCAGGGACGGCGCCTCCTCGTGCATCGGGCCGCGGTCGAGGAGGGCGGGCCCGATGCTGCCGGTCCTACAGGCGAGGCCCTCGCGCCAGGCATGGTGGTTGAGGGACGGATCGCCTGCGGGGAAGGCCGGCTCGTCCTCCTCGAAGTGCAGGCCGAAGGCCGGCGCCGCCAGCCCTTCGACGAGTGGGCCCGAGGAGCCCGCCTGCGCGAGGGCGATACGTTGTCGTGATGGCGAGCGACCGCTCCGGCCACGCCCCGGGGCCTCGGCCGCCCTCCGCGCCGCCCCGCCTCGGGCCGGGGGAGGTGCGAGTGGCGCCGTCCATCCTTGCGGCCGACTTCGGCACCCTCGCCGAGGAGATCGAGCGTGTCGCCCCCGCGACCGACTGGCTGCACGTCGACGTGATGGATGGCCACTTCGTCCCCAACATCTCGCTCGGGATCCCTGTCGTGGCCTCGATCCGGAAGCACTCGTCGCTGTGGCTCGACTGCCACCTCATGATCACGGACCCCGGCCGGTACCTCGAGGCCTTCGCTGCCGCCGGGGCGGACGGCTGCTCGGTCCACCTCGAGGTCGGCTCGACGACGGAGCACTGCGCCGCCATGCGGCGCCTCGGGCTCGGCGTCGGCCTCGTCGTGAACCCCGAGACCGCGATCGAGAGGGCGTGGCCCTACCTCGAGCTCATCGATTACCTCGTGGTGATGTCGGTCCACCCCGGCTTCGGTGGCCAGGAGTTCATCCCGGACGCCCTGGCGAAGCTCGAGGCGGCCCGAGCGAGGGTGGATGCCGAGGGACTCGACGTGACGGTGCAGGTCGACGGCGGGATCGACCCCGAGACCGGGCGGGCGGCTGCTGCCGCGGGTGCGCGCTGCCTCGTGGCTGGCTCGTCGGTCTTCCACGCTCCCGATCCGCTCGCAGCGGCACGCGAGCTCCACGAGGTGGCCGCCCGTGCCGCCGCCGGCGAGGCGGTGGACCGCTCGGGCTCCGTGCGAGGCGGTGTCGACTGAGATGCCTGACGAAGCGGGCGGGCGCCCGGGACCGCTGCTCGCGAAGGTGCTCACCGTCTCCGACGGCGTGTCGGCGGGCACGCGGGAGGACCGCAGCGGAGCCGCTCTCGATCAGCTGCTTCGTGAGCACGGCTTCGAGGTCGTCGAGCGGCGGGTGATCCCCGACGGGGCGCGGGAGGTCGCCGCCGCCCTCGAGGTGATGACGTTCGGCTACTCCGGTCTCGTGGTGACGACCGGAGGGACCGGCTTCGGGCCGCGCGACGAGACGCCGGAAGGGACTGCGATGGTCATCGAGCGGGAGGCACCGGGCCTCGCCGAGGCCATGCGCCTCGTGAGCCCACTCGGCCGCCTCTCGCGCGCGGTCGCCGGGACCCGGGGGCAGGCGCTCGTCTGCAACGTGCCGGGCTCGTCCGCCGGCGCCGTCGAGTGCCTCGGCGCCGTGCTCGACGTCGTGCCGCACGCCCTCGAGCTGCTGCGCGGGGAGCACCCGCACTGAGCGCGTCGGTGCCGGCAGGCGACGCGACGGCGACTACCGACGAGGCCTTCATGGCCGAGGCGACCGAGCTCTCGTGCTCGGTCCGGCGGACGACCTCGCCCAACCCCTGGGTCGGCTGCGTGGTCGTCTCCGACGAGGGCGAGGTCGTCGGACGGGGGGCGACCGAGCCACCGGGCGGGCGGCATGCCGAGGTCGTTGCTCTCGACGAGGCCGGTCCCCTTGCTCGCGGCGCCGCCGCCTACGTGACCCTCGAGCCGTGCTGTCACCACGGACGCACGCCTCCCTGCACCGGTCGCCTGATCGAGGCCGGAGTGGCGAGGGTCGTCGTCGGCGTGCTCGATCCGGACCCCAACGTGAGCGGGGCCGGCGTCGCCGCCCTTCGCGAAGCCGGGCTGCGGACGACGCTCGGCGTGCTCGAGGGGCGGGTGGCTGAGGTGCTGCAGCCCTACCTCGTCCACCGCCGGAGCGGGCGGCCGTATGTCGTGCTCAAGCTCGCCGTCACGCTCGACGGCCGGATCGCGGCGGCTGACGGCACGAGCCGCTTCATCACGGGGCCGGAGGCCCGCTCCGACGTCCACGAGCTGCGCGCTGAGTCCGACGCCGTGCTCGTCGGGGCGGGCACCGTGCGCGCCGACGACCCCGAGCTGACCGTCCGGCCCGCCGGGGCCTCGACTGCGCCCCCGTTACGCCAACCCCTTCGTGTCGTCCTCGGCCGCGCACCTGCTCGGGCGCGGGTGCGGCCGGCCCTCGAGCTCTCGGGCGACCTGCGCGGGGTGCTCGACGAGCTCGGGAGGATGGGGGTTCTCCAGCTCCTCGTCGAGGGCGGGGCCACCGTGGCCGGAGAGCTGCACCGGCTCGGCCTCGTCGACCGGTACGTGGTGTACGTGGCGCCGGCCGTGCTCGGGAGCGCCGGCGTCCCGATGCTCGCGTGGTCGGGTGCGGCGACGATGGCGGAGATCTGGCGGGGCCGGCTCGTCGGCGTGCGGCGCCTCGGGGAGGACGTCCGGCTCGACGTCGAACCCGCAGAGAGCCTCCGGCAGTAGGCTGCAGCGGGAAGGAGGCGCGCGCCGGGGTGGCACTGTCGACAGTCGAGGAGGCAATAGCTGCGATCGGCCGCGGCGAGATGGTCGTCGTCGTGGACGACGAGGACCGCGAGAACGAGGGCGACCTCGTGATGGCGGCGGAGGCGGCCACCCCCGAGAAGCTGGCCTTTTTCCTCACCCACACCTCCGGGGTGATCTGCGTGCCGCTCCTGCCCGAGCGGATCGACGAGCT
>DATGKK010000135.1:0-21624 GCA_035294725.1 Acidimicrobiales bacterium | reverse complement strand
CTGCGCCTTGTAGGTGCGAATCGTGGTCGGCGAGAGTTCGAGCCGTTCGCATTCTTCAAGCCACCGGTCGAGGAGCTGGCCGAAGGTCGCTCCGACGCCGTCGGCCCGGTTGGTGCCGTGCTGATCGACGAGGTCCCGGAGGGCGTCGTCTGCGGCTCGGGCACTGCCGTGGAACGTCTTGCTCAGCACCTTGTACTTGCCGGTCATCGGGTCCTTGCCGAGGGAGACCCGCAGCTCCCATACGCCCCGCTTGATCTCACGCTTCGATCCACGCACGAAAGCAATGGTATCCCTCGCCTGTGACAGTTTTTGGGATTGCCTCGAAGATTTGGGGCCGGGCAGCAGAAGGGCCGGTGCTCTCGCACCGGCCCTGACCTGCACTTTCTCTGGTGGCGGGGGTAGGATTTGAACCTACGACCTTCGGGTTATGAGCCCGACGAGCTACCTGACTGCTCCACCCCGCGGCGGAGCCTCCACTATAGCGCCGACACCTCGCTGCCAGCCCGCCGAACGTCGGAGCAGATCGGCGCACACACGTCGCCACGTGCGGGACAACATCCAGCGCGCCCGACTCGCCTCGTGCCCACCTCGTCGACGCGGGCAAAAGGTCGAGACGAACGGACATAACGAAAAGGGAGCGGGAGTCCCTGCTGACCAACCCGTCTCGACGGCTGGAGCGCGTGTGGTCGCGACCGGAACGTCGCGCGGGCTGCACCGGATGACGTGAAGATCGATGACGAGCTGACGACCGGCCCTGAGCTGCGCTTACCCGGGCGGAGCTGGGGCTCGCGCCAACCTGTCGGCTGCAGAGCCCCCATCCGCGCTCCCCTGCTGGCTCTGCGGGAGCCGCCCAGTGTCCTCCCCCGTGCCGCCGGCCATCCGGGGTGGCAACTTCGCTCAGTGCCCGCACCGGGGCATGGGAACACCTCGACAAGCCCGGTCCGCCGACAGGCGCTCGGGACCATGGCAACCGCGAGCTCGAGAGCCCTCAGGTCGAGCCGACGCCTTCGCCAGCCGCAACGCACGCGTTCGCGCACCGTATGGACGGCGAAGCGGCCTCAGGACGGCTCCGCGCCGGCGACAACAGCGAGGTGTCACGCCGCAGGGAGGGTCGTGGTCGTGGTCGAGGTGGTCGCAGAGCCCTGGGGTACACCACTCGAGCCGGAGGTGCCGGCCCCGGCTCCGGAGGCGGAGCTCGAGCCGATCGACGGGGCGACGTTGGACGAAGTGTTCGAGCTGCCCGTAGACCCGAGGCCGAACGAACTGGACGACGAAGAAGGTGCCGCAGGCCCGTTGTGCACACCAGTGGATGCAGGGTTCGACTGCGACTGGAGCATCAGTTGGTGCGCTGCGTCGAGATACTGGCCCATCTCCTGGAGATCACGCTGGAACGCGCCGAGCCGGAACTGCTTGAGATCGGCAAGGGAACGCTGATAGGCGGCGTAGGCGTTCGCGAGGTCCTGCTCGATCCTGTTGGTGATCGACTGCGAGGCGGAGGGGCCCACGTTCGAGACGGAGACGCCGAACAGCTGCTTGAGCGAGCCGAGCAGCGTCGTCGAGACGCCGACCTGCGAGCCGCCGAAGTCCGTCGCGACGTACTCGAGAGCCGGCAGGTCGTGCCCCGGCCCGCTCACGTAGAACGACTGGACGTACAGCAGCGAGTCCTCGATGGGAACGAGGAAGATCGGTCCGCCGCTGACCCGTGAGTGATCGGAGTGGAGCAACTGGACGAGCCGGGCCATCGTCGGGTACGCCAAGATCTTGTCGGCGACCGGCGACGGGCCGAGGGCGTCGTCGGACACCTGCGGGAGCTCGAATGCGGTGATGGACCCGTAGTCGGACGGCTCGGAGTCGGCGAGGAGGAAGCCTGCCAATAGTTGGTCGTGGCCGTCCGCCGAGTAGGGCACGAACGGCTCCACCGTCGTGTACGAAAGGCCAGTCGCACCAGAGGTGCTGGGGGAGCCGGCAGCTCGCGACGAGCCATCGGTGCCGGTCTGGCCCGGCAGCTGCAAGAGCTCGTTCGTCGGGGTGTAGGGGCGGCCATTCGTTCCCTCGGCGACCGCCCACGATCCCTGCGAGGCGTAGAACTGCGCCGCGCCGTTCGGGGTCGCCGCGTAGTGGTACCGGCCGTACATCGCCGTGAGCAGCGTGAGGAGGTCCTTTGGGTACTGGAGGTGCTGCAACAGGGCACCGGGCTGGGTGGGTGTCAGCCTGCCCATGTCCTTGAGCGGCAGGAACAACCCAGGGTACGTGTGCTCCCAGGAGATGAGGACGGGATCGCTCGGGTCGACCACATAGAAGTGGACCGCTCCCGTGTACGCGTTCACGACCGCCTTCACGGAGTCCCGCACGTAGTTGTACTGGCCCTGGAGCCCGCTGCTCGACGAGAGGACGCCCGTCAGGGCGGCCTGCGAGTAGGGGAAGTAGTCCGTCGTCGTGTAGCAGTCCACCATCCAGAAGATCTGGCCTCCGGCCACGACCGGATAAGGGTGGGAGTCCACGCTCAGGAACGGCGCCGCGTGCTGGACGCGCTGGGTGATGTCCTGCAGGTACATGATCCGAGAGGACCGCTTGATCAATCTCGATGTCAGCAGGTTCACGTCGTGGAAGCGCATCGCAAACGCCGCACGCTGCCAGAACCCCCTTAGCTGGACGCCGCCCGAGCCGGAGTAGTGGCTCGTTTGCGGCGGGCCCCCGTTGCGGTTGCCGTAGTCGAGCTCCGGCTCGCGTGTGTCGACGACCACGTAGTTCCCCGCCGCCTCGCCGAAGTAGACGGCGGGCTGCGTCACCTTGGGCGCGCCTGGCACGGACGTCACCGGTGCGCCGCTGATCGCGAACCGGGGCAGCCCGGACTGTGTCGAAGTGTTGGCAGGAGACATGACGACCCCGTAGCCGTGGGTGTAGACGAGGTGCTGGTTCACCCAGGTCTGCCGGGGCAGCGCGGACGGGTCGACTTCGCGCACTCCGATCACCACGGGAACGAGTGAACGGTTCGCACCGGTGCCGAGCAGGTACCTGTCCGACGACAGCCCGCTCAGCTCGTAGTAGCCGTGCAGCTGCTGCAAGGCGGAGTAGGTCGCTGCCCCCGCCGACGGGCTCCAGAGCGGGAGGTCGCTCAGCTCCTGGCTGTTCGGGGCGGCATTGATGACGCTCGCGCTGAGATCGGTGTGGGCGCTGAAATTCTCCGTCGAGATTCCGCTGAGGCCGAAGGCCGCGCGCGTGTAGAGGATGTTCCTCTCGATGTATGGCAGCTCCACGGTGCTCTCTGAGGGTGATACCTGCAGCCACTGCACGAAGGTCGGGAAGATGACGCCGAGCATGAGGGCGATGAACGCCCACAGCCCGACCGCCACAGCCGGCAGCACGAACGTGCGCAGGTACACGTTCAGGGCGAGGAGGAAGAAGGCGATCATGCTCACGATCGCCAGCACCGACAACGCCGGCAGCCGGACATGGACGTCGGTGTAGTCCGCCCCGGCGACGACGCCGTTGTTCGAGAGGTCGAGCGCGTACCGGTCGACGAAGAAGTAGCCGGCGGCGCGCACAAGGGCCATCACGGCGAGGATCAGCGAGAGGTGACCGACGACGTGAGGATCGGCCCGGGGAGATGGTCCGCTCGTCCGGAGGCTGCCGTTCAGAAAGTGGGCGACCGCCGTGACGATGAGCAGGACGAGCAGCGCAACGAGCGACCAATCGACGAGGAACGAGAGGAACGGGAGGCGGAACACGTAGAAGCCGACGTTCCGGCCGAACTGCGGATCCTTCAACGGGAAGCGCACCCCGTTCACGAACAAGAGCCAGTGCTGCCACTGCCCGGCGGTGCCGACGCCCACCGCGATCGCGAGCAGGAGCGAGACCGTCGTCCGCACCGTCAGGCGGTAGCGCCCGAGCGAGGCCTGGTAACGGCGGACGAGATCGTGCTCGGGGATCGAGTACCCGTCGACGGCCGAGAGCGAATCGACGGCCCAGAGGCTGGCCCAGCAGGCAAGGAAGAAGGTGCCCGAGAACACGAGACCGAGACCGAGCTTGGTCTCCACCATCGAGCGCCACACCATCGTCTCGCCGATGGACTGGTACCAAAGGTAGTTCGTGTAGGCATCCGCGATGGCCTGCAGGAGGAAGAGGACGAGCAGGAGGACCACGAGGCACAGCAGCACGAGCAACTGCCAACGGCGCAGCAGGTACGGCCGCGCGCTCATGGTGTGCTCGGGAACCTGCACTGTAGGGAAAGGCTACGAGCTGGCAGCCACGATGAGGCAGCGGCACCCCGGATGGACGGGTGGGATGCGCTGCCCGGTCGGGAACTCCTCTCCCGCCGCCAGCTCCCCTGCGAGGGCATTGTCGTCGCAGTCGGGGCATGGGCCGCCCTCGTCGCTCACCACCCAGCGCACCGGCACCCCCTCCCCTCCACTGAGCGCTCCCTCCGAGAAGGCCCGGGTGGCGAAATCGCCGGCGGTGCTTTCGACCCGTGGCCCGCGCCACTCTCGGTAGGCCGCGCCAACCGCCTCGGCAGCCCCGTCGCCCACCTCGGCGATCCCGGTGAGCGCGTCGAGCAACCGGTGTCGCAACAGTCCCGTCAGCTCACCAGCCAGCTCCTCGGCGACGCTCCGGGCTGCCGCCGCCGCCTCGTCCTCCGAAGCCTCCTTCCCGGCCAGCCATCCGTAGCCCGCTCGCCATGCCTCGGCGAGCAGGCCAACGGTCGACTCGACGAGGCGCCCCCGCTGCTCGTCGGGTGGGAGGAGCTGGGAGAGATCCGGACGACCGGAGGCATGGCGCAGCGAGTCGAGCAGGAGGTTCTGGTCGTCTTGGAGCGTCCGCTTCAACGAGCGCGCAAGCCGGGCCGCAGGACCGTCGAGCAGCTCGGACCGGCGTGCGAGCACCTCCGCGTCGCCGTCGCCCACCTCGTCCGAGCTGCCGCTGGTCGCTGCCGGCGATGCCGGTGCCGCGTCGGGCTCCTCGCCGGACGGCTCCTCGTCTCGCCCGGCATCACCTGAGGCCTCGTCCGAAGCAAGGTCGCCCGCCTCGGCCAGCGCCTCTGGCTCGCCCGGCTCGGGCGCTTCGATCCCGGGATCACCCGCTCCGGGTGCGGCGCTCGCCTGCTCGGGCTCCCCCCGACTCGCCCGGATCCGTGCGAAGAGCTCGTCGACACTCCGGTGCGCGGCGTGGGCGGAGGTCTCATCGTCACTGCTGTCGCTCGCCTCGGCGTCGTAAGGGAGTGCCCCTGCGAGGTCCTCGTCGCCGGCAACGGGGAATTCCACCTCCACCTCCCCCGGTGCCTCAGGCCCGTCGGGGAGGTCGACCGCGATCTCTCCTCCCGCCGCCGCGAGCACCTCCTCGTCATCGGGTTCGGCGAGGACCCGGTCGGCCGCCTCGGCGGCGGCGAGGCGGGCTTCGTCCTCGGCACTGGCGAGGCGCTCGCGCAGCTGGTCGACGGCGTCGCCGACGGCGTCGACCACCTCGAGGAGGGTGTCCCGCCCACTGCGCAGCTGCTCCAGCTGCACCCGCATGGCCCGCCGGCGGTCGGCGAGGTCGCCGAGCACGCTCGATCGCAACTCCCGCGCCTCCCTCACGACGCGGCGGCACTCCGATCGGGTGGCCTCGAGCAGTGCAACCGCTTCGGCCCGCGCCGCGTCCGTCACCGCCGCCGCCTCGGCCGCCGCCGCTTCGCGCCGGGCCGCGCCCTCGGCCGCCGCCGCCTCGGTCATCTCACGGGCCTGCACCTCTGCCGCTCCAAGGATCTCGGCCGCCGCCTGCTCGGCCGTGGCAGTGCGGTCGCCGAGGACCGCCTCGGCCTCTTCGAGCACCTCCGCCGCCCGTGCCTTCGCCTTGGACAGAACCTCTCCGGCTGCGTCGTGCGCCGTCTGCAGGATGCGCGCCGTCTCGGCTCCGACGAGCCGGAGCAGCGTCTGCTCGTCGAGCTCGGGCTCCGCCGCCCGCCGCTCGGCATCGGCGAGCCGGCGCCGCAGCGCCTGCTCACGGTCGAGCACGGCCTGCAGCTCGGCCGCCACAGATTCGAGGAAGCGCCGCACCGCCTCGGGCTCGAGCCCCTTCCTGCTCGACGGGAAGCTGCGCCGCAGGATCTCTTCGGGATGCATCCCGCTTTGCGAGGAGATCTGCACCGTCATCGGATCGTCGGGCATGGCTGCAGCCTAGGACGCTGAGGCGCGATCCTCCGGGGTCTTCCGGCTCGGCTCAGCTGGCCGGAGCGCCCGGAGGGAGCTTGCCCCCGTAGCGGGTGACGAGGATGTGGATGGCCTGGGCCACCGTGCTGACGGGATACACCTTGAGCGAGTTGCCAGCGTGAGCAAGCGCCACTTTGTACTCGGCCGGCGGCACGAAGAACACCTTCGCCCCGGCGTCGCGCACGGCCACCGTCTTCTCGGCGACCCCACCGACGGGCCCGACGTCGCCGTAGATGTTCATCGTGCCCGTGGCCGCGATCTTGTGGCCGCCGGAGAGGTCGTAGGGGTCGAGGCGCTCGATGAGGCCGAGCGTGAAGGCGAGACCGGCCGACGGGCCGATGATCCCCTCGGAGGAAAGGTCGATACGGAACGGGAGCTTGCCGACCCGGTAGTTCGGCTCGATGCTCACGCCGATGCAGGTCTCGCCTGCGCCGCCCCTCGGCGCGCCCCGAGGGCGGTAGAGCGGGTAACGGGTGTCGCTCCCGTAGACCGGGCAGATGTAGGTGGCGTTGCGCCCTCTCCCTTTCACGCGCCAGGCGGAGACTCGGATGCTCACCGTCATCGGCCGGCGGCTCGGCCAGCTGAGAACCCGCATCGAGACCGTGTCGCCCGGCCGGTACCGGGCAAGGGCAGGGCCAAGGGCGCTGTAGTTGAGCACCGGCTTCCCGCCGACGCCCACGATCACCTCCCCCACGGAGAGGGACTGGGCCGCCGGTGACGAGGGCAGCAGCGCGTAGACGAGCGAGCCGTCGTCGTGCACCGCGACCTTGTAGCCAAGGCGCCCGAGCGCCACGACCGTTGCCGCCTGCTGCGCGTTGCTCATGTCGAGCTCGCCCTCGATCTGGTACTGGGCCGGGTCGGCGGGCCCGAGGATCTCCGAGGAGCCGACGATCTGCGCGTTCGGGTCGAGCGCGAAGTACGGCCACTCGATCGCCTTGAGCGGCGTGAGCTCGACGTCGACGAGCAGGAATTGGCCCCGATGGACGTGGACGCGGCTCTTCGGGAGACCGATCAGCGCCTCCACCGAGGTGGCCTGGCCGGGCGTGATCGCGTAGTACGGGATGTTGACGAGGGACGCCACGACCGCTGCGACCACGATGACGGCAAGGACGGCCAGCACCGTGTGCCACCCCCGCCATCTCCAGGGCGGGGCGTCCTCGCCCTCCTCGGGATGGTGGCTCCCTACGCTGTCGTCCCGATGGGTCTCCACGATCCGCCAGCCTTGCACGACGAGGGGCCCTGGCAGGCGGCGCGGCGCAAGGGCGCCGCGGCAGCGGCGGGCCACCTCGGGGACGAGGCCGCGGCGCGGCGTGCGCTCGACGACGCCGATGCCGGCGTCCGAGCGGCCGCCGTCGGCGCGCTCGTCCGGCTCGGCAGCCTGGCGAGCCCCGACCTCGAACGGGCCCGGAGGGACCCCTCCCCGCTCGTGAGGCGGCGCCTGGCCGAGGTGGCCTGGCGAGCCGGCCTGACCCGCGCGGCTCTCGTCGAGCTCGCCATGACGCTCCTTAGCGACGAGGCGGGCGAGGTGGTGGAGGCGGCATGCTTCTGCCTCGGCGAGCTGCAGGCGCCCGAGGCGGCAGGTGCCCTTGCCACCGTCGCCTCCGCCCACCACGACGCCCTCTGCAGGGAGTCGGCCGTCGCTGCGCTCGGCGCCATCGCAGCGAGCGAGTCGCTACCTGTGATCCTGGCAGCTCTCGAGGATCGCGCGGCGGTACGCCGGCGGGCGGTCCTGGCCCTTGCCTCCTACTCAGGACCGCTCGTCGACGCCGCCCTCGAACACGCGCTCTCAGACCGCGACTGGCAGGTGCGCCAGGCCGCGGAGGACCTCACGAGCGAGCGCGACCTCCCCCCGCCAGGCCGCGCGCCCCGCTGACCGCCGAGAGATCCCGGAGGCAGCGTGCGGCGCCGAGCACGGCCGCCCTCCCGGGCGACTCGGGCAGGTGCACCGGGACACCGGTCGCCGAGGCGAGGCGGCGCGAGAAGCCGGCGAGGAGGCTCCCCTCACCCGCAAGGTGCAGCCCCTCTGACAGCAGGTCGTTCGCGAGGTCAGGGGGCGCCTCCACGATGCAGCGGACCGCAGCGGCGATCATGGCCGAGACCCCGTCCGAGATCGCCGCCGCGACGTCCGAGGTCGAGACGACGACGGTCCGGACTGCGCCGTTCGAGGCGTCGCGCCCGGTCACCTCCATCTTCGACTCCGGACCGGGCGAGGCCGCGCCGATGGCCACCTTCAGCTCCTCGGCGGTGGCCAGGCTCACGACGAGGTCGTGGGTGCGCAGGCAGGCCTCCCTCACGGCCAGGTCGAGGTCGTTCCCGCCGAGCGGGAGCGAGGCTTCCGTCACGACGCCGCCGAGCGCGATCACCGAGGCATCGAGCGTGCCGGCGCCGACGTCGACGACCATGCTCGCCACGGGCTCGCCGATCTCGAGTCGCAGACCGATGCCGGCGGCCACGGCGTGCTGGATGAACTCGACCCTCGCCGCCCCCGCCCGGGTGAAGGCCCGCTGCAACGCGCGGCGCTGCACCCCGCTTGCGAGGCCCGGGACCGTGCAGAGCACCTCGGGGTGGCGCCCGACGGCCCTGCGCGCACGTGTCATCACGTGTGCCACTACCTGGTCCGTAAGCCCGAGGTCCTGGAGCTGCCCGTGGACGACGGGGCGGACGAGGCGCACCTGCCCGGCCGAGCGACCCGGCAGGTCGAGCGCGCTGGCGCCGAAGGCGACGAGCGAACCGTCGCGCAAGTCGACGGCGGCCGCCGAGGGCTCGTCCAGCACGAGTCGCCCCGAGGAATCCGCCGCACGCGTCCGGCCGGTCCCGAGGTCGACGGCGAGGCCGGTCACGGCAGCTCTGCCGAGCCGCCGACCGGTCGGATCGGGTGCGCGGCCGGGCTCCAGTCGCTCCCACCGGACCAGTGCTCCCGCTTCCAGATCGGGACCGTTGACTTGAGCGTGTCGATGAGGAATCGGCACGCCTCGAACGCCTCGGCCCGATGGGGAGCGGACGCGACCGTCACGACTGAGCTCTCACCGGTCTCGACCCGCCCGGTCCGGTGCCAGATCACGAGACGCCCGAGCTCCGGCCACTCCCGGCGCGCCATCGCGGCGATCTGCTCGAAGCGGCCGAGCACCTGCGCCTCGTACGCCTCGTAGTCGATGGCGCTCACGTCCCTGCGCCCCTCGGCGCTCTCGCGCACGACACCGGAGAAGCCGACCACGCCTCCCCACGCCGGCCCACTCGCCCACTCGAGCGCACGCTCGAGCCGGATCGGCTCGCCGGTGAGCGCCAGCCAGTCGGCGCTCGATCCCGGTTCGATCACGCGACGCATCGTAGACATCACAGCCGCGCGCAGGGCCGCCCGCCAACGCGGCAGCGACCGAGGTCGCGCCCCATCTCGGGACGTCGCTTTGTATCCTCTGCTCCCGTGGCCGAGCGAGGGAGGGACTTCGAGGACTGGCAGGATGACGAGCCAGGACCACCCCTCCTCCCACCCGATGACCGGATCTGGCGCCATCCTTCCGAGTTGAGCGGCGCCATGCTCGGCGTCCCCGAGGCACAGATGCTCGCCGCGCGGCGGCGGTGGCTCGCGAGCACGCCCACCCGTGCAGGAGCCGGTGCCGCCGGCATCGTCGGAGCCCTCCTCGCAACCGGCGTCGTCCTCATCGGCACCCACCTCACCGCCTGGCTCCACGATGCGCCCGCCTCCTCCGCGACGGCGAACTCCCTCTCGGCGATCTTCCGCAGCGTCCCGACCACCACGTCCCCACTGCTGAAGACGGCTCCGATCGAGCAAGAGGCCGCCCACGTCGAGTCGGCTCTCGTCGAGGTGCAGGCCTCACGGGGCACGACCGAGGTGAGCGGGGACGGGGTGATCGTCTCGCGCAGCGGTTACATCGCCGTGCCGGCCGCCGTGGTGGCAGGCGCCTCGGCAATCTCGGTGCTGCTCGGCAACGGCGAGGAGCTCATCGCGACGCTGTCCGGCTCGGACCCGGTCACGGGCCTTGCCGTCGTGCGGGTGGAGGTCTCCGGCCTCGACCTCACCCCGCTCGACATCTCGCCGCTGCGCCAGGTCCCGGCCGACTCGCTGCTGATGGTCGCGTGGCGGAGCCGGAGAGCGGGAATGGAAGTGGCTCCGGTGCGCTCGGCCTTCCAGCCGACGAGCCTCTCGTCGGGCCCGATGCTGCTCGAGATCTGCCCCCGGTCGCTCGGTCTCTCCGCCGCGCCGGTGGGGACGCTGCTCGTCGATGCCGAGGGCCAGATCAGCGGGATGGTGGTCGCCGACCGCGAAGGGGACGCCATCGCCGCCCCGGGCTGGGTCGTGGGCCGGATCGCGCAGTACCTCATCTCGAACGGGCGAGTCGACCACGGCTGGCTCGGCATCGAGGGTCGGACGGGGCACGCTCGCGTCCTTGCGATCACGAGGACCAAGCTGCATGACCACAGCACCGTGGCGGAGATCTCCTCGTCCGGGAGCGAGGCCGTCGGGGTCGACGTCATGGCAGTGCGCAAGGGCAGCGCCGCCGCGAGAGCCGGCATACGCCGTGGCGACCTCATCGAGTCGATCGATGGCCAGCACGTGGCCTCGATGGCCGTGCTGCAGGGTCTGCTGTACCTGATGGCTCCGAACACCACGGTCCGCATCGACATCGTCCGCGCCGGCCGCGAGACCGAGCTCGAGGCCCGTCTCGCCCCGGCCGCCTGAGAGGTGGCCGCCACGTACCCACCGGCCTCGCTCAGCACGGGTCCGGCGTAGGCCCGTGAGCGGCGTGCCCTCCTTCGGCGGCGACGACTTCCTCACCAAGATGCTCGGCGACCTCATGAGGCTGATGCCGACCGCCCGCGGCTTCCAGTGGCCGATCGCCCACCAGCTGGCTGCAAGCGCAGCCGCCGGCGACGAGCCGGACCCCAACCCCGACCCGCAGGACCGCATCCGCATCGAGGAGCTGAGCGACGTCGCGGCGATGCACGTCGCCGACGTGACGGGCATGCAGCCGTCGCCGGCGGGGCGGGCTCCCCGCCTCGTCCTCACGAGCCGGGGAGAGTGGGCCCGCCGCACGCTCGAGACCTGGCACCCGGTCCTCGAGCGCCTCAACACGGCGTCTGTCCCTCCGGCACCCTCCCCGCAGGGGGTCGCCGAGGCGGGCGGCGAGCCCGCAGCCAGCGACGCAGGCGGGGGCGACGAGGAGGAGGCGCGCCGCCTCGCCGAGCTGCTCGGTCGCTGGGCCGGCGCCGTGATGCCGATGATGATGGCGATGCAGGTCGGCTCTGCAGTCGGTCACCTCGCCCGCAACGCTCTCGGCCTCTACGAGGTTCCCGTCGCCCCGGCCCGCGACGACGAGATCCTCGTCGTCGGTGCCAACCTCGCCCGCTTCGCCGAGGACTGGAGCCTTCGCCAGGACGACCTCTCGCTGTGGCTCTGCGTCCACGAGATCGCCCACCACGCCGTGCTCTCCCGGCCGCACGTCGCCGCCCGGCTCGCGGAGCTCGTCGTCAGCCACGCCGAGAAGGTGCGCCCCGACACCGCCACCCTCGAGGCGCTCATGCGCGGCGCCGACCCGTCTGACCCGTCGTCGATGATGGACCTGTTCGCCGAGCCCTCGGCGCTGAGCGCCCCCGCCGACGCGTCCGAGCTACAGGCCGTGCGCGCGCAGCTCGACGCCCTCGTGGCCACGATCTCGGGATACGCCGAGCACGTCACGACGACGGTCGCCACCCGCCTCATCGGGGCTCACACCCCGATCAACGAGGCGATGCGGCGGCGGCGGGTCGGGCGGGGGCGCGGCGAGCGCGTCGCGGAGGAGCTGTTCGGTCTGCGACTCGACCAGGAGAGCGTGGACAGGGGCGCCCGCTTCGTGCAGGGAGTGCTGGAGCGCTCTGGGGACGCGCAGCTGGCCCGGCTCTGGCTCGACGAGGCGAGCCTCCCCACCCCGGCCGAGCTCGACGCTCCCGGTCTGTGGCTCGCCCGCCTCGAGCTCGGATAGCGACCGGCCCGTCTCGACCCGTGGTCAGGTGAGAGGCACGCTCAACCGGCCGGCGGCCGCAGCTCAGGAACCTGCCGGCTCCTCGTCATCGGGCACCCCGAGATCCCACTCGAGGATGAGGTTCTCCCGCTCCGCGTCACGGGCGATCCGCTCGCGGTTCCTCCGGAACTGCGGGTCGTGCGGGGGGAGCAGGACGAGCCGAGCGAGGGCTCGCTGGCGGAACTCGTCGAGCACGATCCGATCGCCGAACACCGTGTCGACCTCCCAATGGGGAGCGACGGGGCCGAGGTAGACCATCCGCACGTGACCCCGCGGTGGCTCGTCGACCTGCTGCTCGTCGGGTTGGGGCGACGACATCGTCATGGACCGGGTCTCCTTCGGCTCGGGCGCTCCGGCCCGACGGGAAGGGCAGTGTAGTTGCCCGGGCGAGCTCGCCCTCCCCGGTCGGCTCCAGACTCTCAGTCAACTCTCAGGGTTTGACCATGCTTTCGCCAGATGCCGCCACCACAATGAGTGGCGATGGACACTTCCTGGATGGCACGTGGGAACTGCCGGGAGTACCCGCCGGACCTGTTCTTCCCGAGCGACGGCGTGGGCGTGGAGGCTGCTCGGCGCATCTGCGCCGACTGCCCGGTGAAGAGCCCCTGCCTCGAGTACGCGATGGAGTACCACATCGACCACGGCGTGTGGGGCGGGACCTCGGAGCGGGAACGGCGGCGGATCGCACGCCGGCGGCGCCTCGCCGCGATGCAGGCAACCCGCTGAACAGCACCGACACACCGCCGCCGGAGTGATCGAGGCGGTCATCAACATCTCGGAGGGCCGGGACCGGGCTCTCCTCGACCGCCTGCGTGAGAGCGCGGGCTCCCTGTTGCTCGACGTCCACGCCGACCCTCATCACCATCGCAGCGTCTTCACGCTGTGCGGCGCTCCCGACGCAGTCGAGGAAGCGTCGCTCGCCCTCTCCCGGACGGCAGTCGAGCTCCTCGACCTGCGAGGTCACGACGGCGTCCACCCCCGGCTCGGCGTCGCCGACGTCGTCCCGTTCGTGCCCTACGGCTCGCCCTTCGAGGCCGCCCTGGCCGCGAGGGACCGGTTCGCCCGGCAGTTCGGTGACAAGGGCGTGCCCTGCTTCCTCTACGGTCCCGAGCGCAGCCTGCCCGAGGTGAGACGGCAGGCCTTCACCGTCCTCCCCCCCGACACCGGCCCCCCGCAGCCGCACCCGAGCGCCGGGGCAACCTGTGTCGGCGCCCGCCCCGTGCTCGTCGCCTACAACCTCGTCGTCCGGGCCGGCCTCGACGAGGCACGGGAGGTGGCCCGGTCGCTCCGGCGGCGTGAGGTCCGTGCGCTCGCCTTCCAGGTCGGGCTCGACGTGCAGATCTCGTTCAACCTGATCGAGCCCGACGAGGTCGGCCCGGCCGAGGTCTACGACGCCGTCTCCGAGCTGCTCCCGGTGGTCTCCGCGGAGCTCGTCGGCCTCGTGCCCGAGCGGGTCCTGCGAGCCGTCGGCCGCCACCGGTGGCGAGAGCTCGGTCTCTCGGAGTCGGCGACGATCGAGTCGAGGCTGGCCGAGGTCCCGGGCGGCTGACCGGCCCTCAGGACGCGGTCTGACCCTGCCTCGCCAGCACCCGGGCCCGGCGGACACGGCGGCGCTCGCGCTCGCTCATGCCGCCCCAGATACCGAACTTCTCCCCGTTCGCGATGGCGTACTCGAGGCAGTCCTCGCGCACGACGCAGCCACGGCAGACCTCTTTGGCCTCCCGCGTCGAGGCACCCCGCTCGGGGAAGAACAGCTCCGGGTCCACGCCCATGCAGTTGGCCTTCGCCTGCCATGACCGGTCCAGGCCCTCGAAGAACAGTGCTGTGAACGCCACCGGCGTCTCCTCCCCCTGGCGGACTGTCAGCCGTGTAGTTACACGGATGTAGTCATCATGGACCCATTTTCCGCGTTGCGCAAGGGGGGTGGCGCGAGGCGGCGGGTCGGGCGGTGCCGCCGGGGGGATCAGGCGAGGCGGCGGCGGTGGCCGGACGCGCCGCCGTCGAGCGCCCGGCGGTGCTCGATGAAGTCGACGAGCACGTAGTCGCCAAGGGTCTCGGGGGTGGTGAAAAAGGCGCGACCCCGGTTGAGCTTCGTGATCGTCTCGACGAAGTCGCGCAAATGGCCCGTGGCGTCGAGGGCGAAGGTGTTGAGCCGGATGCCCTCACGGGTGAGGCGGAGCACCTCGGCGAGCGTGGCGTCGACCGTGGCACGCACGGGGGGGTAGTTGAAGAACACCTCGCCGTCGGCCATCAGGTGAGCCGTCGGCTCCCCGTCGGTGATCATCACGATCTGCTTGGTGCCGTGCTCGCGGGCGAGCATGCGCCGGGCGAGCATGAAGGCGTGCTGCATGTTCGTGCCGTAGACGAAGTCCCACGAGACGTCGGGCAGCTCATGGGGCGCGATCTCGCGCGCCACCTCGGAGAACCCGACGATGCCGAGGTAGTCGCGCGGGAATTGGCTGGAGATGAGCGAGTGCAGCGCCATCGCGACCTTCTTCGCGGCGAGGAAGTTGTCCCGCATCGGCATCGAGAGCGACAGGTCGACAAGGAGCACCGTCGCGCACCGGGTGAGGTGCTCGGTCCGCTCGATCTCGAAGTCCTCCGGCCGCAGGCGCACCGGGAACCTGACGCCGGCCTGCGCCCGCCCACCGGCGCTCGGCTCGAGCCGCTCGGCCTCCCTCGCAATGGCGTTGCGCACCGTCCGCTCGATGTGGAGATTGAACGGATCCCCGAGCTCGTACGGCTTCGTGGCCTCGGCGCGCTCGTGGCCGGTTCCCTGCTCGACCACGTCGTGCCCGCCGAGGCGGTCCTTCGCGAGCCGGGAGAACAGCTCGCGCAGCGCCCGCTGACCAATCCGGCGCAGGCCCTTCGGCGTGAGCTCGAGCTGGCCGTCGCGGTTCTCGACCAGGCCCGCGTCCTCGAGCCGCTTCGCCAACTTGGCGAGCTCGGCGAGGGAGGCCGAGGCGTCCTCGCCGAGCAGCTCGCGCGCCCGGTCGAGGTCCACCTCGGCGAGCGCGCCAGGCTGCGGGGTCCCTGAGAGGAGCTGCTCGAGCTGGTCCAGGTCGGCTAAGCGCTGGAAGATGTCGGAGGCCTCCGCGAGGCCGGGCGCCTCGGTGCCGGAGAAGCCGACCCTGCGCTCCCACGGCGCGTCGGGGAACATCGAGCGGAGGTTGGAGCCGAGCCGGTCGATCTGCCAGTGGAGGTCCATGTCCCCGAGCAGCTCGTCCATGAGCGAGCGGAGCTGGTCGCGCTGGGCAGGCGTCATCGAGGCGAGCATCGCCGAGGTAGCCGCCATGCGCTGGGCGAGCTGCTCGAGCAGCTCGTCGAGGTTCTGCGGGTTGCCGGGGAAGAAGTCACCGAACTCCGACATGAACTGCTCGAAGCTCGGGTTCAGCTCCTCGCCGGCCTCACGCTGCTCGATCATCGTGTTCAGTCGGTCGAGCGCCTGGCGGAGCCGGTCGCGCTCCTCGGGCCCCATCGACTGCAGCGCCCCGGCGGCCTGGTCGAGGTAGGACTGCACGACCTCCTGGCGGAGCCGCTCCATCAGCTCCTCGAAGCGCTCCCGGGCCTCGCTCGAGGTGAACTCGTACGACGACAGGCCCCGCACCTTCCCGGCGAGGTCGTCCGGAAGGAGGCCGAGCTGCATCTGCCGGTCCGCCACGACCTCGTCGGTCACCTCCTTGCGGCGCTGGTCCCCGGAACGCGCGGCCTCCTCGGCGAGCTCGCCGAGGGCCTCGCGCTCTTGGCGGACGATGTCGTCGAGCTGCTCGGCGATCTCGGAGTAGACGCCTCCGAGGTCGAACTGCTCCCGCTCGGCGCGCCGGCGCTCCCGCAGTCGTTCGAGGAGCTCGCGGAGCCCTGCGACGTCACGGCCCTGGCGGTCCCGGAAGCCCTGCTGGAGAAGGCGCCGGAGAGCTGCGTTGATATCCCCGTGGTAGAGGAGGTCGTCGTTGATCTCGGCGAGGACGGCGTCGGCATCGAGGTCGAAGCCGGCCTGCGTGCCGTCCCAGCGCGAGTACCGGTACCTGGTCACCGGCGGCTCATGACCTCGACCTGTAGGTCGCCCGCGGGCCAGCGGCGTCCTTGTTGAGGCGCTTGGTCAGATGGAGCCCTTCGAGGACGAGCTCCAGCGCGCTCGCCACCATGCCCGGGCTCTCCGAGCCGGCGATGGCGGCAACGGGCTGGCGCAGAGCGGGGATCGCGTCGAGCACGGCCACGTAGTCGGCCGAGGAAAGGTCGGGGCCGGCGTGCACGATCTTGCCCTCCTCGAACCCACCGACCACCAGGCCGAGCTGCTCGGTCGGGCAGTTCTCGCGGAAAGTCTGGAGCACGGCCGCCTTCACGAGCTTGTCCACCACCTCCTCGTCCTCACCCTCCTCGAGCGACTCGATCTCGAGCTTCCCGAGCGTCGAGGAGAGGAGCGACTCGAGGTCGCTCACCCGGGGGACGGCTTCGTGCTCGCCGTGCTTCACGGCCCGCCGGACTGCCGCGGCGGCGAGGGTCTCGTAGTTCGCCACGCTGAGGCGGACCGAGACCCCGGAGCGTTGGCTCACTCGAGGGGAGCGCCGGGCGAGCTGGCTGATGCGGGCGACGATCTCGGACATGAACGGCGGCACCTCGACACGGAGCCCGACGTCGTCGAGCGCCTTGGCCTCCTGGTCGATGATCGTGAGCTCGGTCTCGACGTCGAGCGGGTAGTGCGTGCGGACCCTCGTCCCGAAACGGTCCTTCAGAGGGGTGATGATCCGCCCGCGGTTCGTGTAGTCCTCGGGGTTGGCCGAGGCGACGAGCATCACGTCGAGCGGGAGGCGCACCTTATGGCCCCGGATCTGGACGTCACGCTCCTCGAGCACGTCGAGGAGGCCGACCTGGATCCGCTCGGCGAGGTCCGGCAGCTCGTTGATGGCGAAGATCCCGCGGTTCGTGCGGGGGACGAGGCCGTAGTGGATCGTGAGCTCGTCGGAGAGGTAGCGCCCCTCGGCCACCTTGATCGGGTCGACCTCCCCGATGATGTCGGCGATCGAGGTGTCAGGGGTGGCGAGCTTCTCCCCGTAGCGCAGGCTCCGGTGGTACCAGGTGATCGGGGTCTCCTCGCCGAGCTCGGCGACGAGGTCCCGGGCGTGCCGGCTCACGGGGAAGTAGGGATCGTCGTTGATCTCCGAGCCGGCGACGACGGGCAGCCACTCGTCGAGCAGCCCGACGAGGGAGCGGATGATCCGGCTCTTCGCCTGACCCCGCTCCCCGAGGAGGATGATGTCGTGGCCGGCGATGATCGCCTGCTCGATGGCGGGCAGGACGGTCTCGTCGTAGCCGAGGACGCCCTCCACGATCGGCTCACCGGCCGCCAGGCGAGCGAGGAGGTTCCGCCGCATCTCGCGCTTCACCGGCGAGGAACGCCAGCCGGACTCCCTCAGCTCCCTCAGGGTCGCCGCCCTCGGCGGGTCGGAGGTCGGCTCGGCTCCGGTGGCGATCCGGGCCGGCGAGGCTGCATGCGGCGAGAGCTCAGTCATCGCTCGCGACACTAGAGGCCAGCCACCGGCGGCACCTCCCACCCGCGCTCTCCCCCGCCAGGCAGGACGCGTTCAGGGCCGAACCCGACCTCCGGCAGGTACCCGAGCACTGGGGACCTGCCCGGCGGGAGCCCGGCGGGCTCGGAGGAGGGAGGCTGCCGGTGCGGACACGGCACGCGCCTCCGACACGCCCGAGGGCCGGCTCGACGCGGATCCGGCAGGCCGCTTGTCGCGCGCACCCCGCCGAGGCATCCGGTTGGTGCGCTCTCGGCCAGGGGTGGAATGATCGAACCGTTGTCACCCCGGCGTAACCTTGGCGCCAGGCCCGGGGCTCGTGCGAGACGAAGGAGTGCGACTTGAGCGTGCTGCAGGACACCACCACGCCGGTGCCGATCCCGGTCGAGATCGGAGGTGTCCGAGCCGGCCCTCCCCGCTCTCGAGTCCTGCGGAGGGACGCCTGGTGGTTCTGGCCCGCCGTCCAGGCCTTCGGCCTGCTCTGCTTCATCGGCTACGGCGTCTGGACGGCCTTTAGGGGCGACTTCTACTACGCCACCGTCGCCGCCCACGCCGCGAACGGCAACGCCGGGCGACACTACCTGTCCCCCTTCTACTCGCCGTGCTTCGTGTCGAGCTGCCCGACCGCCGCCGTCTGGGGCCCGGCCGGCGGGATCGGGACGGTGTCGCCGGCGCTGCTCATCCTCATCTTCCCGATGGGATTCCGGGTGACCTGCTACTACTACCGGAAGACCTACTACCGGGCGTTCTGGGCCTCCCCACCGGCCTGTGCCGTCGCGGACGCCGGCTCGACGACGCCAGGCGGCATCCGCTCCCGCTACACGGGCGAGACCCGCTTCCCGCTCGTGCTGCAGAACGTCCACCGGTACTTCTGGTACGTCGCCGTCATCTTCGCCGGCATCCTGACCTGGGACGCGATCGAGTCGTTCCGCTTCGGGACTGGCTGGGGGATGGGGCTCGGCTCGCTCATCTTCGTCGTGAACGCCGTTCTGATCTGGGCGTACACCGCCGGCTGCCACGCCTGCCGGCACTTGTGCGGAGGCGGGCTGCGCAAGTTCTCCGACCACCCCGTCCGCCACGCCATCTGGCAAAGGATCGTGACCCCGCTCAACACCCGTCACCAGCTCTTCGCCTGGCTCTCGCTCATCTGGATCGCCTGGACCGACCTGTACGTCTACCTGGTGTCGACCGGCAACCTCCACGATCCGAGGTTCTTTTGATGGCGGGCGCACCTGCTCTGAGCGAGATCGAGCGCCACGACTACGACGTCGTCGTCATCGGTGCCGGTGGCGCCGGCATGCGAGCCGCGGTGGAGGCGATCGACAAGGGCTGCCGCACGGCGCTCGTGTGCAAGTCGCTGCTCGGCAAGGCCCACACCGTCATGGCCGAGGGCGGGATGGCGGCCGCCCTCGGGAACGTCTGGCCCCAGGACAACTGGCAGGTCCACTTCCGCGACACCATGCGGGGCGGGAAGATGCTGAACAACTGGCGCATGGCGCAGATCCATGCGCAGGAGGCGCCCGACCGCGTGCTCGAGCTGGAGGAGTGGGGGGCGCTGTTCGACCGCACCCCGGACGGCAGGATCCTCCAGCGGGACTTCGGCGGGCACCGCTACGCGCGCCTCGCTCACGTCGGCGACCGGACCGGTCTCGAGATGATCCGGACGACCCAGCAGCGGGCCGTCTCGCTCGGCGTCGACGTCTACATGGAGTGCAAGATCGTCAGGCTGCTGAAGAACGCCGACGGCGCGGTCGCCGGTGCGGTCGGCTTCTACCGGGACAGCGGCGACTTCGTCGTCTTTTCTGCCAAGTCGGTGGTGCTCGCCACCGGCGGTGTCGGAAAGACCTGGAAGTTCACCTCGAACTCCTGGGAGTCGACCGGGGACGGCCACGCGCTCGCGCTCTGGGCCGGGGCCGAGGCCATCGACATGGAGTGCGTCCAGTTCCACCCGACCGGGATGGTCTGGCCTCCTTCTGCCCGCGGCCTCCTCGTGACCGAAGGGGTCAGGGGTGACGGCGGCGTGCTCAAGAACCGCGACGGCGAGCGGTTCATGTTCAACTACATCTCGCCCTACTTCGCCGCCGAGACGGCCGACACCATCGAGGAAGCGGACAAGTGGTACGACGACAAGGTCAACTACCGCCGGCCACCTGAGCTCCTCCCCCGGGACGAGGTCGCCCGCGCCATCAACTCGGAGGTGAAGGCGGGGCGGGGCAGCCCGCACGGCGGCGTCTTCCTCGACATCGCCTCCCGCCGCTCCGCCGAGTACATCGAGCGGCGCCTGCCGTCGATGTACCACCAGTTCAAGCAGCTGGCCGACGTCGACATCACGACCGACCCGATGGAGATCGGCCCGACCTGCCACTACATCATGGGCGGGGTGCGGGTCGACGCCGACACCGAGATGACGAGCGTTCCCGGCCTCTTCGCCGCCGGGGAGGTAGCCGGCGGCATGCACGGTGCCAACCGGCTCGGCGGCAACTCGCTCTCCGACCTGCTCGTGTTCGGACGGCGTGCGGGGCTGGCAGCGGCTGAGAGGGCGCTCGGCACCCCCGTCGACACGACGATCGACGAGGGCCAGGTGAGCGACGTGTTCAAGCACGCCCTGTCGTTCCTCGAGCGTGAGGGCGGGGAGCAGCCCTACGACCTCCACCACGACCTGCAGGACACGATGCAGTCGCTCGTCGGCATCATCCGCACCGAGTCCGAGCTGGCCGAGGCGAAGGAGAAGCTCGTCGAGCTCGGCGAGCGCGCCGCCAAGGTGTCGGCGCCGGGAGGCCGGCGCTTCAACCCGGGGTGGCACATGTCGCTCGACCTCGAGTCGATGCTCGCCGTCGCCAACTGCACCACGCTCGGTGCCCTCGCCCGCAAGGAGAGCCGCGGCGGCCACACCCGCGACGACTACCCCAAGCCCGACCCCGAGCTCGAGAAGGTGAACTTCGTCTGCCGCTACCGGGACGGCGAGTACACCGTGACCCCTGAGCCGAGGCCGGCCATGCCGGCGGAGCTGGCCAAACTGCTCGAGGACGGCGACCACGCCGCAGAGCCGGCTCCGGCCGGCGCCGGCGCTGCCAAGGAGGAGAGCAAGTAATGGCGATCGACACTGCCACCTCGGCCGAGGGGACCCCGGCGGCCTCCCCAGACGGCGCGGCGGCACCCGGCGCCCCCACCTTGCGGATGCAGCTGTGGCGGGGGGACGAGAGCGGGGGCGAGTTCGTCGAGTATCGCATCCCGCCTCAGGAGGGCGAGGTCGTCCTCGACGTCGTCCACCGGATCCAGGCCACCCAAGCTCCCGATCTCGCCGTGCGGTGGAACTGCAAGGCGTGCAAGTGCGGCTCCTGCTCCGCCGAGATCAACGGGGTGCCGTCGCTCATGTGCATGACCCGGATGTCGACGCTCCCGACCGACGAGCCGATCACGATCTCGCCGATGAGGACCTTCCCCGTCATGCGCGACCTCGTCACCGACGTGTCGTACAACTACGAGGTCGCGAAGCTCATCCCGGCCTTCACGCCGCCGCCCCGGCCCGAAGGCGGCTACCGGATGCAGCAGATCGACGTCGAGCGGGGCCAGGAGTTCCGCAAGTGCATCGAGTGCTTCCTCTGCCAGAACGTGTGCCACGTCATCCGGGACCACGAGGAGAACAAGGCGCACTACGCGGGACCGCGGTTCTTGATGCGCCTCGCCGAGCTCGAGATGCACCCCCTCGACACCCTCGACCGCCGCCGCTACGTCTCCGAGCAGCTCGGGATCGGGCTCTGCAACATCACCAAGTGCTGCACCGAGGTCTGCCCCGAGAGCATCCACATCACCGACAACGGCATCATCCCGCTGAAAGAGCGAGTCGTGGACGCCCGCTACGACCCGGTGGCGTGGCTCGGCCGCAAGATCTTCCGCCGC
>DATGKK010000134.1:0-11901 GCA_035294725.1 Acidimicrobiales bacterium | reverse complement strand
TTCAAAGCCCGCCTGCCGATCGTCGGCTTCACGGTCCTGCGCAGCGGCCGTGCCGGGTGGGTTGTCAACTCCAACGGCGACGTCTTCCGGATCGGCGGCTCAAGGCTCTACGGCGACCTGCGCTCGCGGACCGACGGCGTCGGAGCCGCCGGCATGGTGCGGACGGCGGACGGCAAGGGGTACTGGATCATGCTGCGCAACGGGGAGGCCGCAGCCTTCGGTGATGCGAGCTCCGCCGTCGAGCCGCCTGCCGGTCTCGCCGGCAAGGGCCCGGTGGTCGGCATCACCGCAGCGCCCGGGATCGGGTACTGGGCGGTCTCGGCCCGGGGTTTCGTCGTGCCCGGCGGGGTGCCCTCCCGAGGGGGTCTCGCCCGCCAGACCGGACCCCTCCGCATCGTCGCCATCGCCGCTGCTGCGGTCGTGGCGCGGGCGGGCGGCGGGCCGTACCCCCCGGGAGCGGTCGGCTACGACGTGAACTGGCCCCAGTGCCAACACCTCGGCTCCTCCGCCGCCGGGCCCCTGCCAGGGCCGCCCGGCGACCCCGCCGGCACCTCCGCCTACACCGTCGCCGTCGTCGGCGTGGACGGGTGGGCGGTCGGGGCGGACAACAGCTGCCTCGCAGCAGAAGTTGCATGGGCCCGCCGTGCCACCCTCCCGGCCGGGGGCGGGGCACCCCCTTACGAGCTGTACCTGTTCCTCAACTCGCCCTCGCCGGCCTCCACCATCGACTGGAGCGGGCCGGCCGGCTCCTGCTCGGAGCTGCCGGCTCCCGCGAAGGCGCGTTGCCTCGCCTACAACTACGGCTACAACGCGGCAGTCCGTGCGGTCTCCTACGCGACGTCGCAGGGTGCCGTCTCGACGAGATGGTGGCTCGATGTCGAGAACGACGCCTGCGCGCCAGGCGAGTGGAGCGACGCGGCCGACGGCGAGTGGTGGTCCTGCGATCAGGCGCTCGACGCCGAGACGGTCCAGGGCGCGCTCGACGCCCTCCGCCACGGCGGGCTGACGCCGGGCGTCTACTCGACGGCCCTGCAGTGGGACGCGATCACCGGGAGCTACGTGCCGACGGGCGGACCGCTGCCGCTGTGGATCGCGGGGGCCGTCTGGACCTCGCCGCCCTACCCGAGCTCGTACGGCTACCTCCCCACAAGCGCGCTGGCGCCGTGGTGCAGCGGCGGCTACGACTTCGCCGGGGGCACGGTCCAGCTCCTCCAGGAGACTCCCGCTGCCAACGGCTACCCGTACGACCCGGACTACGCCTGCTGACCGGCCGGGGCCGGCGAGCCCTCCCCGCTCACCCACCCCGGAGGGGCGAGCCGCAGCCCCACCTCGGGGCCCCATCCGGCGGCGTCGAGGTGGGCGGCGTCGTTGTAGCGGACGAACCACCAGCGCTCGCCGGTCCACTCCCACTCGGTGATCGAGGAGTTGTCGGCGTAGCCGCGAAAGCCGGCGCCGTTCGCCGGGAGCTCGAGAAAGCGGATCACCGAGGCGCCGATGAGGCCGCCGTGCCCGGCGATCACGACGAGCTTCGAGGGGTGCCGCTCCATCACGGCGCACATGGCGGCCGCTGCGCGGTCGAGGAAGCCCGCCCAGCTCTCCCCGCCCGGTGAGAACTCCCGGTGGTCGTCGACGCCCGGGATCTCGCGTCCGTAACGGGCCTCGTACTCGCTCCAGGCAAGCCCGTCCGCCTCACCGACGTGGCGCTCGCAGAGGTCGCAGGTGCGCTCGATCGCAAGGCCGCCGAGGGCGGGGGCGAGGATCTCGGCCGTCTCGATCGCCCGGGGCAGGACGCTCGTGTAGAGGGCGGCGGCTCCGTCGAGCTCACCGGTCCGCCGGAGCCGAGCCGCGAGCGCCTCCACCTGGCGGCGGCCGTGGGGGGTGAGGCCAAGGCAGGTGCCGTGCCCGGCGACGGTGTCCTCGGCGTTGCTCACCGCCTCGCCGTGGCGGATGATGGCAAGCCTCGTGCGGGGCGCGATCGAACGGGCGCGCTCGCTCATCGAGTCCACGGCGGCGAGGCTACCGCCGGCCCCCTCACACGAGGTGCTCGACGAAGGCCTCCAGCTGGCGCAGGTTCCTGCACTCGTAGACCCCGTCGCAGAACGGCGAGTACTGCTCGATGATGGAGTCGCCGCTCCCCCAGTACGACCGGGGCTCGGGGTTGAGCCAGTACAGATGCCGTGCCCGCCGGCGCAGCTCCTTTACGACCCACGCCTCGGAGGCGTGGTAGTTCGAGCGGGCGTCCCCGAGCAGGATGATGCTCGTCTTGGGGCCGACCTCGCGGCCCCAGCGTTGGAAGAAGACGGCGAGGGCATGCCCGTAGTCGGAGTGGCCGTCCACCCAGACGACGTCGGCCTCCTGGTTCACCCGGTGGACGGCCTCCGCGACGGTCTCGGAGCCCTCGAAGATCCGGGTCACCTCGTCGATCCCGTCGATGAAGACGAAGCTGCGCACCTGCGAGAACTGGGCGGCGATGGCGTGCACGAGGTGGAGCGTGAAACGGGCGAAGGCCGCGACGGAGCCCGAGATGTCGGCGACGACGAAGATCTCCGGCTTGGTCGGGCATGGGTGGCGGAAGCGAGGCTCGGCCGGGACGCCGCCATAGGAGAGGGAGTGGCGCATCGTCGAACGGAAGTCGAGCGCCCCCCGCCGCAGGTGGCGCCGCTTGCGGGCGAGGCGGGCCTGCAGCTTGCGGGCGAGCGGCTGGATCGCCCGGCGCATGAGCACGAGCTCGTCGCGCGTTGCGTGCATGAAGTCGACGTCCTCTGGTAGCGGCTTGCGCAGCGACCGGGCGAGGGCCTCGACGCCTCGGTCGGCGACGAGGCGGCGCCGGATCTCTGCCTCGATCTCCCGCCGGAGCTCGTCGATGCGAGCCTTGTACTCGTCCTCGAGGAGCCGCTCCTCGAGCGCCGTCAGCCGTCCGAGCTCCCGGCCCCGAAGGATGGGTCCTGGCACCGGGGCACCGGTGCCGCTCTCCTCAAGCGGGCCGCCCTCGACGGCGGAGCGGGCCTCGGCGACGAGCCGCTCGAGGACCCGGTCGAGGTCGAGGTTGCGCAGCGTCCGGTAGAGGTAGTAGGTGCCCCCGACCGGGCGGCCCGGCTCCATCCCGGCGAAGCGGCCGACCGCGAGCCGGGCCACGGCGGCGAGCATTCCCTGGTCCCCGTCGCGAAGGGCCCGGTAGAGCATCGCGGCGAGCTCCTCCGGACTCATCATCTCGAGCCCGCCCGCTCCCGACTCGCCCTCTCCCCTCCCCTGCCCCCGGCCCGAGCCCGCCCCTTGCTCCGCCCCGCCTCGGGATCCCGGCCGCTCGCCCTCGATGCCGTACTGCGGTCCTCGCATCGAGAAGTAGACCTCGAATGCCGTGTCGAAGGCCCGCCAGTGCGCCGAGGACTTCACGAGCGTCGCCCCGAGGGCGTACTTGATCGCCTGGCGGTCCTCGAGCGGGAGGTGCCGGATCGCCTCGGCGGCATCTGCGGTCTCGGTGACCGAGACCGGCAGTCCTGACCGGCGCAGCTCGGCGACGAAGCCCGAGAGGACGTCGAGCACGGTGCGCCGGCCGCTCAGCCAGCCGCCGACGCGGCCGACGGGCCGGTGGCGGCCTGGGCCGTCGCCGAGGAGAGCTCCCTCGAGGCCGCCTCGATGTCCGAGCGGTACTTGAGGAGCAGGTGCAGCGTGGAGCGGGCCGTCTCCTCGTCGACGGACTCGATGCCGAGCAGCACGAGCGTGCGAGCCCAGTCGAGGGTCTCGGAGATCGAGGGGTGCTTTTTCAGGTCGAGGGAGCGGAGCGAGCGGACGATCCTCGCGACCTGGTCCGCCAGCTGCTCGGTGATGTCGGGGACCTTGGCGAGGATGATGGCGCGCTCGCGCTCGACCGACGGGTAGTCGAGGTGGAGGAAGAGGCAGCGCCGCTTGAGCGCCTCGGAGAGCTCCCGCGTGTTGTTCGACGTGAGGAAGACGAGCGGGATCTGGTTGGCCGTCACGGTGCCGAGCTCGGGGATCGAGACCTGGTAGTCGGAGAGGATCTCGAGCAGGAGCGCCTCGGTCTCGATCTCGACCCGGTCGACCTCGTCGATGAGAAGGACGACCGGATCGGTGGCCCGGATCGCCTCGAGGAGCGGGCGGGAGAGCAGGAAGTCCTCGGAGAAGATGTCCTCCTCGATCTCCTCCCATCCGGCTCCCTGCTCCACCTGGATGCGGAGGAGCTGCTTTTTGTAGTTCCACTCGTAGAGCGCCTTCGACTCGTCGAGACCCTCGTAGCACTGCAGCCGGATGAGCCGGGCCCCGGTCAGCGCGGCGACCGACTTCGCGAGCTCCGTCTTGCCCGTGCCGGCCGGGCCTTCCACGAGCACCGGCTTACCGAGCCGGTCGGCGAGGTAGACGACGCCGGAGAGGCCGTCGTCGGCGAGATAGCCGACGGTCCCGAGGCCGTCTCGCACCGCGCCGACCGAGTCGAAGCGGGCTCCCTGCTGTAGGTCCTCTGTCATGCTCACGTCCTGATCTGCCCTTCTCCGTAGACGACCCACTTCACCGACGTCAGCTCGCGAAGGCCCATGGGCCCTCGAGCGTGGAGCTTTTGGGTGGAGATCCCCACCTCCGCTCCGAGCCCGAGCTCGCCGCCGTCGACGAAGCGGGTGGAGGCGTTGACGAGCACGGCCGCCGCGTCGACCTCGCGCACGAACCGCCGGGCGGCACGCAGGTCCTCGGTCACGATCGCCTCGGAGTGGCCAGACGAGTACCGCTGCACGTGCCCGATGGCAGCGTCAAGGTCGTCGACGACGGCGACTGACATCTTCGGCCCGAGGAACTCGGCGCCGAAGTCGTCCTCGCCCGCGACCCCGATCTCGGGGAGCAGGGCGCGGGCCCGCTCGTCGCCGACCAGCTCCACGCCCGCATCGAGCAGGGCGCGGCCAGCCGAGGAGAGGAACGCCGGGGCGACGTCGGTGTGGACCACGAGCGACTCCGCCGCGTTGCAGACGCTCGGCCGGGACAGCTTCGCGTTGAGGACGATCCGCCTCGCCATCTCGAGGTCGGCGGCCCGGTCGACGTAGATGTGGCAGTTGCCGTCGCCGTCGACGACGAACGGCACGGTGGCCTGCGCCCGCACCATCTCGACGAGGCCGGGGCCCCCGCGGGGGATGAGGCAGTCGATGACACCGCTCAGCTGCACGAAGGCACGGGCCGCCTCGTGGGAGACGTCCTCGACGAGCACCACACCGTCCTCGGGGAGCCCCGCCTTTGCGAGCCCCTCGCGCATCAGGGCCACGATCGCCACGTTGGACGCGAGCGCGCCGCCCGAGCCGCGCAGCAGGGCGGCGTTGCCGGCCTTGAGGCAGAGCGCGGCGGCATCCGCGGTGACGTTCGGCCGGTTCTCGTAGATGACGCCGACGACCCCGAGCGGCACCCGGACCCGCTCGACGACGAGGCCGTTCGGACGCGTGCAGCCCTCGACGACCTCTCCGACCGGGTCCGGGTGAGCCGCCACGGCCCGCAGCCCCTCTGCCATCTGCTCGAGGCGGCGCCCGTCGAGCCGGAGCCGGTCGAGGACCGCCTCGTCGGCGCCGCTCTCAGCGGCGCGGCTGACGTCGGAGCCGTTCGCCGCAAGCACGTCAGCCGACCGCTCGGCGAGCAGGTCCGCCGCTCTCGTGAGCGCCTCGTCCTTCTCCGCCGCCGTCGCCCTGGCCAATCGACGCGCCGCCGTGCGCGCGCGCTCGCCCAACTCGGCAAGCGGTGTGGCGGGCACGCATCCAGGCTACCCGGCGACCGGCCACGCGCGAGAGAGCGCCTGGAGCTGGGTCAGGCGAGACCGAGAGCGGAACGCAGGCGGTCGAGCTGCCACAACCTCTCGGCCGCACCAGCGTCCGCGCCCCCGGCATCGGCGATCGCCTCGCGGGCGCGCTCGGCGGCCTCCTTCGCCGCCACCCATGCCGGGACGAAGCCCGCCCGGTTCCCCATGCCGAAGTTGCCCCACGGCGTCGAGAGGATCTCTCCCGGCCGGTCGGCTCTCGATCGCTCGCTCTCGTAGCTGCGGTCCCTCAACTCCCCGAGATGGGGAACGGCGCTGTGACGGATTGCCTCCGTCGCCGACAAGACCGCCTCCCGGGCCGCGGCGGCGGCGTCCCATTCCGGGTCCTCGAGCGCCTCGAGGTCCTCCCGCTCGTCCTCGAGGGTGAGCGACATGACCACGTCGGCAAGCTCGTGCCCCATGCGCCGGAGCCGGTGGGCCTGGGCGAGGCGCGACATCTTCGCGAGCAGGCCGTCGCTGCCGGCGGCGTCCTCGTCGAGGTAGCGCCGCGCGGCGGCGAAGACATCGGCGAGCGAGGGTCCGCTCGCGAGCTTGAGCGCTCCCGGATCCGAGACGACGCGCTCGGCGCAGTCGAGGGCGAAGCGGGCGGCGGCACGCAGGTCCCACGCCGTCTCCGCGAGCAGGCGGCCACCGGTCTCGGCGATGGCCTCTGCCGTGAAGATCCGCTCTCCGAGATCCTCGAGCAGACCGCCGAGATCCCGCAGGACGACGGGACGGCCGACGTCAGGGGTGACCACCTCGCCTGGTGCGAACGAACCGTCGGCGCGCCGCTCGGGAAGCGGCCAGCGCAGGGCGAGATCACCGGTTCGCTGCACCCCCTCCGCGTCGGTGGGTACGAAGTAGGTCTCGGCGGTCATGGCCGCCACGGTAGCTGCCGAGCGGCTCGGGGCTCTCGAGGAGCCGTCCGGTCCCTCGGGCTCAGCCCGGATCGGCCGGCTCCGCGACAGGGCCGCCCCGCTCGGCGAGCACCACGAGGTCGTCTCGGTGGACGACCTCGGTCGGGAACCCGGCCGGCAGCTCGCTCGTGTGGCGGCCGACCCACTCGGCACTCCGGTCGGAGCCCACGGCTGCGATGCCCTTGGCCACGACGGCGCCGTCGGGGCCGACGATCTCGACGGCGTCGTCCGGCGAGAACGTGCCCGCCACCTCCGTCACCCCGGCCGGGAGCAGGCTCGTCGAGCGGATGACGATGGCGTCGCGCGCCCCGGCGTCGACGACGATGCGCCCGGCGGGCCGGAGCGCGAACGCGATCCAGAGCTTGCGCGCCGGGAGCCTGCGCTCGTGCGGGAGGAAGACCGTGCCGATGCCGGATCGGCTGCCGGTGACCGCGTCGACCAGCACCGACGCCCGGTCCGCCGCCGCGACGACCGTGAGCACGCCCGACCAGGCGGCCATCTTCGCCGCTGCGAGCTTCGACGCCATTCCGCCGCGGGCTGCGTCGTTCAGGGTGCCCCCTGCGGCCCGCTCGAGGTCATGGTCGATCTCGCGGACCTCCTCGATCAAGGTGGCGCCCTCGTCCACGCGGGGATCGGCCGAGAAGAGGCCGGCGAGGTCCGTGAGCAGCACCATGAGATCGGCTCTCAGAAGGTGGGCCACGAGCGCCGCCAGCCGGTCGTTGTCGCCGAAGCGGATCTCGTCGTCCGCGATGGCGTCGTTCTCGTTCACGACCGGCACGACGCCGAGGTCGAGCAGGCGCTCGAGCGTCTTGCGGGCGTGCAGGTAGCGGCCGCGTTGGGCGAAGTCCGTCGGAGCGAGGAGCACTTGGCCGGCGAGCATGCCGCTCGCGCCGAAGGCGTCGTCATAGACCCGCATGAGGCGGTGCTGGCCGATCGACGAGAGCGCCTGCAGCGTCACGGGGTCAACGGGACGGGCAGCGCCCGGCGCGAGCGCGGCCACCCCCGCAGTGACGGCACCGGAGGTGACGACGACCGTCCGATGGCCGAGGTGGCGCACGCGGGCGACCTCTCGGGCGAGGCGCTCGACCGCTTCACGGTCGACGCCGCCCTCAGGTGAGGTCACCGAGCTCGTGCCGATCTTGACGACGAGGATCACGTTCCCGGCTCCCACTCGAAGACCATGTCCCCGATCCGCACGGCATCCCCCGCACGGGCCCCGGCGCGCGCGAGCGCCCGGTCCACCCCGGCCCGGCGAAGGCGGCGCTGGGCCACTGCGAGCGCGTCGGGATCGGTGAGGTCCGACAGGGCGACCGCTCGGGTCGCCTCACGGCCCGAGACGACGAACTCGCCACCCTCCCGCACCACGCTCACGCCCTCGGGCGGGGGGCGGTGCACCACCCTCCCGGTCCGCGGCCCGGGGGTCGCGGCCCGCTCGGCCGTGACGAGCGCGGCGAGGCGGCCGACGAGCTCGTCGATGCCCTCGCGGGTGGCTGCTGAGATGAGGAGGTCGGCCCCGTAGCCCTCCGGCCGGAGCCGCTCGGGGGCGGGCAGGGTGTCGGCCCGGGACCCGGCGACGAGGCGGGGCCGATCGAGCAGCTCGGGGCGGTAGCGGCCGAGCTCGTCGAGGAGCACCCTCAGCTGGTCCTCCGGCCGCCGTCCCTCGCTCGGCGAGAGGTCGACCAGGATGAGCAGGACCCGAGCCCGCTCGACGTGCCGGAGGAAGCGGTGCCCGAGGCCCCGCCCCTCCGCCGCCCCTTCCACGAGCCCCGGCACGTCGGCGATCACGAGCTCGGTGACCGACTCGCGGGCGCTCACGAGCCCGAGGCCGCCGCTCTCGACGCGACCGGCGTACACGACACCGAGATGGGGGACGAGCGTGGTGAAGGGGTAGTCGGCGATCTTCGGGCGGGCGGCTGACACCACTGACACGAGGGTCGACTTCCCGGCGTTCGGGAAGCCGACGACAGCCACGTCCGCCATCAGCTCGAGCTCGAGATCGAGCCAGCGCTCCTCGCCGAGCTCCGCCTGCTCCGCGAAGGCGGGCGCCCGCAGGCGGTTCGTGAGGAACCGGGCGTTGCCCTTCCCTCCCCGGCCACCTCGGGCGGCGAGGTAGCGGTCGCCGTGCTGGACGAGATCCGCCACGAGGTCGCCGTTGGCCGCCTTCACGAGGGTCCCCTCCGGCACCGGCACGACGAGGTCCGCTCCCCGGCGTCCATGGCGCCGCTTCCCGCTCCCGTGCCCGCCGTCACCGGCCCGCCGGTGGGGGTGCTCTTCGAACGCGACGAGCGAGACGACGTCGCGGGAGGCCTCGAGGTACACGTCGCCGCCGTCGCCGCCGTCGCCGCCGTCCGGGCCGCCCTTGTCGACGTGCGCCTCCCGGCGGAAGGAGACGGCGCCGGCGCCGCCGTTGCCCGCCTTCACGTGGACCTGTGCCTCGTCGACGAAGCCCGGCACGGTGCCGCTCAGTTGAGCGAGGGGTCGACGGGATGACGCGCGAGGACCGAGAGCCATCCACCCTGCGAGCGGAGCACCCGCTCCCAGAGCCGCTCGGGCTCGGGGGTGAGGATCTCGTCCGGCGAGCCGGGCACCACGAACCATGCGTCGTCCGCGATCTCGGCGTCGAGCTGACCCGGGCCCCAGCCGGCGTAGCCCTTGAACACGCGAAGGCCGGCGAAGGTCACGGCCACCTCCTCGGGTTCGCAGTGCAGGTCGACGGTCCCGATCGACGCCGTGAGGGGCGAGTAGCCGGCGAGGGCGTCGCCGTCAGCCTGCTCGCCGATGCCACCGACGTGGTGACCGACGCAGATGGCGGCGTTCGGCTGAACGGGCCCGCCGCTGAACAAGACGGCGGGAGGCGTGACGTGCAGGGCCCAGCTCGGCACGACCTCCGTGATTGCCGTCTCGCTCGGTCGGTTCAGGACCACGCCGAGTGCACCGTCGGAGTCGTAGGCGAGCACTAGGACGACGGTGCGGAAGAAGTTGGGATCGCTGAGGGCCGGCGCCGCCACGAGCAGCGACCCCCGTTGCGGCGGGATCACGACCCGCGCACGGCTCAGACCTGGTCGGGAAGGACGTCCACCAAGCGCCGCCCGCGCCGCGCGCCGAACTTCACCCGACCGTCGGCGCGGGCGAACAACGTGTCGTCCTTCCCCCTGCCGACGTTCTCGCCCGGGTGGAAGTGGGTGCCGCGCTGGCGCACGATGATCGAGCCGGCGCTCACCCGGGTGCCGTCGTAGACCTTCACGCCGAGCCGCTGCGCGGTGGAGTCCCTGCCGTTGCGGGTGGACCCGCCGCCCTTCGTCTTCGACATGTCGTCCTCCTAGCTCGCCGGGGCAGGGTGGCCAGCACCCTCGATGCCGGTGATCTCGATCGTCGTGTAGCGCTGGCGGTGCCCATACCGCCGCCGGCGGCGCGTCTTCGCCTTGTAGGTGAAGCCGGTGATCTTCGGGCCCTTGGTCTCGCCGAGCACCCGAGCCGTGACCGCGGCCGCCGACAGCGCCGCCGGGTCCGTCACCACCTCGTCGCCGTCGACGAGCAAGATGGGGGTGAGCCGCAGCTCCGCGCCGTCCTCGGAGCCGAGCAGCTCCACGTCGACCTGCTCGCCGACCTCGACGCGCGCCTGCTTTCCTCCGGTGTCGATCACGGCGTACATAGGGTGAACACGATATCAGCCGGCCAGGGGCACACGACCGGCCGGCGGCTGCGGCGCCCTGCTCCGGGCGGTCAGGCGGCGCCGCCCTCCCGGAAGACGATGCCCCGCCCGTTGCACATCGGGCAGGCCTCCGAGAGGGTCTCCACGAGACCCTCTCCGACCCGCTTGCGGGTCATCTCCACAAGACCCAGCTCGGAGATCTCGAAGACCTGCGTCGGCGTCTTGTCCCGTGCAAGGGCGGACTTGAAGGCGGCGAGCACCGCCTGGCGGTTCGACTTCACCTCCATGTCGATGAAGTCGATGACGATGATGCCGCCGATGTCGCGCAGGCGGAGCTGCCTCGCGATCTCCTCAGCCGCTTCCAGGTTGTTCTCGAAGACGGTCTCCTCGAGGCTCGAGGAGCCCACGTTCTTGCCGGTGTTGACGTCGATCACCGTGAGCGCCTCGGTCCGCTCGATGATGAGGGAGCCGCCGGAGGGGAGCCACACCTTGCGGTCGAGCGCCTTGTGGAGCTGCTCGTGGACGTGCTGGCGCTCGAACAGCGGCAGCGGCTCGACCGCCGTGTCGTAGAGCTCGACCCGCTCGGCGAGCGCCGGGTCGAACTCGGCCACGTAGTCGCGCACGACCCGGTAGAGCTCGGGGTCGTCGATGAGCACCGCCCGATGCTCCTCGGTCAGCTCCTCGCGGATGATCCTCACGGCCATGTGGGGCTCGGAGTAGAGCAGCGCCGGGGCGGGCAGCCGCTTTGCCCGCTCGGAGATCTCCTCCCACCTCGCGACGAGCTGCAGGACGTCACGCCGCAGGTCCTCGGCGGCAGCGCCCTGGGCGGCCGTGCGCACGATGAGCCCGTGTCCTTCGGGCCGCACCTCGTCGAGGACCCGCCGCAGCCGCTTGCGCTCGTTGTCGTCGAGCCGCCGCGAGATCCCGTAGGTCTCGGACTCCGGGACGAGCACGACGAACCGGCCAGGCAGCGACACCTCCTGGGTCAACCGGGCGCCCTTCAGGCCGATGGGGTTCTTCGTCACCTGGCAGACGATCGTCTGGCCGGGCCGCAGCAGGTGCTCGATCCGGTTGGCGCCCTCCTGGCGGTCGATGTCGTCTCGGTCGTAGGAGACGTCGCCCCAGTACAAGACGGCGTTCTTCGGCGTGCCGATATCGACGAAGGCCGCCTCCATGCCGGGCAGGACGTTCTTCACGCGGCCCCGGTAGATGTTCCCGATGATCTGGTGGACGTCGTCCTGGGGACGGGCGACGTAGTGCTCCACGAGGGCCCGGCCTTCGAGCACGGCAATCTGGGTGGCCTCCGGTTCGACGTGCACGCACATCAGGTAGCGGCCCACGGTACGGCCCCGCTCACGCTCGCGGCGGCCCCGGGAGCCGCTAGAGCGCGACGAAGGGCGCGCGCTTGCGGCGACGGAGGCGACACCAGCTCCCGGGGCCGGCGCGTCCTGAGGCGACGACGGAGCTGCGGTCGCATCTGCCGCCCTCACACCCTCCGAGGAGCGCGCAGCTCCCGCCTGGTCGCTCCGCCCGCCGTTCGCGCCGGGGCTGGG
>DATGKK010000133.1:0-49224 GCA_035294725.1 Acidimicrobiales bacterium | reverse complement strand
GGCCGCCCGGACGACCTTCTTTCCTCCCTCGGCCTCGACGGCCCCGGCATCGCCGCCTCGGTGCTCGAGGCCGCCCGGCGCCACGGCCTTGCCGGGGCCGGCCCTCGTGACGGGCTCGGGGAGGACGGGGAGCTCGAGGCGCCACGCGCACGCCGGGAGGACGAGGCGGCCCGCATCGGACCGCTCGGCCTCGGCGAACCCGAGCGGTCGGCCCACGACGGCAATGGCGCCCATGGGAACGGGGCCCATGCGAACGGCGCTCGCGCCAACGGGGCCCCGAAGCCCGGAGCGAGCGAGCAGCTCCCGGCGCCCAGCTCCGAGGCGATGCGGCCGCCAGGGGCTCAGGCGCCGTCCTCGAGCGGCTCGGCGAGCTGAGGTCCTTCCGAGCGAGAGCTCCCCACCTCCGGTCCGACCCGGTAGCCGACGAGGAGCCCGTCGGGCGCCGGCGCCAGCAAGGTCCGTAGGTCGCCCTCATCGAGCTCCCCAGGCTCCAGCCACGTCGCGTAGTCCTCAGGCCGCAGGATCACCGGCATCCGGTCGTGCACCGGCGCCATCATCTCGTTGGCCGCGGTGGTGATGATCGTGCAGGTCGCCAGCCACTCGGCCTCCGGCGATGCGCGCCAGACCTCGTAAAGCCCGGCGAAGCCGAGCAGGCTGCCGTCCGCGGCCCGAAAGCACCACGGCTGCGTGCGGCCCCGCCCCCGGGCCGGGCGTGCCGCCGCAGGGGACCCGGCGAGGCCGCCCTCGCCCACTCTAAGCCGCTGCCACTCGTAGAAGGCGTCCGCCGGGACGATGCAGCGCCGCCTCGCGAGGGCGGCTTTGAACATCGGCCGCTGCGCCAGGCTCTCTGCCCGGGCGTTGAAGGCGCGGGCGCCGACGCCCGGATCCTTCGCCCAGGAGGGGACGAGGCCCCACCGGTACCTCCCGAGCCGCCGCCCGGGGCGGGCAGGGCCCGTACCGCCAGGGCGTTCCTGCCCGGGAGCGGCCCGCACGGCGAGCACCTCGTCCTGCGGCGCGACGTTGAAGCGGGGGCCGGGCCACAGCTCCGGCGGGATGCTCGCGTCGTCCACCCCGAACTGCTCGACGATCTCCTCGACCGGCCTCGAGGCGACGAAGCGACCGCACACGCCGGCGACGCTACCGGGCTCGTGCCGTCGCTCGGAGGGGGCTTCGAGCCGTCACCCGCCGGATTGCTCACCGCGCTCGGTCGCCACCATCTCCCGCACGATCGGCAGGTCGTCGGGGTGGGTGATCCCGATGCAGCGGCCCTCGGCCCGTCGAACGCGCACGCGGGCGGCCCGCCGACCGACGAGGTCGCCCACGACGACGGGGAGGAGCAGCTCCGCCGGTTTGCCGGGTGGATGCGGTGCCGTCTCGGGGTCGAAGGCGTCGAGGGCCGCCTCGAGGTGGCCGAAGATCGTCGGATCGAGGCCCCAGAGGTTCATCGAGACGACCTCGTCACCGCTGAGCGCCTCGCCGGGGTCGGCCGACCAGTCGGCCGCGCTCCCGATCGGCCGTGCGCGGAAACCACCGCCGTCGCGGCGGACCTCCAGCTCGGCGACCCGGACGAGCTCACCTGCAGGTGAGGTCTCGCAGACGCCCCGGGTGACGGGCGCGTCGGTGAGGACGGTGTCGGCGAGCCGGTACCCGACGATGGAATGCGTGCCGGGCTCGAGCCGACCGAGCTCGGCGAGCTCGCCGGCGAGCAGGGCCAGGGCGGCCGGGCCGTAGAGGTCGTCCGCGTTCGCGACGCCGAAGGGACCCGAGACGGCCGGCGCAGCCGAGGCGACGGCCTGTGCCGTGCCGGCGACCGGTCCCTGCACGACCGGGATGACCTCGAGCCAGGAGGGCCAGTACCTCGCCGTGTGCTCGAGCAGCTCCTCGCGCACCTCCTCCCGGACGATGAGGACCACCCCGTCGAAGCCCGCCTGGAGGGCGTCCCGGGCCGTGTAGTCCATGATGGCCTCGCCGCCGGGGCCGACCGGGGCGAGCTGCTTCAGGCCCCCGAAACGCCGCCCGTGGCCAGCTGCCAGCACGACCAGTTGCACGCCTGGATCGTAGGGGTTCGTAGACTCCGTGCGGCAGGAGGGATCCCGTGGCAGACGACGATCAGGTGACGAAGGACGAGGCGGGGGGCGCCGAGCCGGGCGGCATCGGCGAGGAGGAGCGAGCCCGGCGCACGGCCGCCCTCGAGGAGCTCCTCGACCTCATGAGGCCGGCGGTCCAGGCCGACGGGGGCGACCTCGTCCTCACCGACCTCGACGTCGAGCGGGGCATCGTCGAGGTCGAGCTCCAGGGTGCCTGCGGGTCCTGCGCCATCTCTTCGATGACCCTCCAGGGCGGGGTGGAGCGGTTGCTCCGCCAGCGCCTCGACTGGGTGACCGAGGTTCGGGGCAGGGTCGACGAGTCGATGGACTTCTTCGAGAGTGTGTCGCTCGGGCGGGGAGGGTACGTACCTCGCAGCTGACGGGGGCAGGTGGCAGCCGGCCCGCAGAGCGCGAGAAAAGTCTGCAACGGACCACCCCATCCGCACGTCTCTAGGTACGTGTGGACCGGACGGAGACGAGGAAGCGACCGAGGTTCCCATGCCCGCTGAGACCGCCGCCGAGCCCATCGCCGAGAAGGGGCCCTCCTGCTGGCCGCTCCTCGTCGTCCTCGGTCTCTTCCTGGCCGCCGTGATCGGGGCGGCCGGCACCACCGGCGCTGCCGTGGCCGCCCACGCCGCCCACGCGAGCGCCCACCATGCCGTGCACCAGAAGATCTACCTCGTGTCCACCGAGGCCTCCTCCGGGAACCGGCCGTGACCCCGGGCGGCCCAGCTGACCCCCGCCGCCCCCGGCCACGACGGCGCCTTCCGGCCGACCGAGCTCTCGGGGCCGGAAGGCACTGATCCCTGCCGCCCGGCGCGCGCAGGCGGCGCGCGCCGGGCGGCAGCTGGGTGAGCGGTCGCCACGCCGCCCGGGCGGGCGCTCTCAGTCGGCCCCGCGACGGTGCTCGGGGCGACGGCGACGCCACGCCTGATGCAGGGCGGGGTGCTCCCAGCCGGCATCGGCCCGGTTGACCGTCGTGCCGGGGGGCACGATCGCGTCGATCCGGTCGAGGACGTCGTCGGTGAGCCGCACGCCCGTGCCGGAGATGAGGTCCTCGAGCTGCTCCATCGTGCGCGGGCCGATGATGGCCGAGGTGACGGCGGGATGGGCGATCGTGAAGGCGATCGCCATGTGGACGAGGGTCGTGCCGGCCTCCGTGGCCACCTTGTCGAGCTCGTCGACGAGGTCGAGCTTGCGCTGGTTCTCGGGGATGGACGGGTCGAAGCGGCCCGGGATGCGGCGCGCCCGGCCCGAGGACATGTCGATCTCCTTCCCGTTGCGGTACCGCCCCGTGAGCCAGCCTCCGCCGAGCGGGCTCCAGACGATGGCGCCCATGCCGTACTTCTCGAGGGTCGGCAGGACGCCCGCTTCGATCCCGCGGGCGAAGATCGAGTACGGCGGCTGCTCGCAGCGGAAGCGCTCGTAGCCGCGCCGCTCCGCCACCCACTGCGCCTCCACGATCTGCTCGGGCGGGAAGGTCGAGGAGCCGATGGCGCGGACCTTGCCCTCTCGCACGAGGTCGGTCAGCACCGAGAGGGTCTCCTCGATGTCCGTCGCCGGGTCGGGCCGGTGGATCTGGTAGAGGTCGATGTAGTCGGTCTGGAGGCGCCGGAGGCTCTGCTCCACCTCGTGGCGGATCCAGCGTCGGGAGTTGCCCTGCTCGTTCGGGTCCTCGCCCATGACGCCGTGGACCTTCGTGGCGAGCACGACCGAGTCGCGCCGTCCCTTCAGGGCCGCGCCGACGATCTCCTCCGACTCGCCTCTCGAGTAGACGTCAGCCGTGTCGACGAAATTGATGCCCGCGTCGAGGGCACGGTGGATGATCCGGATGGACTCGTCGTGGTCCGGGTTGCCCCACTGCCCGAACATCATCGCTCCGAGGCAGTAGGGGCTGACCTGGATCCCGGTGGTCCCGAGGGTTCGATAGCGCATGGGTGCACCATAGGGGCGCGCCGCCATGTGCGAGCCGCGCTCAGGAGGCCGGCTTCGGCTCCTTCGGGAGGCCGAGGACCCGCTCGGCCACGATGTTGCGCTGGATCTGCGCGGTGCCGCCCCAGATCGTCTCGGAGCGGGAGAAGAAGAAGCTGGCCTGCATGGGGCTCACCGGGTACCCCGGCCGCCCACGGCGCGCCCCCACGCCGGGAGCCGACTCGGTCTCCTCGCTCCCGTCCCCGGTGAGGATCTGGCCCTCCATTCCCATGATGTCGAGGTAGAGCTCCATCACGTCGCGGTGGTACTCGGACCAGTACATCTTGTTCGTGGCGCCGAGGCCCACCGTGGAGAGGTCCCCGTTCAACGCGGAGGTGAGGGTCCGCAGGCCGTTGATCTCCATGATCTTCACCTTCGACCAGGCGTGGGCGAGGCGCTGGCGGATGATCGGGTCGGCCGCCTTGCCGTTGCGCCGCGCCGCCTCGATGATCGCCTTCAGCTCGCGCTCGAAGCGCCGGTGGCCGGTCGTGGCCGAGGTGCCCCGCTCGAAGCCGAGCGTCGTCATCGCCACCTTCCACCCGTTGTTCACCCCGCCGACGACGTTGTCCTTCGGGCAGCGCGCGTTGGAGAAGAACACCTCGTTGAACTCGGCCGACCCGTCGATCTGCGCGATCGGGCGCACCTCGATCCCCGGCTGGCGCATCGGCACGAGGAGGTAGGAGATCCCTGCGTGCTTGGGTGCCTCGGGATCGGTCCGAGCGAGCAGGAAGATGTAGTCGGCGTACTGGGCCTGGGTCGTCCACACCTTCTGGCCGTTGATCACCCACTCGTCGCCGTCGAGCTCCGCCCGGGTGGCGAGCGAGGCGAGGTCGCTCCCGGCGTCGGGCTCGGAGAAGCCCTGGCACCAGCTGATCTCGCCCGAGAGGATCTTTGGCAGGAAGAACTTCTTCTGTTCCTCCGTCCCCCACTGGAGGATGGTGGGACCGACGAGGGTGTCCCCGAAGAAGTCCGCCCGCATCGGGGCGTTCGCCCGGGCGAACTCCTCGTTCAGCACCACGCTCTCCATGAGCGACAGGCCGCGCCCGCCGTACTCCTTCGGCCACGAGGCGCAGATCCACCCGCCCTCGGAGAGCTTCTTCGTCCACTCGTTCTCGAAGCTCCGCCGCTCGTCAGGGGTCATCGCAAAGCCGGGGGCGCCCCAGCCCTTCGGCAGGTTCTCCTCGAGCCAGGCGCGGACCTCGAGGCGGAACTTCTCGGCTTCGGGCGGGTAGGTGAGATCCATGCCGGACAGGCTACTGCCGGCCCGGTAACCGGCGCCGGCCGCCGCGCACGCCAGCTCGTGGCGCGGCCGAGAAGGGGCGTGCCGGCCCGCCCGGTCGGGTAGAGTGGCGGCCAGCTGACCGGACGGACGTGGAAGGAGGTGGGGTCGATGTCACCGGACCAACCCCCGAGTACCAGCATCGCCGCGCCTCGCACGTCCACCTGCGCCGTTCTCGCCTGAGGCGGACCGGCTCGGGCTCCCCGATCGAGATCGGGTGAGCCGGAGCGGACCCCGGCAGAGCGCTTCGGTCACGGTTGACGCCTGCGCAGGCGTGCGAGCGGCTGCAGCTTGCCGCGACCGGCCGGGGGCGTCGTCGAGACGCCCGGCCACCTCCGAACACGCCCGACCCACCGCCGAGGAGTCCAGATGGCACGTCGTGCCCCTCTCCAGACGCCGCAGGTGCTCCGCACCCGGCTCGACCAGCGCCACCGCCGGCTCACGACCACCCGCGCCGTCCGGGAGGCGATCGTCTCCCTCGCCGGGCTCGTCAACCGTCCCGTGCGCCACCAGGGAGGCGAGGAGATCGGGCGCCTCATCGACGTGGTGGCCCGCTTCTCGGGCGACCAGGCCTACCCGCCCGTGACCGGCCTCGTCGTGCGTGTCGGCCGGCGCCGCGTCTTCCTCGACGCGAGCCTCGTCGCCCACCTCGGCCACGACGAGATCACCCTGCGCTCGGCCCGGGTCGACCTCCGCGACTTCGAGCGGCGCGAGGGCGAGCTGCTCCTCGCCCGGGACGTGCTCGACCACCAGCTCGTCGACGTCGACGGCGTGCAGGTGATCCGCGCCGCCGACCTCTACCTCGCACCGCTGCAGGGCCGGATCCGCCTCGTCGGGGTGGACGTGAGCGCCCAGACCCTCCTGCGCCGCCTCGGGCCGGCCCGGCTCAGGGTGCGGCCGACGCCGGAGCGCGTCATCGACTGGGCGGCGATCCAGCCCTTTGCCGGCCCCGAGGCCTCCGTGCGGCTCCGGACCTCCCACGAGGGGCTCCACCGGCTCCGGCCGGGCGAGCTTGCCGACCTGCTCGAGGACCTCGACCGCGCCCAGCAGCGGGAGCTGCTCGACGCGCTCGACCCCGCCGAGGCGGCCGACGCCCTCGAGGAGATGGACCCCGAGGAGCTCGAGTCGCTCCTGCGCAGCGCCGAGCCGGAGCAGGCAGCCCAGCTTGTCGCCTCCATGGAGACCGACGAGGCCGTCGACGCCCTCCGGGTCCTCCTCGACGACGAGCGCGAGGAGCTCCTCGATCGGATGGACGCCGAGCGGGCGAGCGAGCTCGAGACGCTCCTCGACTACGGCGAGGGGACGGCCGGCGGGATCATGACGACGGCGATCGCGCTCGCCGACGCGAGCGAGACGGTCGAGGCGGTGCGTGCCCGCCTCGGCGAGCTGCGGGACCACCGGGGCGAGCTCGACGCCGTCGCCGTCCTCGACGAGTCGGGGACCCTCGTCGGCGACGTCGGCCTGTTCGACCTCCTCGTCGCCGAGCCGCAGACGCCCGTGGGCGACCTCATCGAGGACGCCGAGCCGGTCTTCGTCGCGCCCGACGCCGACCTTCCGACGGTGGCGGCCCAGCTCGTCGAGGCACGCAGGTCCTCGGTCCTCGTCGTCGAGGACGGCCGGCCGATCGGGCGCATCCTCGCCGACGACGTCGTCGACGCCCTGTTGCCGCAGCGGGGCCGGCTCCACTTCCCGAGGTTCCTCCAGTGACCGGGGAGGGCGAGCGATGGCCGCCCCCCGGGCGCTCGAGGAGAGAGAGCCCACCTCCAGGGAGCTGAGCACCGGCAGGTGGGCGCGGGCGCGCGCCCGGGGTGCGCCCCGCGCCGGGCGCAGGCGCCGCAGCCCGTGGCGGCGCCTCGTCGTGATCGCGGCCATCGCCGGTCCCGGCCTCATCGCCGCCAACGCCGGCAACGACGCCGGCGGCATCGCCACCTACGCCTCCGCCGGCTCGCAGTACGGCTACCGGACCCTGTTCGTGATGCTGCTCATCACGGTCGGCCTCGTCGTCGTGCAGGAGATGTCGGCGCGGCTCGGAGCGATCACGGGCAAGGGGCTCGCCGCGCTCATCCGGGAGGAGTTCTCGATCCGCCTCGCCTTCCTCGCCGTGGCGGCCCTCCTCATCGCCAACCTCGGCACGGCGGTCTCGGAGTTCGCCGGGATCGGGGCGGCCTTCCAGCTGTTCGGCGTGCCGCCCTACGTCACCGTCCCCGTGGCGGCCGCCGTGATCTGGGTGCTCGTGCTGTTCGGCACCTACCGGTACGCGGAGCGGGTCTTCCTCCTCCTCTCGCTCGCCTTTCTCACCTACCCGGTCGCCGCCGCCTTCGGTCACGTGGACTGGAAGGTGGCGGGGATCGACACGGTGGTGCCCCATCTCTCGGCCGCCCAGGGGTTCGTGCTGTTCGTCGTCGCGCTCATCGGCACGACGATCTCGCCCTACATGCAGCTCTACAACGCCGCGGCGGTGGTCGACCGGGGGATCGGCCCCGAGGAGTACCCCGCCGAGCGGATCGACACCGTGGCCGGGGCCATCTTCGCCGACGTGATCTCCTGGTTCATCATCGTGGCGACGGCGGCGGCGATCGGCGGCCACGGCGCCCTTGCCTCCGCGGCCGAGGCGGCGAGGGCGCTCCGGCCCGTCGCGGGGCCCGCGGCCGAGATCCTGTTCGGGCTCGGCCTGCTCGGCGCCTCTGCCCTCGCAGCCGCCGTCGTGCCCCTCTCGACCTCGTACGCGCTCGCGGAGGCGGTCGGGGTCGAGCGGTCGGTCTCGCGCCGGTTCAGGGAGGCGCCGCTGTTCCTCGGCCTGTTCACGGCCCAGATCGTGATCGGCGCCGCCGTCGCCCTCGTGCCGGTCAACCTCATCCACCTCCTCGTCGGCACCCAGGTCGTCGAGGGCGTCGTCACTCCCGTGACGCTGGCGTTCATCTTCGTGCTCGCGAACCGGCGCTCGGTGCTCGGACGGCACGTGAACGGACCCGTGTTCAAGGTGGTCGCCGGCCTCACCGTGGCCGTGTGCGGCGCGATGTCGCTCGTGCTCGTCGTCACCACGCTCCTCGGCTGGCTCTGAGCGAGCCGGGCGGCCCGGCGGGTGGAGATGGCAGCCCCGCTGCCCGTTTGCGCGCCACGCCGTCGGCGGGGGAGGCTTCATGGCCATGCATGGGCGTCCGTCCGGGGAGCGGCTGCGCGTCGCCTTCCTCGTCTACCGAGGCAACCCCCGCTGCGGCGGCCAGGGCGTCTACACGCGGCACCTCACCCGGGAGCTCGCCCGCCTCGGCCACGAGGTGACCGTCTTTGCCGGCCAGCCCTACCCCGAGCTCGACGAGGGCGTCGGCTTCGTGCCGGTGCCGAGCCTCGACCTGTACCGGGAGCCGGACCCGTTCCGGGTCCCCCGCCTCTCGGAGCTCACGAGCTCGATCGACGCCCTCGAGCTCGCCATCATGTGCACGGCCGGCTTCCCCGAGCCGCGGACCTTCACGCTCCGGGCGCGACGGCTGCTGCAGGCGAGGCTCGGCGAGTTCGACCTCGTCCACGACAACCAGTCGCTCGGCAGCGGACTGCTCGGCATGATGGCCGACGGCTGGCCCCTGATCGCCACGATCCACCACCCGATCACGGTGGACCGGCAGCTCGACCTCGACCACGCGCCGACCCGGCGTGCCCGGCTCGCCCTGCGCCGCTGGTACGGCTTCCTCGGCATGCAGCGCCGGGTCGCCCGGCGCATCCCCCGCGTGGTCACGGTCTCGGAGTCCTCCTGCGGGGACATCGCCGAGCAGCTCGGCGTGGAGCGGTCCCGCATGGCGGTCGTCCCCGTCGGGGTCGACGAGGAGGTGTTCCGTCCCCGGCCCGAGGTCGCGAAGGTGGCCGGGCGGATCATGACGACGGCGAGCGCGGACGTCCCGATGAAAGGCCTCGTCCCCCTCCTCGAGGCGCTCGCGAAGGTGCGAACCGAGCGCGACGACGCCCATCTCGTCGTGATCGGCCGGCTGAAAGAGCACAGCAGGGTGCCGCAGGTGATCGAGCGGCTCGGCCTCGACGGCGCCGTCCGGTTCGTCTCGGGCATCAGCGACGCCGAGCTCGCCGAGTGGTACGGCTCGACCGAGCTCGCCGTCGTGCCGAGCCTCTACGAGGGCTTCTCGCTGCCGGCGATCGAGGCGATGTCGTGCGGAGTGCCCCTCGTCACGACGACCGGAGGAGCCCTGCCCGAGGTGGTGGGCAAGGACGGGGAGACCGGCCTTCTCGTCGAGCCGAACGACCCCGGGGCGCTCGCCGGCGCGATCCTGCGCGCCCTTGGCGACCGGGAGCTGCGCGAGCGGCTCGGCGCCGCCGGCCGGCGGAGGACGATCGAGCGCTTCACCTGGCCCGTCACGGCCCGCGAGACCGCGGAGCAGTACCGTGTGCTGCTCGACGGGCCCACGGCGGCATGCTGACGGTCGACTTCGACCGCCTCGGCCTCCGTGGGGGCGAGAGGGTGCTCGACATGGGCTGTGGCGCGGGACGCCACGCCTTCGAGTGCCTGCGGCGGGGAGCTGCCGTCGTGGCGCTCGACGCCGACGAGGTGGAGCTGAAAGGAGCGGTCTCGGTGATGGCCGCGATGGCGGAGGCCGGCGAGGTGCGAGAGGGGGGAGCGGGGCTCGCAGTGCGCGGCACGGCTCTCGACCTGCCCTTCCCCGACGGGAGCTTCGACCGCGTGATCGCGGCCGAGGTGCTCGAGCACATCCCTGACGACGTCCGAGCGATGGCCGAGCTGGCCCGGGTGGTGCGGCCGGGCGGCCGGCTGGCCGTCACCGTTCCCCGCTACCTCCCCGAGCTCGTGAACTGGGCGCTGTCGAGCGAGTACCACGAGACCCCGGGCGGGCACGTGCGGATCTACCGCCGCCCGCAGCTCGTCTCCCGCCTCGAGGCCGCAGGCCTCCGCTACCTCGGCCACGGCCACGTGCACGGGCTCCACAGCCCCTACTGGTGGCTCAAGTGCCTCGTGGGGGTGGGCAACGAGGGGCACCCTCTCGTGCGGGCGTACCACCGGGTGCTCGTCCACGACATCGTGCACGCCTCGGCGTGGACCCGCGTGCCCGAGCGGGTGCTCGCCCCCGTGGTCGGAAAGAGCCTCGTCGTCTACCTGGAGCGGGTGTGAGGGAGACCCGAGCCGAGAACACGACGCCGACCCGGGGCCTGCCGGGTCCGGCCGAGCTGCGGGCCACCGTCGCCTCGATCGAGGCGGTGCAGCTGCCAAGCGGCATGATCCCGTGGTTCGAGGGGGGTCACTGCGACCCGTGGAACCACGTCGAGGCGGCGATGGCACTCGCCGCCGGCGGCCGCCTCGCCGCCGCCGAGCGCGCCTACGAGTGGCTGCGGGCCACCCAGCGCGAGGATGGCGCCTGGTTCAACTACTACCGGCCGGACGGCTCGGTCGAAGACGCCCGCCTCGACACCAACGTCTGCGCCTACGTGGCGACCGGGACCTGGCAGCACTACCTCGCCTCCGGCGACGCCGCCCTGGTCCAGGAGATGTGGCCGATGATCGAGCGGGCGGTCGGCTTCGTGCTCTCGTGGCAGCGGCCGGGCGGCGAGCTCGTCTGGTCGGTGCGCGAGGACGGCTCGCCCGAGAGCTACGCCCTGCTCACCGGCTCCTCCTCGGTCTACCTCTCGTTGCGCTGCGCGATCGCCTGCGCCGAGCTCGTCGGCGCCGAGCGGCCCGAGTGGGAGCTCGCCGCCGGCCGGGTCCGCCACGCCGTGGCCTACCGGGAGGCCTGCTTCGCCCCGAAGGACCGGTACGCGATGGACTGGTACTACCCGGTCCTCTGCGGGGCGCTCGACCCGGCGACGGCCCGCGAGCGGCTCGACTCCAGGTGGGCCACCTTCGTCATGGAGGGTGCGGGAGTCCGGTGCGTCTCGGACCGCCCCTGGGTGACGGCCGCCGAGACGGCGGAGTGCGCCATCGCCTGCATCAGCGCCGGGCGCCCCGAGGCGGCGAGGCAGCTCCTCGCCTGGGTCGAGGACCAGCGCGACCCCGACGGCAGCTACACGACGGGCCGGGTCTACCCCGAGAGATCCACCTTTCCCCACGAGGAGCGGAGCACCTACACGGCGGCGGCCGTCGTGCTCGCGGCGGACGCGCTCGCCGGCGGGAGCCCCACCTCCGGTCTGTTCCTCGGGAGGGACCTGCCCGCGGGCCTCGACCTCGACGAGCTCGACGCCGAGGCGGCCGTGGCGGGGGGTCAGCGCACGAGCGCGATCGTGAACCCGTCGTAGCCCTTTGCTCCGACGGTCTGGATCGCGGTGGCGGTCACCCGCGGCTCGGAGGCGATGAGCTCGTGCAGGCGCCGGGTCCCGAGCGTCGCCTCGTCACTCGCCGTGGGGTCGGCCACGGTGCCGCCCCGGACCGTGTTGTCCACGACGACGAGGCTGCCCGGATGGGTGTGGTCGACGGCCCAGGCAAAGTAGTCGGCGTTCGAGGGCTTGTCGGCGTCGATGAAGACGAGGTCGAACGGCTCCGGCTCCTCGCCCGCGAGCGCTGCGAGCGAGTCGATGGCGGGGCCGAGGCGGATCTCGACGACCCCGTCACAACCTGCGGCCGCCACGTTGCGGCGAGCCACCTCGGCATGACGGGGCTCGAGCTCGCAGGAGATGAGCCGGCCGCCGGCGGGAAGCGCCCGTGCGAGCCAGATCGTCGAGTAGCCGCCGAGCGTGCCGACCTCGAGGATCCGCCGCGCCCCGATCGCCCTCGCGAGGAGGTGGAGCAGCTTGCCGAGGGGAGGGCTGACCTGGATCTGGGGGAGGCCCGCCTCCTCGGCGGCGGCGAGGGCGGCCTCGAGCACGGGGTCGGGCTCGTGGAGCACCGAGGTGAGGTAGGAGTCGACCGTCGTCCAGAGCGTCTCGTCGGTGTGGCTCATGCCACGGTCCTAGCAGCTTCGAGGCGCGGAGCCGGCCCGAGCGCCGCCGGCGGTCACTCGAGGCGGCGGAGCACCCGGAGGCTCCCCCGGCCCCGCTCGTGCTCCTCGGCGAACCGCCCCGACTCGAGCGCGTCGCAGTACAGCTCGTAGGGCGGCCGCCCCCCGTCGGCCGGATCGGGGAAGACGTCGTGGATGGCGAGGAAGCCCCCCTTGGCGAGGTGCGGCGTCCACCCCCGGTAGTCCGCCCAGGCGGGCTCGGCGCCATGCCCGCCGTCGATGAACACGAGGCCGATCGGGCTCCCCCAGTGCGCGGCGACCGTCGGCGAGTCCCCCACGACCCCGACGACGAGGTCCTCCGCCCCGGCGTCGCCGACGGCTCTCCTCCACCAGCCGAGCGTGTCCATCCGCCCCGTGCGGGGGTCGACGAGGCGCGGGTCGTGGTGCTCCCATCCCGCCTGGTTCTCCTCCGAGCCGCGATGGTGGTCGACGCTGAACAGCACGGGCCGAAGAGCCGGCTCCGGCCGGCGCGGGGCCGCCGCGATGCCAGCTGCGAGGTAGAGGGTGGAGCGGCCGCAGTAGGCGCCGATCTCGACCGCGAGCGGGGGCAGGTTGGCCTCCATGGTCGCCCTCGCCAGATCGAGCAGGGCGAGTCCCTCGTCGTCGGGCATGAAGCCCTCCGTCGCGCGGGCGGCCGCGAGGAGGCGCTCGCTGCGGGTCCGTCCCGAGTCCGTCACACGAGCTCCACGATGGTGTAGATGCCGAGCCCGAGCAGCGCGAGGCCCGAGATCCTCCTCACGATGCCGAGCGGGACCACCCTGATGATCGCGCGGCCGCCGAGCACCCCGATGCCGGAGACGAGCACGAAGGCGACCGAGGCGCCGAGGAAGACCGCCCACGGATCCTTGAAGCGGGCCGTCAGGTTGGCGATGAGGATCTGGGTGATGTCGCCGAACTCGGCGAGCGCCACGACCGAGAACGTCGTGAGCATTGGGCGCCACCACCTCTCGTCGGCCGGCCGCTCGAGCCCCTCGCCGACCTCGTCACCGGGAGGCTCTTGCGCGCCGTCCAGGCCGCTCGCCGGCTCCTCGTCGCCGGCCGCCGCCTCCGAGCGGGCGGCGAGGCGGAGCCCTGCCTTCTCCTCCTCCCGCTCTGGGACAACGAGTAGGTAGGCGGCGCCGCCGACGAACAGCGCCGCGATCACGCTGCGCACGGCGGTCTGCGGGAGGAGGACGAGGAGGCGGCCCGCCACGACGGCGATGCCGGCCTGGAGCACGAGGGCGCTCGCTCCGCCGGCCCAGACCGCGAGTGGCCGATGGCGCGAGGCCATGACGAGGCAGGAGATGAACGTCTTGTCCGGCAGCTCGGCCGGGATCACGAGCACGAAGGTGGCGAGGAACGCCCCGAGGTTCACCTCGCCACGGTCGGCGCCGCCCGCCCGGCAGGTCGTGGCGTCACGCGCTCAGACCTTCGCCAGCACACCGGCGATCGTGGCCCGGTTCTCCGCCACGAAGCGGGCGTTGACGAGCTGGCGCTCGAGCGCCTGGTCGATCGTCTTCTGGTGGCCGCCGAAGTCGTGCGCGGCGACGAACGCCTGTGCCATCTCCACGAGCTGCTGCCCGCCGGCGCTGCCCGGGACGCCGGGCTCGGCCTCGGGCTGCACGAGCCGGGCGACGCCGCCGAGCACGCTCGGCATGGCGTGGCTCGGGAGGCGCTCGGAGAGCTCGTCGAAGTGATCGACGACAAAGCGCCACGCCCGCTGGCCCGCGTGCCGGTTGGCGACGAGCAGGCGCAGCACGTACGCCCCGTCCTGGGCGCGCACTTCGCCGAGGGTCATCGAGAGCAGCTCGTCGACGAGGGCGGGCTCGCGGGTGGCGGCGAGGGCGGTCAGGTGGCGCCGCTCGCTCACCGGGTCGACGGGGTGGCGGTAGCCCTCCCTCACGAGCTCGAACTCCTCGGCGCCGCCCGTCGCGACGACCACTTTCAGCACCGCCTCCTCGATCGAGGCGGCGAGGCCCTCGCCGGGCGTCGCCCGGGCGCCGGCGACGGCGTCGTGCGCGGCGGCTCGCACCTCGGGGTCGGCGCCGATCGTGCCGAGAAGGCCGATGAGCAGCGACCGCGTCCGCTCGTCCTCCTGGGAGTCCTCAGCCGAGGGGGCGAAGCCGAGCCGGCGCAGCCGGTCGCCGGCGAGCTCGCGGGCCGCCCGCTCGAGCTCGGTCTCGGCCACACCGGCGGCGACGTAGTCGACCAGGGCGAGCGAGCCGGCCACGACCTGCCACAGGTTCGGGTCGCGCTCCTCCCGGAGCCGCCCGAGCACGGCGAGGTAGTCGTTGAGCGAGCCGAGCCGGGCGAGCGTGCAGGCCCACGTGTCGGCGACGAAGCGGAAGCGCTCGAGGGGCTCGAGCTCTCCGAGGCCGCCGAGGACCCGATCGAGCAGCTCGCCCTCGTAGCGGAGCCGGAAGGCGCCGGACCCTCCGGCGTTCGCCACGACGAGCCCCTCGGCCGGCCCGCAGTCGAGCGGGTTGCCCCCTAAGGGTGCCGGCCCGAGCAGGTACCGCTCGGCCGGGCCGGGCCGCCTCGCCACGAGCAGCGGCACGAGCCATCCACTGCCGATCGAGGACGGACCCGCCCTCTCGGGCAGCTCGGAGCGGGGCAGGTACTCGAAGGGCTGCGCGCTCGCCACCACGCGCCCGTCCGAGACGCGGGCCGTCACGAGGGGGTGGCCGCCCTGAAAGACCCAGCCGTCGAGCATCGCCCGGACGGGCTCGCCGCCCGAGACCTCCTCGATCGCGTCCCACAGGTCGGTCGTCTCGGTGTTGCCGTAGGCGTGCGTGCGCAGGTAGTGGCGGACCCCGTCCCGGAAGCGCTCGGGCCCGAGGTACTGCTCGACCATCCTGAGGACCGAGCCGCCCTTTTCGTAGGTGAGCGAGTCGAACATCGCCTCGGCCTCGTCAGGTGTGCGCACCTCGTACTCGATCGGGCGGGTCGAGTGGAGCCCGTCGACCTGGAGCGCGGTGTCGGTCTCGACGCCGAAGCTCACCCAGGGCTTCCACTCGGGGCGGAAGTCGTCGAGGCAGACGAGCGACATGAAGGTGGCGAAGGCCTCGTTCAGCCAGATCCCGTTCCACCACTTCATCGTGACGAGGTCGCCGAACCACATGTGGGCCAGCTCGTGCTCCACCACCTCGGCGATCCGAGCGAGCTCGGGGATCGAGGAGTGGGCAGGGTCGCACAGCAGCGCCTGCTCGCGGAAGGTCACGCAGCCGAGGTTCTCCATCGCCCCCATCGCGAAGTCCGGGATCGCGACGAGGTCGAGCTTCTCGGCGGGGTAGGGGATCCCGAAGTACTCGTGGAAGAAGGCGAGGCAGTGGCTGGCCGCCTCGAGCGCGAACTCGCTCAGGTGCACCTTGCCGACCGGCGCTACGACGCGGACCGGCACGCCGTCGGCGACGACCGGCTCGGTCGCCTCGAACGGGCCGACGGCGTAGGCGACGAGATAGGTCGACATCTTCATCGTGTCGGAGAACCGGATCCGGCGCACCCCGCCGCCGAGCTCGGCAACCTCCGCCTCTGGAGAGTTCGAGACGGCGAGCAGATCGCAAGGGACGTCCAGGGTGACCGAGAACACCGCCTTCATGTCGGGCTCGTCGAAGCACGGGAAGGCCCGGCGGGCGTCGGTCGCCTCGAAGTGGGTGGAAGCGATCACCCGCTCGTTCCCGTCCCCGTCGACGAAGGTGCTCGCGTAGAAGCCCCGCAGCTTCGATCCGAGCTGGCCCGAAAAGCGGCACGAGAGGACGTACGGGCCGGGGCCCACCTTGGCGCCGATGGCGAAGCGGGCTCGCTCGGGCTCCTCGTCGAGCTCGACGCGAAGGGGCCAGGGGCTGCCGCCACCCTGCGGTGCCAGCGTGGCGGCCTCGACGAGCAGCTCGGCCGCGTTGAGGACGATCTCGTCGACCGCCTCGTGGAGGTCGAGCTCGATCGCGACCTCGCCGTCGAAGGTCCTCGCCGCGAGGTCTGGCGCGATCCGGATGGAGTAACGGCGGGGCAGCGCGCTGCGGGGAAGGCGGTAGCCCTGGTCGGTCGGTGCACTGGTCACGGAGGGAGGTTAGACAGCTGGCGGCCGCCCCGCCGCCTTCGGCCGTGCCGTTCCGGTACGGTCTCCCGCCGTGCCCGAGCGCCTCGACCCTCCGCCGCTACCGGAGGGTGGCCGCCGCCCTGTCGACGTCGTCGCGGTCGGCCACGCCCTCGTCGACCGGCTGGCGGAGGTCCCGACCGAGCAAGTGGCGGCCTCCGGGATGGAGCTCGGGGCGATGACCCTCGTCGACGGCGAGGCCGCGGCGGCCATCGAGCGGTCCGTGGGGGCCTGGCAGGAGGCGGCCGGCGGGTCGGCGGCGAACACGGCGGCCGGAGTGGCCTCGCTCGGCGGCACCGCGGCGTTCGCGGGCTCCGTCGGCGACGACGAGGCTGGCCGCCGTTACGTCGCCGACCTCGAGGCGGCCGGCGTCCTCTGCGTCGCCGTGCCGGCCGGGAGCGGGGAGCCGACGGGGGTGTCGCACGTCCTCGTCACCCCGGGCGGGGAGCGGTCGATGGCCACGAGCCTCGCCGCCGCGGCCGCCGTGAGCCCCGCCGCGGTCGAGGGGGCGGGCGTCGAGCGAGCCTCGGTCGTCTACCTCGAGGGGTACCTCCTCGACGCCCCGAGCGCACGGCAGGCCCTCGAGCGGGCCGTCGAGCTCGCGCGGCGGTCGGGCACGCTCGTGGCCCTCTCGCTCTCGGATCGCTTCGTCGTCGAGCGCCACCGCAGCGCGATCGCCGGCATGGTGCAAGCCGGCGAGGTGGACGTCCTGTTCGGCAACGAGGAGGAGACGCTCGCCCTCACGGGCGAGCGCGACCTTCCTCACGCGCTCGGAGCCCTCGGGACGGGGGCGACCTCGGGGATGCTCGTCTACGTCACCCGGGGGCCGCGAGGCTCGGTGGCGGCCCGCGGCGCCGAGCGTGCCGAGGTGCCGCCCGAGCCGGTGCGGCAGGTCGTCGACACGACGGGGGCGGGCGACCTGTTCGCCGCCGGGGTGCTGTTCGGTCTCACGAACGGGCACGACGCCGTCGAGGCCGCCCGCATCGGGTCGCTCGCCGCCGCGGAGGTCATCGGCCACCTCGGCGCCCGGCCCCACGTGCGGCTCTCGGGTCTTCTTGGCGGCTGAGCCGGCGGCCGGCCTCGTCAGGCGTGCTCGCTGTCCTCTTCGGGCGGGAGGAAGGGCAGCTCGAGGTCGGTGAGCCGCACGAGGGCGCTCGCCGCCCACCGGGCGAGGTCGGCGATCTGCTCGTCGAGCCGGCTCGGATCCTCGAGCAGCGACTCCTCGAGACGGACCGCGCCCTGGTAGGCCACCTCGAGCGAGCTCACGGTCTCCCCGGTGCGCTCGAAGGTCTGCTCGAGCGTCGGAGCCGCCCGCTCGAGCCGTTCGGCGCCGAGCTCCGGGCCCTCCTCGTCGAGCACGGCGAGCACCTTCGGGGTGTCCGGCGTCTCGGCGAGGCGTTGGAGCCGGAAGGCGAGCTCGACGATCAGCTCGGGCGGTTCGCTCGGCGGCTCGCCGATCGACCAGGACCGGTAGGCGCTCTGGCTCCAGGTGGGCCAGTCGAGCGTGACGTCGGCCCGCACCCGCGCCGGGCTGCGCTCTCCCGGCAGGCTGTAGGAGGTCTCGAAGGAGAGGTCGCCGAGGAAGACGTCCACCTGGAAGCGCTCCTCGACCGCCTGCTGCTCGAGCAGGGCGCCTTCGAACGCGTCGCGCAGGGCGCCGATCAGGTCGAGGAGGATGTGGTCGATCATGACCCGCCGAGGCTATCCGGCCCCCGGCCTGGTAAACACGGGTGATGGCCGACAACCCCTGGCTCGAGCGACGAGTGATCGCCTACGCCCACCAAGGCGGCGCGAACGAGGCTCCCTCGAGCACCCTGCACGCCATCGCTCTCGCCGTCGAGCGGGGCGCCCCGGCGATCGAGCTCGACGTCCACGCGACGGCCGACCGCCGGATCGTCGTCTGCCACGACCCGACCCTCGAGCGCACGACGAACGGCTCCGGCGAGATCTGCCGCCACACGCTTGCCGAGCTCCTCGAGCTCGACAACGCCTACTGGTTCGTCGAGGGGGAGGACGCCTGCCACGACCGGGACGAGGCCAGCTACCGGTTCCGGGGCCGGGCTCCGGCCGACCACCGCTTCGGCATCGCGACCCTCGACGAGATCCTGGAGGAGTTCCCCGGCGTCGTGCTCAACCTCGACATCAAGCGCACGGCGCCCGAGGTCGAGCCCTACGAGGAGCTGCTGGCCGACCTGCTGCGGCGCTACGAGCGCTCCGACGACGTGATCGTGGCCTCGTTCAACGACGCCGCCACCGAGGCGTTCTCCCGGTACGCCCCGGAGCTTCCGACTTCGGCCGGCACGGTGGCGACGGCGGAGTTCTACCGAGCCGCCCGAGCGGGCTCCCCGCCGCCGGTGTGGGTCACCCGGCACGTCGCGCTCCAGGTGCCGGCGACCTTCGGCGACATCACCGTCGTCGACGAGCAATTCGTCGCCGCGGCGCACGCGGCGGGCCTCGCCGTCCACGTCTGGACGATCGACGATCCAGAGGAGATGGGCCGGCTCGTCGACCTCGGCGTCGACGGCATCATCTCGGACGCCCCGAGCGTGCTCGTCGGCCTGCTCGAGAACAGGGAGGTGGCGTGGAGGCCGTGAGGGGCGCCGAGGCCCGGGCTCAGCCTCGCCCGCAGTTCGGCTTCTTGCCGTGGTTCGCCTTCTTGTGCTTGCGGAGCTTCCTTTTCACCGTTCGCTTCGACACAAGCCGGGCAGTGTAGCCGCCGGTCGCGGCGCGAGAATCCTCGACGATGGCCTGGTTGCTTCGTGACGGGCAGGTGCTCGCGAGCCTCGAGGTGCAAGAGAGCCTCTGGGGCCGCTCCCGCGGGCTGCTCGGCCGCCCCGGGCTCGAGGGCGCCATGCTGCTGCGCCGGACGCGGGGGGTCCACTCGTTCGGGATGCGCTTCGCGATGGACGTCGCCTTCCTCGACCGGGAGCTCGTGGTCCTCGACACGACGAGGCTCGGGCGCTTCTCGGTGGCCTGGCCGCGCTGGAAGGCCCGCAGCGTTCTCGAAGCCGAGGCCGGCGCCTTCGAGCGGTGGGGGCTGAAGCCGGGCGACCAGCTCTCGATCAAGGAGTGAGCCCGGCGATCGGGCACCGACGATGACCCCGAAGGGCGAGCTCGTCCTCGTCGCCACGCCCATCGGCAACCTGGGCGACCTCGCTCCTCGCGCCATCGAGGCGCTCGCCGGGGCCGACGTGATCTGCTGCGAGGACACCCGCCGGTCGGGCCGGCTCCTCGCGCATGCCGGCGTCGTGGGGGGCCGGCTCCTCTCGCTCCACGGCCACAACGAGCGCCGGCGGGTCGAGGAGGTGCTCGGGATCCTCGCCGCCGGCCGGCGTGTCGCCCTCGTCACCGACGCCGGGACCCCTGCGGTGAGCGATCCGGGGGCGCTCCTCGTCGACGCGGCCCACGAGGCCGGCATCCCGGTGCGTATCGTGCCGGGCCCCTCGGCCGCGACGGCTGCGATCGCGCTCGCCGGCTTCGTCCGGGACCGGTGGCGCTTCGAGGGGTTCCTGCCGCGAAAGGGGCCGGAGCGGAGAGCCCGCCTCGCCGGCCTGGCCCGCTCGGAGGTGCCGAGCGTGATCTACGAGGCCCCGGGGAGGGTCCCCGCCCTCTTGGCCGACCTGCTCGGCCTGTGCGGGCCGGCCCGCCGGGTCGCCGTCTGCCGGGAGCTCACCAAGCTGCACGAGGAGACCTGGCGGGGCTCGCTCGCCGGGGCGGCCGCTCGCTTCACACCCGACGCGGTCCGGGGCGAGTTCGTGCTCGTGCTCGACGCGGCTCCGCCCGCAGAGCCGGCGCCGCTTCGGGCGGGCGAGCTCGCCGGCGAGCTCGCCGCCCTCGTTGCGGCCGGGAGCAGCCGGCGCGATGCCGTGGCCGAGCTCGCCGAGCGCCACGGGCTCGCCCGGCGCGAGATCTACGAGGCGCTGTCCCTGGCCGTCGGCCCGGCAGGGTCCGATGAGGCGTCGCGGGAGTCCTTGTAGGCTCGACCCGTGGCCGGGCGCTACTACCAGACGACGCCGATCTACTACGTGAACGACGCGCCCCACCTCGGCACGGCCTACGCCACCATCTGCGCCGACGTCCTCGCCCGCTGGCACCGCCTCGCCGGGGACGAGACCTGGTTCGTCACCGGCACCGACGAGCACGGCCTCAAGATCCTGCGGGCGGCCGAGGCGAACGGGGTGAGCCCGGGCCGGTGGGCGGACGAGACGAGCTCCCGCTTCGTCGAGGCCTGGAAGGCGCTCGGGCTCAGCAACGACGACTTCATCCGGACGACCGAGGAGCGCCACCACCGCTCCGTCGAGCGGTTCATGGAGGCGATCCACGACAACGGCTACCTCTACAAGGGGGTCTACGAGGGCTGGTACTGCGTGAGCTGCGAGGCCTACTACCTCGAGGACGACCTCCTCCCGGGACGGCTCTGCCCGGCGCATGAGCGGCCCGTCGAGTGGTTCTCGGAGGAGAACTGGTTCTTCGCCCTGAGCCGGTTCTCCGACCGCCTCCTCGAGTGGTACGCGGCACATCCCGACGCGATCCACCCCGAGACCCGACGGAACGAGGCGCTCGGGATCATCCGCTCGGGGCTGAAGGACATCTCGATCACGAGGACCTCCATCGCCTGGGGCATCCCGGTGCCGTGGGACCCGAGCCACGTCTTCTACGTCTGGTACGACGCCCTCGTCAACTACATCACGGCGATCGGCTACGGGAGCGACGCCGCCCGCTTCGAGACATGGTGGCCCGCGGTTCACCACCTGCTCGGCAAGGACATCATCCGGTTCCACTGCGTGTGGTGGCCGGCGATGTGCATGGCGGCCGGCATCGAGCCGCCCAGGCACTACCTCGTGCACGGCTTTTTGCTCGTGGGCGGGCGGAAGATGGCCAAGACGGCCTTCAACCAGGTCGACCCGGTCGAGCTCGCCCGCGACGTGGGCAACGACGCCCTTCGCTACTACCTCGTGCGGGAGTTCCCGATCGGCCAGGACGGCGAGTTCACCTACGAGGGGCTGATCGAGCGCTACAACGCCGACCTCGCGAACAACCTCGGGAACCTGCTCGCCCGCGTGGCCACCGTCGTCGACTCGAAGTGCGGCGGCATCGGTCCCGCACCCCGCCGCGAGGGGGGCAACCTCGCCGGGGCGGGGACGGCGACGGTCGCCGAGGCGAGGGCGGCCTTTGCCCGCACGGCGCCGCATGAGGCGCTCGAGGCGACCTGGCGCCTCATCCGGGCCGCCAACGCCGAGCTCGAGGCCGTGGCGCCGTGGAGGCTCCCCCCCGGACCCGAGGTCGACGGAGTGCTCGGCGACGCCCTCGAGGTGCTCCGCCTCGTCGCCGTGCTCGTCTCCCCGGTGCTCCCCGACACGGCCGAGGAGATCTGGGCCCGTATTGGGCTCGATGGTGCCGCCGGGGCGGCGGGCAACGCGGCGGAGGGTGGGGCGCTCGCCTGGGGCGGCTACCCGGGAGGCCTCCCCGTCACGAAGGGCTCGCCGCTGTTCCCGCGGCGGGCTGTGGCGTAGCCGTGCCCCGCAACGAGCCGGGGAGGGGCCTGTTCGGGCGCCGCCGCCACCGGGACGACGCGCTCGAGGGCGCCGAGCCCGCTGGCGCAGGCGACGAGGAGGCGCGCGCAAGGGAGCGGGCGGCGGCCGAGCGGGTTGCGCGCATCGCCGTCCTGCCCCTGTGGACCGACACCCACTGCCACCTCCAGTACGCCGCCGACGAGGCCGAGGAGCTCGCCACCGTCGAGCGGGCCGTCGCTGCCGGCGTGCGCCGGATGATCTGCGTCGGCACCGACGCGGCGAGCTCGGCGAGGGCGATCGGGGTCGCCGTCCGCCGCACGGCGAGCACGGGCGGCGTCGAGGTGAAGATCTGGGCGACCGCAGGGCTCCATCCCCACGACGCCTCGCAGGGCACCGACGAGCTCTTCTCGCTGCTCAGGCGCACTCACCGGGTGAGAAGCGGGCAGGCCTCCGGCCCGCCCGCCGACGGGGGCCTGCCTCCGAGGCTGGTCGCCATCGGCGAGTGCGGCCTCGACTACCACTATGACTACTCCCCCCGGCCGGCCCAGCGCGCCGTGTTCGCCGCCCAGGTCGCCCTTGCGAACGAGCTCGGCCTCGCCCTCGTCGTGCACACGAGGGAGGCGTGGGAGGACACGCTCGGGATCCTCGCGACCGAGGGGACGCCGTCGAGGACGGTCTTCCACTGCTTCACCGGAGGGCCCGAGGAGGCCAAGCAGTGCCTCGCGACGGGGGCCTACCTCTCCTTCTCGGGGATCGCCACCTTTCACAGCGCAAGTGAGGTGCGGGAGGCGGTCCGGCTCTGCCCGCCCGACCGCCTCCTTATCGAGACCGACTCGCCCTACCTCACGCCGGTCCCGCACCGGGGCCGGCCGAACGAGCCGGCCTACGTCACGAAGGTGGGCGAGGCCGTGGCGCGCGAGCTCGACCTTTCGATCGAGGAGGTCGCCCGCCTCACGACGGCGAATGCCGCCGCCGCCTTCGGCCTGCCGGGCTGAGGTGCCGCCGGCAGAGCCCGCCGGGACCCGGCGGCCGCCGGGGCGGGCCGAGACGGCGGAGCTGTTGCGGCGCCACGGCCTCGTCGCCTCGCGGGCGCTCGGGCAGAACTTCCTCGTCGAGCCGGGCGTGGCCGAGCGCATCGCCCGGTGCGCCGCCCTCCAGCCGGGCGAGCGCGTTGTCGAGGTGGGGCCCGGTCTCGGCGCCCTCACGGTCGCGCTCGCCGCGACCGGAGCGAGGGTGACGGCCGTCGAGCTCGACCGGCACCTCCTCGGCCCTCTCGAGGAGGTCGTCGCCGGCCTCGGGGTGACCCTCGTGCACGCCGACGCGATGGAGCCGGGCTGGCGCAAGGCGCTCGGGCCGGCCGGCCCCGCAGATCCCGGTGCGGGGTGGGTGCTCGTCGCCAACCTCCCCTACAACATCGCCACCCCCCTCGTGCTCGACCTGCTGAGAGAGGAGCCGGCCGTCCACCGCATGGTCGTGATGGTCCAGCGGGAGGTGGCCGAGCGCCTCGTCGCGTCGCCCGGGAGCTCCCGCTACGGGGCGGTGTCGGTGCGGCTCTCGTACTTCGCCACGGCGAGGATCGTGATGCGCGTGCCGCCGGCGGTCTTCCTCCCGCGGCCAAAGGTCGACTCCGCCGTCGTCGAGGTCGTGCGCCGAGCCGAGCCAGGCGTCGATCCGGCGAAGGCCCCCTTCGCCGAGATCGACGAGCTCGTCGGCCGGGCATTCTCGCACCGGCGCAAGATGCTGCGCCGCTCCCTCGCCGGCGTCGTCGCCGGCGAGCAGTTCGCCGCCGCGGGCATCGATCCCTCCCGCCGGCCCGAGGAGCTCGGCCTCGAGGAGTGGGGCCGGCTCGCCGCCGCGAGGCGTGCCGGCGGGCCGAGATGACCCGGCTTCACGCCCCCGCGAAGCTCACGCTCTCGCTGGCCATCACGGGGCGCCGCCCCGACGGCTACCACCTCCTCGAGGCCGAGATGGTGAGCCTCGACCTCTGCGACGTGCTGGAGCTCGAAGAGGGGGGAGAGGGCCTCGACGTCGTCGACGCCGTCGCCTGGGTCGGCCTCCCGCCCGCCGTGCGAGAGGGCTCGCCCGCCCCTGACGGGCCGCCGCCCGAGCCGGCCCTTGCGGGCAATCTCGTCGAGCGGGCGCTGCGGGCATGCGGGGTGCGCGCCCGCTGCCGCCTCGAGAAGCACATCCCGGCCGCCGCCGGCCTCGGCGGCGGCTCCTCGGATGCCGCCGCCGTGCTCCGCTGGTGCGGGGTCACCGACCTTGCCGTCGCAGCGGGGCTCGGAGCCGACGTGCCCTACTGCCTGACCGGCGGCCGAGCCCGGGTGACGGGGATCGGGGAGGTCGTCGAGCAGCTCGACCCCCTCCCCGAGAGCGCCTACCTCCTCGTCACGCCGCGACTGGCGGTCTCCACACCGGCGGTCTACGCCGCCTGGGACGAGCTCGGCGGCCCCTCGGGCGATCTCGGCAACGACCTCGAGCCCGCCGCGCTCGCCGCCTACCCCGGCCTTAGGTGGTGGCGGGACCTGCTCGGCGCCGCGTCCGGCGAGCGGCCTCGCCTGGCCGGCAGCGGCGGCACGTGGTTCGTCGAGCGGCCGGCGGAGCAGTACGGCGCCTTAGCGGAGCTGGCCGCGTCCCTCCGGGGCGAGGTGCTCTGCGGCCGCGAGAGCGCGATGGTGGCGGCGGTGCGGGCCTACGGAGCTGCCGGCGGGACCACGGGCACCGGCAGCTGACGGGGCGGCGGTGCCGGCGCGGCTACTTGCCGGCGGCCCGCCGCTGCCAGCGCGTGCGCTTCAGCATCTTCTTGTGCTTCTTCTTGCGCATGCGCTTGCGGCGCTTTTTGATGAGGGATCCCATGGCGCCGGGAAGGATAGTCGACCCGCTGGCACCGACCCGCTGCCCGGCTCTGCCCGGCTCTGCCCGGCTGTGCCGGCGCACCGCTGCGTAAGCTGGCCCTGCCTGAGCGCCATGCCGGGCTGTCACGCCGTCCGGGGTAGTTCAATCGGCAGAACGTCGGCCTTTGGAGCCGAATGTTGGAGGTTCGAGCCCTCCCCCCGGAACACGCCCGCCCGGTCACGCGACAAGCTCGGCGGCTCGGGGCCGAGCTGGCCGGGGGCTGGCGACGGCGCCGGACTGGCGGAGACGGCCCGGTGTCCCGGAGACTTTCGGCGTGCGCCCCGTGGTCGCCGTCGTCGACTATGCCGCCGGCAACTGCCCGAGCGTGCTGCGTGCGCTCGCCCTCCTCGGGATCGAGGCGCGAGCGGCCGTGCACCCTGAGCAGCTCGAGGGTGTCACTCACGCCGTCCTGCCCGGCGTCGGCTCTGCGCTCGAGACGATGCGGTCGCTTCGCGAGAGCGGGATGGCGGAGGCCCTTGCCGGGCACGTCGCCGCCGGCAAGCCGTACGTCGGGATCTGCGTCGGCCTCCAGGTCCTGTTCGAGCAGAGCGAGGAGGACGGCGCCGAGTGCCTGGGCTGGCTCGCGGGCTCGGTGCGGCGCCTGCCGGCCACCGTGCGCGTGCCGCAGATCGGCTGGAACCTCGTTCGCGACACGGGCGCGCCGGCGCACCTCGCCGAGGCGCTCGGAGCGCACTTCTACTTCGTCAATTCCTACGTCGCCGATCCGGCGGACCGCTCCGTCGTCGTCGCCGAGGCCGACTACGGCGGGCCCTTTGCGGCCATGGTCGTGGCGGGCAACCTGTGCGCGACCCAGTTCCACCTCGAAAAGAGCGGGCCGCGCGGCCTCGAGCTGCTCCGGCGGGTCGTCGAAGGCGCGCCATGCTGACGCGCCGGCTCGTCGCCTGCTTCGACGTGCGCGACGGCCGCCTCACGAAGGCCCGGCAATTCCAGGACAACGTCGACGTCGGCGACCCGGTCGAATTCGCCGCACGGCTCTACGAGGACGGCATCGACGAGATCGTCTTCTACGACATCACGGCCTCGAGCGACCGCCGGCGCATCGACCTCGGCACGGTCGAGCGGGTGGCCGAGAGGGTGTTCGTGCCCTTCACCGTCGGAGGCGGCCTCCGCTCGGTCGACGACATGCGGGCGGTGTTGAAGGCCGGCGCCGAGAAGGTGAGCATCGACTCCATGGCGGTGCGAGACCCGTCGCTCGTGGCCGCCGGCGCCCGCGCGTTCGGCTCCCAGTGCGTCGTGGTCAGCATGCAGGTGAAGGCCGTCGAGCCGTCGGCGGCGATCCCGAGCGGCTACGAGATCGCCATCGACGGGGCTCGCCACATGACCGGGCTCGACGCCGTGGCCTGGGCGGTGCGGGCCGCCGAGCTCGGCGCGGGGGAGCTCGTCGTGAACAGCATCGACCGGGACGGGACCCAAGCCGGCTACGACCTCGAGATCACCGGCATGGTGGCCGCCGCCGTCAACGTCCCCGTCGTGGCGAGCGGGGGGGCCGGCACCGTCCGGCACGTGGCCGAGGCCTTCCTCGTCGCCGATGCCCAGGCGGCGATCGTGAGCTCGATGCTCTACTCCCCCCGCCTCGCCGAGCACCACTCGGTCGGGGAGATGAAGCGGGAGCTTGCGGCCATCGGCGGCGTTCAGCTCCGCCCGCCCGAGGAGGCAACGCCGCTCGCCTGACGCGCGCGTACGCCGCTTGCGCCAATGCTCATAGTAGTCAACTGACTACTTAGAGTGCTAAAGAACACGCTCCGGGGTGTCGAAACCACACTACGTGGTTCCCCCCGAGACCGCCTCTGCCTCCCGTCGGCTCGTCTCAGTAGCAGGGCTCGGCACCCTTGCGGCCTTCGCCACCCTCGGCGCCGTCGCGGCCCCGGTCCCGGCCGGTCGGCCGGCGCTCGCGGGAGCGGCGGAGTCGACGGTCGTGGCCCAGGCGAACTGGATCATGAGCGCGCAGCTCCCCGACGGGGCGATCGCCGTCTGGCCGGACCGGCCGGTGCTCCGGCTGGTCCACCCCTACCTCGCGAACTTCGCCGCCATCGGCCTCGCCCGGGCGGCCTCGGTCACCGGCGACGCCAGCTACGCGGACGCCGCCTGGTCCTACCTGCGCTGGTACGCGAGCGCCGAGAGCCCACAGACCGGGTACGTCACCGACTACGACGTCGTCGGGGGCACCGAGCTCGTGTCGACCGGCACGGAGGACTCCACCGACGCCTACGCCGGCACCTACCTTGCCGCCGTCTGGGACACCTACTCGGCGACGGGGAACCTCGCCGCCTTGCGCTCGGTGAGCGGCGGCGTGGCCGGCGCCCTGGCGGCGATCGCCTCGACCCAGCAACCTGACGGGCTCACCTGGGCGACGCCCTCCTGGCACGTCGCCTACCTCATGGACAACGTGCAGGTCCTCGGGGGCCTCGAGGCGGCGACGGCGATCGAGCGGGTGCTCGGCAACTCCTCTCTCGAGCAGGAGGCGGCCGCGAGGACGAGCCTCATGCAAAGCGGGATCGCCAGCCTCTGGGACCCGGCCACGGGCGCCTACGACTGGGCGCGCCAGCAAAACGGCTGGCAGCACCCGACGGACTGGTCGAACCTCTACCCGGACGCGCTCGAGCAGGTGAGCGCCGTCGAGTGGGGCGCGGTCCCCGCCGGGCGGGCGGCCGGGCTGATGGCCCACTTCTCCTCCTCCCAGCCGAACTGGGACCAGCCCAACGAGAGCGCTCCCTACCTGAGCGGTGCATCGGTCGAGCTCGAGAAGGTCTCCTACTGGCCGTCCGTGGCGATCGCCCTCGAGGCGAGCGGCAGCCCGGGCGCAGCTCAGTCGGGCCTCTCGAACATGCTGCAGGCGGCTGGAGCGGCCAACTACGGCTGGCCGTACACCACCGGAGACGCCGGCGAGACCATCGTGGCCGCCTCGGGCGGAGGGCTTCTCGCGTCGACGGCGGCCTCGACGGCTCCGGGCGGTCCGCCGAAGCGGCAGAAGCCACCGCAGCGCACCCCGGCACGCCAGGCCACCAAGGTGACGGGCCAGCTCGACGCGCACGAGAGCCACACCTCCCCGGGTGCGGCGCGCTCGCAGGCGACGGGCGGCGCCCGCCGGACCCGCGGGGTGCGGCTCGTGCGCAGTGCCCACGCCGAGCTCACCGCCAACCACCTCGCCGTCCCGCGCACGACGAGCCCGGTCACTTCGCCCGTAGCGGGCTCCCCGGCAGGCCGTGCGACGGCGGTCGTGCTGCCGAGCCAGGCTGGCGGAGCCACCGCGGGGCCGCTCGCCGCAGCAGCCGCGGGCGCCACCGCCCTCGCCGGCGGGCTCCTCCTCGCCTTGCGGCGGCGCCACCGCTCACTTCGTCCCTCCCTGCTCCCGTTGCGCCGGCCGTCCCGGCACTGATCCCGGTGCCGCCGGTGGCGAGGTGACGCTCGGTCGGAGCTCGCCCGGGAGCGCGCGAGGATGGGGCGCGGGGCACAGCCGGTGCCACGGTCGCCAAGTGGGGTGAGGACGCGTTTCGACCATGGGGATCTTCGCACTCGTCGTTCTGCTCGCCGGGATCGTGCTCGTCGCTGCCGCCCTTGTCGGCAGGGCTGAGGCCGCGCGCCGCCGCCGCCTGGCGGAGATCGACGGGGTCGCGAAGCCGGAGCGGCGCGCCCGCCCGTTCGGAGCCTTCGAGTGGGTCGTGTTCGGGGTCTCCGCCGTGTACGTGCTCTGGACGGTGCTGTCGAGCCCGGTGAAGGGGCTCGCCAACCAGGGCGACTACGAGCGGCTGACGGTCCAGCTCGGCGTCGCCCCCGTCGCGTCCCAGCCGTACTCGGCCTACGCGCTCACCTACAAGTACCACCTCCACCAGAGCCTTGCCGCCCTCGGCCTGTCAGCTTCGGTGGCCGGCAACGCGAACAACTACTCGTACTACTTCGGGTACCACAGCTCGACCCTCGTCATGGCCCGCCTCGCCATCGGCCTGCACGGCCTCCTCGGCGGCGGGAGCACCTTCGACATCAGGTGGCTCGGCCTGCTGAACGCCCTCGTCTGGCTGGGCGCGCTCGCCTCGCTGTTCGTCGCCGCTCGCCAGCTCCCCGCGAGGGCCCGGGGGGCCGCGGAGATCCTCCTCGCCATCGCCTTCACCGACTTCGGGTACGTCCAGTACTTCAACTCCTTCTTCTCCGAGCCGACCGAGATCGGCTTCACGCTCCTCGCCATCGGTCTCGCCGCCTGCACCGCCACCTCCCGGCGCCCGCTGCTCCCGTTCGCAGGCTTCGTCGCCGCCTCCGCCATGGCCGTGTCCGCGAAGACCGAGGACGCCGTGATCGCCGTCGTCTTCACGCTGCTCGCCCTCGTGCTCGCCTGGCGGCACCTGAGGCCGCGCCGGGAGTGGCGGGTGGCAGGGGCCCTCGGCGCCCTCACGATCGCCGGGTTCGGCCTGTGGGACTGGACCTCCCAGGTCCCCTACCTGAAGGCCTACCAGCTCTACGACTCGGTCTTCGACGGGATCCTCCGCTCGGGCAACCCGAAGGCCGCCCTTGCCTCGCTCGGCCTGCCGCAGTCACTCGCCCGCTATGCCGGGTTCGCGACGGCGGACGCGAGGAGCGCGTTCGCGAAGCCGTTCATCCAGACCGAGTTCTTCGACCGGATCGGCGTCGGGAAGATCGTGAGCTTCTACCTCGCCCACCCGGGGAACCTGATCACGATCCTCAGCAAGAACGCGAACAGGGACCTTTTGCTCCGCCCGCCGTACGCCAACCTGCCGGCCGGGGCCGGGAGCGGCCTCCGCCAGTACGCGACCGACTCACCGTGGACGCTCGTGCACCAGTCGATCCTGCCGCACGCCCTGTGGTTCGTCGCCCTGGTCCTTCTGGTCGGCCTTGCAACGGCCGTGGTGGCCTGGCGTCGAGCGCCCCGAGCCACCTCGCCCGAGGTCCTCGCCGCGACCGTGCTCACGGCGGGGCTTGTGTTCGTGCAGGCGCCCGTGGGCGGCGGGCTCGACGGCGTGGTGAAGCACGGGGTGCTGTTCGACTCGCTGCTCGACCTCACGATGATCGTGGTCGGGACGCTCCTCGTCGAGCGGCTGTGGCGGCGCTTCGGCGCCTCGCCGGTGGCGGCGGGAGCGCTACCGCTGGACGGCGAGGTGGAGCTCGGCGCCGAGGACGAGCACCTCGCCTCCGCCGACGACGTTGACCACGACATGAGCGCGGTCGGCGGTCGCAGGGGAGAACCCGAACTGGCGGACCGTGACGGGCGAGCTGCCGGAGTGGTGGAGGGTGGTCACGGAGGCGCCGAGGGGCTCTGAGACCCCGTCTTGCTCCAGGTGGTACCACTCGAGGTTGACGCTCACGTAGGCGCCCGGGTCGAGGTGCCGGACGAGGACGTCGATCCGCTCGGCGTACCACCTCCCGGCGCTCACCGGGACCGTGAACCAGACCCCGCCCGTGCGTGTGTGCCGGAGCGAGACGAGCTGGGCGTGGCCCTCGTGCGCGCTCGCGCCTGTGCCGATCGTCACCGGCACGTCCGCGAGGCGGGGAAATTGGCCCCAGGCATGGAGGTCGATGGCGAGCCCGGGCGTCGCCGCCGGCAGCATCGAGGGGTTCGGCACCAGGTCGGCGCCGACTGCGACCAGGTTCTTCGGCACTACCTGGTGCGCGGCGGCGGGGGTGCCCGGCACCGTGCTGGCCACACCCACGCGGAAGCCCTCGATCAGCACGCCGGCGAGCACGGCGGCGAGCCCGATCCCGAGCACCGCCCGCCAGCGCGCCGCGAGCGGCGATGGGGCGAGGTCGCCGTCCTCCCCCTTCCGGTGCGAACCGGGCCTCAAGGTCACGCTGGACACTGAGACAGTATGACCGGTTCCCAGCACCCCGAGGAACGGGGTCTGCGGAGTCGACCCCGCGTCCCTGGGCAGCGTCGTGGGCATCCGCCGGGAGCACGGCGACGCCGCCGGGCCCTTCCTAGGCTTGCCGGCATGGCGGAGAGCTCGGAGCCTCGAGGCCCGGCTTGGCTCGAGAGCTACGAGCCGGCCGAGGTGGAGGAGCGCCGTTCCCTCGAACGGGTCCGCGAGCTGTTCTCGGGCGAGCACGACCCCTACGACCGCTCGCTCCCGCTCCATCTCACCGGTTCGGCCATCGTCCTCGATCCGCAGCGACGCCGCGTGCTGCTCCGCTGGCACGAGCGCCAGGGCGCCTGGCTGCACGTCGGCGGGCACGGCGACCCCGGCGAGGACGACCCGCTCGCCGTGGCGCTCCGCGAGGCGGAAGAGGAGACCGGCCTTGCCGACCTCCGCCCTCTCCGGCCTGCGGGGGGGTTGGCACGACCGGTGCACCTGGCCGTCGTGGCCGTGAAGGCTCGCCACCTGGAGCCGGCCCACGAGCATGCCGACGTCCGCTACGCCCTCGTCACCGCCACGCCGGAACGGGCCCGGGCCGAGTCGGCCTCTGCCCCGGTGCGCTGGGTTTCCCTCGATGTGGCCGTGACCGAGGTCGACGAGAACCTGGCAGCAACGCTGCGCCGAGTCGCCGAGCTGCTCGGCGAGTGACGTCGGCCGGCCCCGGAGGGCCAGGCCATGGACCCAGGTCGTCGAGCTGGCGGCCGGGTTCGTGGGCACTCAGTCCCGACACGCGAGGATCGCCGGTCGGCGGCGGGCCATCACCGGCTCGGCCGGGAGCCCGGCGCCCGGAGGGGCCCGATCCAGCTGGTGCGCCGCTTCCGGCCCGGGGCTGGGCGGTGCCCGGCCGGCGAGGGCGGTGGTGTCATCGAGAGGCGCCATCACCTGTAGGTCGAGGGCGGTCTCGTTGTCCAGTAGCGGCGGACGGCCACGAGGGTCCACACGCCCTCGACGACGCCAAAGGGCCAGGTGCCGGCGAGGAAGCCGTAGCTGCTCGAGAGGGCGCAGCCGAGCGCGAAGCCGGCGATGAAGCGCCGGTGCCGGGACTCGAGCGCGTACATCACCATCATGAAGCTGACGGCGCACACGCCGTAGATGGTGACGGCCACGAGTCAGCTCGTCCGCCGGAGCGCCGCCCAGGAGAAGGGCTGGACGACACGGGTCGGGGTGGTGTGCTCCTCGCGGCCCTCGGCGACGAGCTGCCACTGCTCGCCGAGACGCTCCGCGAGGCCGGCCGGCTCGTAGCGGGCCACGGGCAGGCCCGAGCAGGACGACGGCCCGTCTACGGCGAAGCAGCCGAAGATCGCCACGGCCCCGGCCGAGGTGGCCGCGTGCAGCGCCTCGAGGTAGCGGCGCTGGTCGTCCTCGGCCGTCATGAAGTGGAAGACGGCCCGGTCGTGCCAGACCCGGTAGGTGCGAGCCGGCACCCACTCGAGGAGGTCGGCCACGAGCCAGGTCACACGATCGGCACGGGCTCTGAGCCTCGATCGGGCTCGAGAGAGCGCGACCTCGGAGACGTCGAGCACGGTGAGGTCGCCAAAGCCGCGGGCGATGAGCTCGTCGACGAGGCGTGCCGTGCCCCCTCCGACGTCGATCACGCTGTCTCGGGGCGTGACCCCGGCTCGCTCGAGCATGTCGAGCGAACGCCCCGGCCGCTCCTCGAACCAGCTGCACGAGGCGTCGCCCTCCTCGTACGCGCTGTCCCAGTGCCGAGCGGTGCCTGGTTCGCTCACTTCGTCCATAGTGACACTCCTGCGGCCCTGCCGGCCGCCAGCAGGTGGAGGACCCTTGTCGGCCTCGCCGTGCGCTGCTCCCGGCTACCTGAGCGCCGGAGCGACCGGCAGAACTTGGAGCTCCGCAGGCTTGGGCTCATCGTGGGGAGCGCTTCGTGACGTCGACCGTCGGGCCCGGGCTCAGCAGATCGCGCCGTCAGGTCAGGGGCGTGGTTGCGCGCTCCCACGCCTGGCGGACCGACGCCGGGATCCGTCCGCGCTCGGAGATCTCGAGGCCCTCGGAACGCGCCCACGCTCGGATCTGCGCCGCCACCGGTTCGCCGCCCCCGTCGCCTCGACGGTCGGTCAGCCTCACGGCGCCGATGCGGGCGATGGCGGCCGGCTCGTCGGTGGCCCAGGCCTGCGCGGCAGCGAGGTAACGGTAGGTCCACTCCTCGGCGAGGGGGCGTGTCTCGCAGAAGACGATCGGGACGCTGGGCCAGCGGACCTGGCACTCAGCGATGCCGTCAGCGACGAGGGCGGGACGGACCCGGTCCAGCCGGAAGATCTCCGAGTAGCGGTCTTCGACGACCACGGCCGCTCGTGGCAGAGCGGCGAGCTCGCCGAGCGCGTAGCGCAGCCGTCCTGTTGTCAGGCTCCTGACGAGGTCGGGGACGGACTTGCGTTCCACGGCGGCGACGAGCGTCCCTGCGATGGTGATCCCGTAGTCGCCACAGGGCAGCGCCCGCTTGGTGGTGCGCACCTGCTGGCGGTCGAAGCGGTAGGCGTAGCGCTCGTGGCTGTCGACGATGATCTCCAGCTCGGCGATGCCCGCCGCCCGGGCCGTGGGGACTCTGACCGAGGGACGTGCCTGCCGGCGGGTGCGCGGCGCCTGCCAGAACACCACCTCCCGGCCTCTTGCCGTGGTGAACACCAGTTGGGAGCGGTTCTCCCGGGAGCGGGCGGCGACAAGGTCGATGGCGGCGCCGCGCCGGGTGCACGAGCGCAGCGGGATCCGCTCGACGATGGCGGGGGTCGCTGGCCACTCGTCAACCGGCACGGGGTGGCAGTAGAGCGCCTTCGTGCGCGGCCAGGTCCCGGAGGTGCGCAGCACGAGCCCCTCGCCGAGCGGCACCCGCAGCAGGTAGCCGAGGCTCGAACCGGGATCGGGGTTAGCGGCGATGAGCAGCTCGCTCATGAGGGAACCAAGTCAAGCAGCGATCGCCGGGCGGGTTCACGCCGGCTGGCATCGCCACCGTGGCGCGGAACGTCTCACCGGACGAGACGGCTCCCGACGAACCGGTGGACCGCTCACGGCGCGTGCCCGCTCGTGACGACGTGGTGAGCGGTGAGGCACCAGCGGGCTGCCGGGCGGTCCTGATCGAACCTCGGCAAGCGGCTGTGGAGCCAGGCCCTCGCCGAGGGGATCTCCCTCGACGACGAGGCAGCCGCCGGTGCTGAGCTGCCCGCGGAGCCGTCCGGTCCCCGCGGCCGGCAGCACGACCACATGAGCCTGCGCGCAGCACTCGTTCCGGGGCGCCGGGCCCCCCCTTGCGGGAGCTCCCGAGGTCGTCCGGCGGAGGCGTGGGGTCGCCGAGCCGGGCCGTCAGCTCTTCCGCCGCTCTCCGGCGAGGCGCCAGGCGCCCGGCAGGAGGCCTGCCGCGAGGGCGGCCTTGATCGCGTCGCCGGCGATGAACGGAGTGAACCCGAGCGAGATCGCCTTCCCGGCGCCGACGTGGAGGTCGACGGCGAGCCAGGCGACGCCGACGCCGTACATCACGAGCTCGCCCGCGACCATCGCCGGCACCGACCGCGCCACGGAGCGATCCGCGCCCCGCTCGGCGAGGAAGCCGCAGAGGGCGGCGCAGAGCACGAACCCGATGATGTAGCCGAACGAGGCCCCGACGTAGCCGCTCGCGCCACCGGCGAACCACGGCAGGCCGGCGACGCCGGCGACGGCGTAGAGCGTGAGTGCCGCCGCGCCCCGCTTCCAGCCAAGGGCGGTGCCGGCGAGGAGGACGCCGAGGGTCTGGCCCGTGATCGGCACCGGAGTGAACGGGAGGTGGATGGTGAGCTGGGCGAGGGCGCCGACGAGGCCGGCGGCACCGATGACGAGGAGAACGTCGCGCACGAGGGCTCCGGGGAGGAGATCGGCAAGGACGACCGGCCGTTGGCGCTGCAGCGTGGCGGCGTGTGACATCGTGGTGGAGGACCTCCTCGGCTGGACGGCTCAGGGCGGGGCCGGCGCCACCCGGCGTCCGCGGACACCGCCGGCGACCGGCACGGCTCGCTCACCATAGCCAACGTCACCGGGGTGCCCAAAGTCCGGCGGCCCCCGGCGGAGCGGGCCCCCCCTGGCTGCAACAGACTGGGGGAGTGGAGCTGGCCGTGCCCGACACCTTCGCCTACCTGGTCGGCACCTGGGCGCTCGAGCGGGAGCTCACCGACCGGCTCACCAACACGACGGGCCGGTTGCACGGCACGGCCCGGGTGACCCCGCTCGCCCCGCCCGACGGCGCCAAGGGGGAGGAAGCGGCCTCGCTTCGCGCCGCCTACCTCGAGCAGGGCGAGCTCGAGTGGGGTGCGCACCGCCTCCCGGCACAGCGGCGCCTCGTCTACGTCCGGACCGGCGCCGGCGGCGTGGACGCCCGCTTCGAGGACGGGCGCCCCTTCGTCCTCCTCGACCTCTCCGGCGGCTCCTGCCGGGCCGTCCATACCTGCGGTGAGGACCTCTACGAGGTCGAGCTCGCGGCGCGCAGCCCCTCGCTCGTCGAGGAGCGCTGGCGGGTGCGAGGCCCGGCGAAGCGGTACGAGGCGGTCACGATCCTCCGGCGCCAGGGGGCCGGTACGCTGTAGGGGCCGCGCCGTGCCGTCGGGCGGCCCATCTGCCGGGTAGTCCTCGACCTACCCGGACGGCCACGCTCACGCGTGCGAGACGGCAGAGGACGACTTTGTGACCCGATGACGTTGCACCCATGACCTCGCGCGCGGATCTCCGCAACCTCGCCATCGTGGCCCACGTGGACCACGGCAAGACGACGCTCGTCGACGCCATGCTCTGGCAGTCAGGGGTCTTCCGGGCGAACCAGGCCGTGAACGAGCGCGTGATGGACTCGATGGACCTCGAGCGGGAGAAGGGCATCACGATCCTCGCGAAGAACACCGCCGTCCGTCACGGCGAGATCAAGCTCAACATCGTCGACACGCCCGGCCACGCCGACTTCGGGGGCGAGGTCGAGCGGGCGCTCTCGATGGTCGACGGGGTCCTCCTCCTTGTCGACGCGAGCGAAGGGCCGCTCCCCCAGACCCGCTTCGTCCTCCGCAAGGCGCTCGAGCGCCGGCTGCCGGTCGTGCTCGTCGTGAACAAGGTGGACCGGGCCGACGCCCGGGTGAAGGAGGTCGTCGACGAGGTCTATGAGCTCTTCCTCGACCTCGACGCCGACGAGCACCAGATCGAGTTCCCGATCCTGTACACCAACGCGAAGGCGGGCCGCGCCTCTGTCGACCCGCACGAGGCCGGAGACGACCTCGAGCCGCTGTTCGCCACGATCCGCGACCACATCCCGCCTCCCGCCTACGAGGCCGGCCACCCGCTCCAGGCGCTCGTGACGAACCTCGACGCCTCCCCGTACGTCGGCCGCCTCGCCATCTGCCGGGTGCTGAACGGGACGATCCGCAAGGGCCAGCAGGTGGCCTGGTGCCGTGCCGACGGCTCGATCGAGCCGGCGAAGGTCTCCGAGCTGTATGTCGCTGAGGGCCTCGAGCGCGTGGAGGCGACCGAGGCCGGCCCGGGCGAGATCGTCGCCGTCGCCGGGATCGGCGACGTCACGATCGGCGAGACCCTTGCCGACCGGGAGGACCCTCGCCCACTCCCGGTGATCCGGGTCGACGAGCCGAGCCTCGCGATGACGATCGGGATCAACACCTCGCCGCTCTCGGGACGGGATGGGACCAAGCTCACGGCGCGCCTGCTGAAAAGCCGCCTCGACGCCGAGCTCGTCGGGAACGTCTCGCTTAGGGTCAACCCGACGGAGCGGCCCGACACCTGGGAGGTCCAGGGCCGGGGCGAGCTCCAGCTCGCCGTGCTCGTCGAGACGCTCCGCCGCGAGGGCTTCGAGCTCACGATCGGCAAGCCCCAGGTCGTGACGAGGACCATCGACGGCAAGGTGCACGAGCCGGTCGAGCACGTCTCGATCGACGTGCCGGAGGAGTTCATGGGCGTCGTCACCCAGCTGCTCGCCCTCCGCAAGGGGAGGATGCAGCAGATGGTCAACCACGGCACCGGGTGGGTCCGGCTCGAGTACCTCGTGCCGAGCCGCGGCCTCATCGGGTTCCGGACCGAGCTCATGACCGAGACGAGAGGCACGGGCGTCCTCCACCACGTCTTCGAGCGCTTCGAGCCGTGGTTCGGCGAGCTCCGGACCCGCCCCACCGGCTCCCTCGTGGCCGACCGGAGTGGGGTCACGACCACCTACACCCTTCTCGCTCTCCAGGAGCGGGGAAGCCTCTTCGTAGGTGCCGGGGTCGAGGTCTACGAGGGGATGATCGTCGGCGAGAACGCCCGTGCCGAGGACATGGACGTCAACCCGACCCGTGAGAAGAAGCTCACCAACATGCGGAGCTCGACGGCGGAGGAGCTCGTGCGCCTCATCCCGCCCCGCCAGCTCTCGCTCGAGCAGGCGCTCGAGCTCATCCGCGACGACGAGTGCGTGGAGGTGACGCCGGGGGCGGTGCGGCTCCGCAAGGTGGTGCTCGACCAGGCGACCCGGGCCCGGCAGGCGGCGCGGCACAAGCGGGCCCGCCTCGCCGGTCGCGCCTGAGCGCGACGGTGGCCGCCCGGCGAGTCAATCCTTCGGCCTGCCGAGCTCAACGACGAGGGCGGCCACGGCCTCCCGGGCCCTCTCGTAGCCGAGACCTGCGGCGGCGAGCGCCTGGTACGCGATCGCGCCCTCGTCCCCGTAGAGGCCGAGGAGCAGGTGCTCGGTGCCGATGTAGTTGTGGCCGAGGCCGAGGGCCTGTTCCACGGCGGCCCGCAGCGCCGCCGTCGCCCTCGGTGTGAAGGGCATCGGCAACCCGAGGTCGAGCGGCGCTGTGGGAGGGACCTGCTCGGTGACGAATCCGAGGACGGCCTCGCGCGTCACGCCCGTGCGGGCGAGCACCTTCGCAGAGATGCCGTCGGGGTCGGAGAAGAGAGCCAGCAAGAGGTGCTCGGTGCCGACGAAGCCGTGCCCGAGCTGCCTCGCCTCCTCGGCTGCCTGCCGCAGTGCCGCGCGTGATCTCGGGGTGAACCGGTCGAAGGCGGCAGGCTCGCTCCCGGCGTTGGGCGGGAGCGGTCCGGTGAACCGTTTGTGTGCCGCCTGCCTCGTCACGCCGAGGACGCCGCTGATCTCGGTCCAGCTGTAGCCCGCGCGGCGGCAACGCTCGACGAAGTGGCCGAGCACGGCGTCAGCCGACTCCTCGAGCTCCCGTGCGGTTCTGGCGGCCTGCGCGAGCTCGTCGAGCGGCTCCCCGCTGACAGCGTCGGCCCGGACGGTCTCGATGAGCTCTCGGGGAGAGGGTGCCGGTGTCATCTGTCAACTATAGGTTGACGTAGTCCTGATGTCAACTAAGAGTTGACGGACGGTCCGCGGGTGTTCACCCGGGCGGCCACCTGACGGCCCGTGACGGGGGAGCGCTGCACGGGCGGTGTGCTGGGGCGTCGGGACGCTTCGACGCCCCGCAGCAAGGCCCTTGTCTCGGGATCGGGCAGAATCGCCCTCGTCATGGGGCGAGGCTCATCAAACTGCGGTACGCGGGCACCTGCGCAGGGTGCGGGGCGACCCTTCCCCCCGCAACGAAGGCGTGGTGGGACGCTGAGCTTCGTTCGGTCACCTGCGTGAGCTGCCTTGCGGCCCACGGCTCTGACACCGACGCGGTCGACCCGCCGGCTGCCGCCGACGTAGCGCCGATGCCGCCGCAGGCCGGAAAGGCCGGTGCGTCCGCCCAGCGCGAGTACGAGCGGCGGCACCAGCGCAGGGAAGCCAGGATCGACCAGCGCTGGGGGAGGCTGGCTCCGGTCGTGAAGTTTCTCTCTGACGACCCGCAATCAACGCAGGTTTGGGCGAGGGGCTCAGAAGGGGAGCGCCGCCTTGCTGAAAGCCTGAGCCGTCGGGTCGGTGACCGGGCCGTCCTCCTCCATGACCGCAAGGTTCCGAAGACCCGCGGCAACATCGATCACCTCGCGATCGCCGCGTCCGGCGTCTGGGTCATCGATGCCAAGACCTACAAGGGAAGGGTGGAGCAGCGGGACAAGGGCGGATGGTTCACAGAAGACCTCCGCCTCTACGTCGACGGACGGGACCGCACCAAGCTGGTCGAGGGACTCGGTTGGCAGGTCGAGGCGGTGCGCCACGCCCTCACCGGCTCGGAGGTGCCCGTCCACGCCGCCCTGTGCTTCATCGATGCTGAATGGAGCCTCTTTGCGAAGCCCTTTCAGCTCCACGGCGCTTGGATCACCTGGGGCCAGAAGCTCGCCGAGCTGATCGCGGCCGACGGACCCCTGAGCGAGGTCGACGTGGTGCGCGTCGCAGACCGGCTCGCTGCCGCTCTGCCCCCCATGATCCCTGGGAGCTAGTCGCCCGCCGGTTTCCTCGCACCACATCCTCCCTGGCGAGGCCAGCATCGAGGGCCTCTACCTGTTCACGGCCGAGGTGTGACGGCACGTGGTGCCGGCCGTGAGCGCGGTAGGCGGCTCCCGACGGGTACGCGCCGGACCACGAGGTCGCCGTCGACCTCGTGCAAAGGGCGCACCTGCCTCGCGCTCGCCGCGGCCCCCGCCGGTGATCGCCCGAATGTGCAGAAGGGCGATCCCCGAGCGGTGAGCCGGCGTGCAGGTCGACCGGGCCCGCAAGCGAGGGCGAGTGCCGTCCGTGCCAGGGTGGCACCGTCGCCGAGATTGGTGACGTCAGGGTCGGCCGAGCGCCCGTCGCCGTCCACAGGAGAAGCAGCGGCGCGCCGTGATGGCCCGACGACCCGGCGGCATCCTCGGGCGGGGGCGCCCGAGCTCGCCGTCGACCAGAGCAGGGACGCACTCGGTCCTCTCGTCATCGGTGCGATGACGCAGGTGCCGGGGCGGCCGGCGACGGGGCGGGCTTGTCGCACATTGGCACGTCACCCTCGGTTGCGGTCGAGCTCAGCTCGACGAGTGACGATCCTGGCGCCACGCAAGTGAGGCGATGGCTCTGCCGTGATGTGGGCTCCGCCGCGAGGTGGTCAGGCTGGGCGCGCGCCGGCGGCGCCGGCACCCTCACCTGGGGTCGTGGCTACGCGTGCAGCAGCGATGCGCTGCTTGGCGGTCCGCTCCGCGATCACCTCGAGCGTCTCGCCGGTCGAGGCCGCGTCGTTGAACAGGGCGAGGACCGTGTCGTAGATGCGGCCGACGTGAGCCCGGGCCGCCTCGGGGTCGTAGGGCCGGCCCCGCTCGTAGGCGATGTTGATGATCCCGCCGGCGTTCGCGACGTAGTCGGGCACGTAGGCGATCCCTCGGTCGTGGAGCCGGTCCGCCATCTCGGGGCTCGCGAGCTGGTTGTTGGCGGCACCGACGACGGCCTCGCAGGCCAGCTCGGCGACCGTCGACTCGTCGAGGGCCCCGCCGAGCGCGCACGGGGCGAAGATGTCACAGCGGGTGCGGTGCACCTCGCCGACGGGCACGACGGTGGCGCCCGTGAGCTCGGCTGCCCGCCGTGCTGCCGTGGCGTCGATATCGCCTACGACGACCTTCGCCCCCTCGGCGGCGGCGAGCTCGGCCAGGGTGTGGCCCACCTTGCCCACCCCGCTGATGGCGATGGTCCGACCCTCGAGCGACTCTGCGGCGAACAGGCTCCGCACCGTGGCCTGCATAGCGCGCAGCACGCCGTAGGCGGTGACCGGGCTCGGGTCGCCGGAGCCTCCGGCCTCGACGGACCTGCCGGTGACGTAGCTCGTGTGCCGGCCGATCTCGTCCATGTCCGCCTGGGTCGTGCCGACGTCCTCCGCCGTGTAGTACCGGCCGCCGAAGCCGTCGAGGAAGGCCGCGTAGTCCTCCCACAGCGCCGGGGAGCGCAGCCGAGCGGGGGACCCGATGATGACCGCCTTGCCGCCTCCGAGGTCGAGGCCGGCCATCGCGGCCTTGTAGCTCATGGCCTGCGAGAGCCTCAAGACGTCCGCGAGCGCGTCGGCCACGGTCTCGTAGGGGCGGAACCTCGTGCCGCCGAGGGAGGGCCCGAGGGCGGTCGAGTGGATGGCGACGATCGCCCGCAAGCCCGACCGGGAGCGCCAGGCACCCCTGATCTCCTCGTGCTCGGCCTTCTCGAGCAACCCGTCGAGCTCCGGCTCTTCCATCATGACTCGACCTCACCTCCTCGCCGCCGGCTCACCGGGGCCGCACCGGCCACGCTGCCGGTGCCCTGAGTGTTGTAGCCGCCTGGGCGGCCTCTCGGGGTCACGAGCCGGCCGAAGGGGCTGCTGCTGCGGGCCGTGACCCTCTGCGAGGCCGCACGGTGCGGGGCGGCTCGTCGCCGAGCAGGTAGCGTGGGCCGCTCCCGAGGGCGGCCGCCTGGTCGCCCGGGTTGTAGAGCGAGCAGCGGCGAAGCGAGAGGCAGCCGCAGCCGATGCAGGAGTCGAGCTCGTCGCGCAGCCGCTCGAGGAGGGAGATCTCGGCGTCGAGCCGGGCTCGCCATAAGCGCGAGAGGCGGCTCCAGTCGGACTTGGTCGGCGTGCGGGCGGCCGGCAGCAGCGCGAAGGCGGAGCGGACCTCTTCGAGGCTGAGGCCGACCCGTTGAGCGACCTTCACGAAGGCCACCCGCCGCAACATGTCGCGGGAGTAGCGGCGCTGGCCGCCGGGGGAGCGGACGGAGCAGATCAGCCCCTCGGCCTCGTAGAAGCGCAAGGCGGATGCCGCCACTCCGGTGCGGGCCACTATCTCCCCGATCGTGAGCAGCTGCGAGTCGGCCACCTTGTTCTCCCGGCCGGTCCGAGCCGTCACTGCACCGGCCGGGAAGACTTTAGGCAGGGGAGCTCGAGCGCCGCCGTTGCGGAGCGACCTTCCGGGCAGAGAGGCGCTGCCCGAGCAGGCGACAGTCCGGGTGGACCCTTACAGCTACCTGGGAATTCGACCCAGGCTCGTCAATCTCGCCATCGCTCCTGCTGACGCCAAGTACCCTTTGGCCCGTACGCCTTCGGGTGGCTCGCGAGCGAGCACGCCCGACCGACTCCACAGGAGCTCATCGACCCATGGCCAGCAGCGGCGGCAACCGGCAGCCCGGAGGGCGCCCGACCGGGGGCGGGAACCGCCCCGGCGGCAACTCCGGGAACCGGGCCGGCTCGGGGAACCGCAAGCGGCCGAGCTCGCCCAGCCAGGCGGCTGGCTCGCCCGGCCAGGCGAGCGCGGCCCAGCGGGCGCGCCAGCGCGTCGAGCAGGGCGGCTCCGGGCGCCCGGTCCGTGCACGCACCCAGCCCGCACGCGGCGGCCGCCGACCCCCTGGGCGGGGCGGTCGCTCCACGACCATGACGGCCGGGATCTTCGGCGGGACCTTTGTCGTCCTCGCCGCGGTCATCATCATCATCATCTCGCTCGTGACCGGGAGCGGCGGCGGCAAGGGGGCGGACAAGTGGGTGGCCCCGTTCCCCGCCACGGCGACGGTCGCCCACGCCGTGCTCAACGTGCCCAACTCGGAGCTCGCGGCAGCCGGCAACGGCGGCAGCGCCGTCTACGGCGTCGGGCCCAAGGGCTCAGGGGCGAGCATCGTCGTCCTCAGCGGGGGGAAGCCGCTCACGAAGGACGGCAAGCCGGTGCTCGTCTACTTCGGCTCGGAGTACTGCCCCTACTGCGCCGCCACCCGCTGGCCGCTCGCGATCGCGCTCAGCAAGTTCGGCACGCTCACGGGTCTTCAGGAGACGGCCTCGTCCTACCTCGACGCCTACCCCGGCACACACACGCTCACGTTCGCGAAGGCGAAGTACTCGAGCCCCTACCTCGTGTTCGACGAGACCGAGCAGCTGACGAACCACTGCCGGGCGAGCGCCGTCATCGCGAACCCGCAGGGGGGCACGCCGGCCTACGTCTGCAACAACCTGGACTACTACCCCCTGCAGACGCCGACGAAGCAGGTCATCAATCTCATCAACGAGTACGACAACGGCACCTACTTCGGAGCCGCCGACGCGCAGGGCGCCGGGATCCCCTTTATCGACGTGGGCGGCAAGTACGTCGAGTCCGGTGCCCTCTACGACCCGACGATCCTGCAGGGAGCCAACTGGGACCAGATCGTGGCCGCCTTCCACGAGCCGACCACCGGGGTCGGGCAGGTGATCCTCGGAGCGGCGAACCGGTACATCGCCATGATCTGCGAGGCGACCGGCAACCGGCCGCCGATCTGCAGCCAGTCCTTCGTGAAGTCGGCGGAGAAGGCCCTGTAGCGCCGTGACCCGCTGGCGGCCGGTGGCCACGACCCTCGTCTGCGTGGTCGGTCTCGGGCTGGCCGCCTACCTCACCTGGGCGCACTACTTCGACCAGGCCTCCATCAACAGCAGCTGTCCGCTCGGGGGCGGCGGCAACTCGTTCATCAACTGCGGCAAGGTGACCTCGAGCTCGCAGTCGATGATCTTCGGGTTGCCGGTCGCCCTCTACGGACTCCTCTATTTCATCGGCATGACCGCACTGTGCCTCCCGCGGTCGTGGCGCTCCCCCTCGGCCTGGCTCGCTCGCTTGAGGCTGGCCGGCGTCGTCGCCGGGATGGGCTTCGTCCTCTACCTCGTGAGCGTCGAGTTCCTCGAGCTGCACGCCCTCTGCATCTACTGCACGGGAGAGCATCTCCTCCAGTTCGCTCTCTTCCTGCTCGTCACGACCGGCTGGTACGACACCGGTTACGCGCAGCTTCGCTACGCAAGTGACGACGACGACCTCGTCGACGGAGGGGACCCGGCTGGACCTCAGCCGGCCCCGCCGGCGTCGCGGGCGGACCGCCGCCATTCCTCGGCGGTGAGCCGGTAGAGCACGTGCGGCCGCAGCCGGTGGCCGGGCTCGATCGAAGGGTGCTCGAAGTCGCCGCCCGGGTCTCGGTGCATCCCGATCTTGCGCATCACCTGCTGGGAGCGCTCGTTCAGCACGGAGGTGAACGAGACCAGCTCCGAACGGCCGCACTCCTCGAAGGCGAAAGGTAGGCAGGCCTGGGCCGCCTCGGTGGCGTAGCCCCGGCCCCAGACGTGCCGCGCCAGGCGCCAGCCGATCTCGACGCTGCCCTGGCAAGGGAGGTCCCCGCCGACGAAGCTCAAGCCGACGAAGCCGATGAAGCCGTCCCCGCCGCGCACCTCGACGGCGAACAGCCCGTAGCCGTCCCGATCGAAGGCACCGTCGGCGGCGGCTGCGAGCGCGTCGGAGCGCTCGCGGTCAAGGGGGTAGGGGAAGAATTCCATCACGGCCGGGTCGGCGTTGATCGCCGCGAACGGCTGGAGGTCGCTCTCCCGCCAGCGCCGGAGCCGCAACCGCTCGGTCTCGATCGTGGGCCCGTGGACCATGAGGCGATGGTGGCACATACGATCGGCCGGGATGATCGGCGCCCTCGAGATCGAGCTGCACTTTCCGGCAGCCCGCTCGCTCAAGGAGAAGCGCGCCCTGCTCCGACCCATCATCGACTCCTCGCGCACTCGCTTTCGGGTCGCCATCGCCGAGATCGGCTATCAGGACCTCCACCAGCGGGCGCTGCTCGAGGTGGCTGCGGTGGCGGCGGCCGAGCGTGTGGTCACCGAGGAGCTCGATGCCGTGGAGCGGCTCGTCTGGTCGTCGCCGGGGCTCGAGGTGGTGGGCTCCCGCCGTTACTGGGCCGAGGCCGGTTGAGCCCGCCGGATCGAGCCAGGGCGACGTGCCACGGGATCAGTCGACCCAGACGGTCTTCGTGACGGCGAACTCGCGGATCCCCGGGGCGGCGAGCTCCCTGCCGTAGCCGGAGCTCTTCACGCCGCCGAAGGGGAGGTCGTAGTAGGAGGTCGTCATCCAGTTGACGAAGACCATGCCGGACTCGATCTCCTCGATGAACCGCCGCTGCTCTGCCTCGTCCCTCGTCCAGGCGTTGGCCCCGAGGCCGAAGTCGGAGTCGTTCGCGAGGGCGATCGCCTCGTCGATGTCGGCGGCCCGGTGGAACAGCGCCACCGGCCCGAAGACCTCCTCCCGGTAGACCCGCATCTCGGGCGTGATGTCCGACAGCACCGTCGGCGGGTAGTACCAGCCCGGCCCGTCGATGCGCTCGCCGCCGCAGAGGAGCTTGGCACCCTTCGCGACGGCGTCGTCCACCTGCTCGGCGACCTCGTCCCGTCCCGAAGGCGTCGCGAGCGGTCCGACGTCGGTGGCATTGTCGAGCGGGTCACCCACCACCAGCTTCGACATCGCCTCGGTGTAGCGCTCGAGGTACTCATCCGCGATCTGCTCGTGGACGATGAAGCGCTTGGCGGCGATGCAGGACTGGCCGTTGTTCTGCACCCGCGCCCTCACCCCGATCTCGACGGCTCGATCGAGGTCGGCCGAGGGCATCACGATGAAGGGATCGGAGCCGCCGAGCTCGAGCACCGTCTTTTTGATCTCGTAGCCGGCGATCGAGGCGACCGCCCGCCCGGCGCCCTCGCTCCCGGTGAGGGTTGCCGCCTTCACCCGCCGGTCGCGAAGGATCGGCTCGACGGCATCGGCACCGACGAGCAGTGTCTGGAAGACGCCCTCGGGCAAACCGGCGCGCCGGCAGACGTCCTCGAGGTACAGAGCCGTCTGGGGGACGTTCGAGGCGTGCTTCAGCAGGCCGACGTTGCCGAGCATGAAGGCCGGGGCGGCGAAACGGACGACCTGCCACATCGGGAAGTTCCACGGCATGACCGCCAGCACGGGCCCGAGCGGCTGGTAGGTGACGAACGAGCGCACCTTGGCGGCCGTGCCGGCCACCTCCTCGTCGGCGAGCAGCTCCTCGGCGTGCTCGGCGAAGTACCGGAACCCTCCTGCGCACTTGCGCACCTCGGCCCGCGACTGCTCGACGGGCTTGCCCATCTCGATCGTCATGGTCCGAGCCGTCTGCTCGAGCTCCGCCTCGAGCAGGTCGGCGATCTTGTTCACGAGCGCGGAGCGCTCGGCAAAGGTCGTGGAGCGGTACTCCTCAAAGGCGCGCGCTGCGAGCGCGAGCCGGCGTTCTACCTCGGCGTCGTCGTGGCGCTCGAAGGTGCGGACGGTCTCGCCGGTGGCGGGGTTGATGGTGGCGATGGGCACCCCATCGTTCTACCGCCCGGAGGGGTGGCGTGACCACCGGTACGATCCGACCGTGACCGCGACGGGCCCGGGGGCCGAGCCGCCAGGCCGAGAGCCGGCTGCCGAGGACGGGATGAGGCCGCTCGACCTCGCTGAGGCGGAGCGCCGTCTCGCCGAGATCGAGGCCGCGCTCGAGCGCCTCGAGAACGGCAGCTACGGCCGCTGCGCCTCCTGCGGAGAGGAGATCTCCGACGAGGAGATCGAGGCGGATCCCGCCCGCCTCACCTGCGCGAGGTGCAGCGCTGCCGCCGGCGGGGGAGGCTGAGAGGGCGTGGCAGAGCTGCGGCTGTTCGCCCAGGCAAAAGATGCGGCCGGGTGCGCGCACGCCACGGTCGGCGGCTCCACGGTCGAGGAGGTGCTCGCCAACGCGGTGGAGCGCTTCGGCGATCGCCTCGCCGAGGTCATCAAGGTCAGCGCCGTGTGGGTGAACGGCGAGTTCGCCGAGGCCGCGTCGCCCGTCGGGCCCGACGACGAGGTTGCCGTGCTGCCGCCGGTGTCGGGGGGCTGACGGCACTCCCGACCCCGGCGGCGCCGCCGGCGAGGCGGCTAGGCCTTCTTCGTCTCCCAGAAGATCCGGTCGATGGTGGCGATCGACTCGAGCATGCGGTCGGCGACGGCGGTGTCGTTCGTCTTCTTCGCCTCGCCGGCAGCCTTTGTCGCCTTCCAGAAGGTCTCGTGGAGCTCGGGGTACTTCTCGAGGTGCTCGGGCTTGAAGTAGTCGGTCCACAGCACCCACAGGTGGTGCTTCACGAGCTCGGCCCGCTCCTCCTTGATGAACACGGCCCGCTCACGGAACACGGGGTCGTCGGAGGCATTGAACTTCTCCATGCACGCCTTCACCGCCTCTGCTTCGATGCGGGCCTGAGCCGGGTCGTACACGCCGCAGGGAAGGTCGCAGTGGGCGTACGCCGTGCGCGGCTCGCTCCAGCGGTCGAGAGTCGAGAGCACTCGCGAGGTGAAGGACATGGTTGGTCTCCTTGGTCGGGAACGGTATGGCTCGAGAGTTCGCGCCTCACCCTACCGGTGGGGTGCCCCCGGCGGTCACCCCGGGCGGGCTGCGGCGCTCGGCCTCGCCCTTGCGGCAGGTGCCGGCGCCGCCGTGGCGGCATGCCGGGCGGGACTCGTCACCCGGGTGACGGTGGACGGCCCCTCCATGCTGCCCGCCCTCGCTCCGGGCGACCGGCTCCTCGTCGTGCGCTCGCCGGTGCTCGAGCCGGGCGACGTCGTGGCGCTGGTCGACCCCGAGGCGCCGGGCCGGATCCTCGTGAAGCGGGTGGCCAGGCTGCACGCGCTCGAGGTGGAGGTCCGCGGGGACAACGAACAGGTGAGCCGCGACTCGCGGCAGTTCGGCCCGGTCTCCCGCCGCGACGTGCTCGGTCGCGCCGTCTACCGGTACCACCCGCCGGCGGCGGCCGGGCGCCTTGGGCGGGGGAGCCGGTACGATGACCATGTCCACCATCTCCGCAGGAGCAGATCGACGGGCGGGATGCAGCCATGAGCCTGACAGCGCACGAGCTCGAGCAGTTGTGCTCGACGTCGTACCTCGACGGGCTCGACACCGCTCCCGTCACGGAGCTGCGCCAACGGCGGGACGCGTGCCAGCGCGCCGAGGTGATCCTCTCCTACCTCCGCCGTGTCATCCAGGGGGAGATGGACCTCGTCCTCGCCGAGATGGAGCAGCGTCGCTCAGGGGGAGCGAGTGACATCGGGCGCCTCGTCGAGGAGCTCCCCACGATCCTCTCGTCCGGCCCGCCGGCCTCGGGCCGCCCGGAGAGCGAGCCCACCCACGTCTCGGTGCTCGCGATGCCGGCCGTCGCCGAGATGATGGACCTCCAGCACGAGCTGTCGATCGACGAGCTGCTCGCCGAGGTGCTCGCCACCGATCCCGACGACGTCGGCCAACCGGGCGAGATCCTCTCAGGGGCGAACCTGTGCACCTACGAGGACGACGAGCTCCAGCAGGCGCTCGAGCGCCTCCGGGACGAGGAGACGACGGTCTCCGGCAAGCGGAGGATCCTCCACGAGCAGATCGACGCCATCCAAAAGGCCATCGTCGACCGGTACAAGTCTGGTGCCGCCGACGCCGACAGCCTGCTCGCCTGAGGCGGTGAGGAGGCCCTGGCCGGCGAGATGGTGAAGGAGATCCCCGACCGCTGGGCCGATCTCGGCGAGTTCATCCGGCAGCAGCGCGAGACCGCCCGCCTCTCGCTCCGGCGCTTCTCACAGATCGCCGGCGTCTCGAACCCCTACCTCTCACAGATCGAGCGCGGGCTGCGCAAGCCCTCGGCCGAGGTCCTCCAGCAGATCGCGAAGGGCCTCCAGCTGTCGGCCGAGACCCTCTACGTGCGGGCGGGCATCCTCGACGCCGACTCCGACGACCAGGACCTCGTCCGCAGGATCCGGGCTGACCGCTTCCTCGACCCGTACCAGAGGGAGGCGCTCGTGCGGATCTACCAGTCGTTCCGCCGGGAGAACGGCTATGCCGACGACGACCGGGCGGGCGGCGAGGCGATCCCCGAGGACGAGGCCGACGCCGCGCCGGAGCCGGCAGCGACCGGCGCGGCGAGGCGCCCTGCTGGGCGCTCGGGCCAGCCTCAGTAGTCTTCGCACCCATGCGGAGGATCGCCGTCCTGTCGCTGCACACCTCGCCGCTCGCGCAGCCGGGCACCGGCGACGGCGGGGGCATGAACGTCTACGTGAAGGAGCTCTCCTCCGCCCTCGGCCGCGCCGGCGTCTTCTGCGACGTGTTCACCAGGCGGGACGCGCCGGACCTCCCTCGCACCGTCTTCGTCGAGCCCGGCGTCGCCGTCCACCACGTCCCGGCCGGACCTGCCGCCCCGGTCCGCAAGGAGCAGCTGGTCGAGCACGTGGAGGAGTTCACCGAGGGGGTGATCGCCCACCTCACCGGCGCCATCCCCCGAAGGGCCTTCCCGGCCGCCTCCCACTTCGGGGACCCGGACGAGCCCACCGGGGCCGTGCACGCCAACTACTGGCTCTCGGGCATCGCGGGCCACGAGATCAAGCACCGGCTCGACCTCCCGCTCGTGTCGACCTTCCACACCCTCGACCGGGTGAAGGCGGAGGCGAGCCCGGAGGAGGCGGCGGATGTGGCGACCGGCCGGCGCGCCCGCACCGAGGCGGCGATCATCGGCTGCTCCGACGCCCTCCTCGCCTCGTGCAGCGTCGAGCTCGATCAGCTCGTGGAGCTCTACGGCGCCAATCCGGGCCGCATCGAGATCGTCCCGCCCGGCGTCGACCACGCTTTCTTCTCGCCGGGCGACCAGGCCTGTGCCCGCCGAGCCCTCGGTCTCGACGGCACCGGGCCGCTCCTGCTGTACGTCGGGCGGATCCAGCCGCTCAAGGGAGCCGACGTGGCCGTGAGGGCGCTCGCCGAGCTGCATCGCCACGGCCGCGCCGACGCCCGGCTCGCCGTCGTCGGCGGGCCGAGCGGGCCGCAGGGCGCCTCCGAGGTGGCGGCGCTGCACGCGCTCGTCGACGGGCTCGGCCTGGCGGAGCGGGTGCGGTTCCTCCCGCCCCAGCCGCACGAGCTCCTCTCGACCTTCTACCGCGCCGCCGACTGC
>DATGKK010000132.1:0-13037 GCA_035294725.1 Acidimicrobiales bacterium | reverse complement strand
GTTCGATCTGTGGTCCACCAAGGAGGCGAGCGAACCTGGCAGGATCGAGGCCGTGACGGCGCATGGGGTCGCGATCTCCCTCTTCTCCGGCGCGGGCGGCCTCGACCTCGGGGCCGAGCAGGCCGGGTTCCACACCGCGGCGGCCGTCGAGATCAACGACGACGCCGCGGACACGATGGAGAAGAACTTCCCTGGACTTGCTAGTCCCGTCGTCCGCCGCTCCATCCTCGAGGTGCCGACCAAGGAGCTGCTCCGGGCGGCCGGGCTCAAGGGTAGGGAGCGGCCCGAGCTGCTCGTCGGGGGACCGCCATGCACCCCGTTCTCCAAGTCGGGTTTCTGGCTCGAATGGAAACGCGCCGGCCTCGACCCCGACGCCAGCCTGCTCCAGTGCTACACCCGCGTCCTTGCCGAGGCGCGGCCGAGGGCCTTCATCCTGGAGAACGTGTACGCCCTCACCTATCACAACAGGGCCAGCCGCCCTGCGTTCCGGCGGCTCCTCCAGGAGGTCGACGAGGCCGGCTACCACTGTCAGTGGAGGGTCCTCAACGCCGCGGACCACGGTGTCCCGCAGCTGCGTCCCCGGCTCTTCGTCGTCGGCACCCCCAAGGGCACCCCCCTGCCCGACCTGCCGGAGGCGACCCACTCAGGGGCCTGGGAACGAAGGACGAGCGGCGGGGGCGGCCGCGCGCACGTGACCGCCGGGGAGGCCCTCGAGGACCTCGTCACCGCTCCGGAGCCCGAGGAGACCGTGCGGGGCCGCTGGGGTCACCTCCTCGCCGACATCCCGCCTGGCGACAACTACCTCTTCTATACCGCCGAGCGGGGCCACCCTGATCCCGTTTTCGAGTGGCGCAGCCGCTACTGGTCCTTCCTCCTCAAGCTGTCGCCGGATAGGCCGTCGCCTACGATCCAGGCACAGCCCGGTCCTAACGTGGGCCCCTTCCACTGGGAGAACCGACGTCTCCGCGTCCCCGAACTGCGCCGGCTGTTCACCTTCCCCGACGACTTCACCTTCGTCGGCCGCAGGTCGTCGGTCCAGGCGCAGATTGGCAACGCCGTCCCCCCTCTGCTCGCTCGCCAGGTTGCCGACCGCGTCGCTCGGGCCATCAAGTAACAACCGACATGTCAGAGCTCTGGCGAACACCGTTCGCCTCCAGTGAAACGATCCACCGGAAGATGAGCACCCTCGCTCGGCGAGACACCGGCCCCGAGCTGGCGCTCCGACGCGTCCTCCACCGGCGCGGGCTGCGCTACCGCGTCCACCGGCGCCCGCTGCCAGACCTCGCCCGGCAGGCCGACATCGTCTTCACTGGTGCCAAAGTCGCCGTGTTCGTCGACGGGTGCTTCTGGCACGGCTGCCCCGAGCACGGCCGTCGGGAGCATCGCACCAATGGCTGGTATTGGCCGAACAAGATCGCTGCCAACAAGGACCGTGATCGCGACACCGACGAGCGGCTGACCTGCGCTGGATGGATCCCGGTCAGGATCTGGGAGCATGAGAACGCCCATGAGGCAGCTGAACGTGTGGCTGCAGTGGTCAAGGGACAGCTTGCTCGTGGTCGTGGGTAGTGGTGATGACCCGGCTGCGGCCGGGCTGTCCCTCACCACCTCGATGAGGAGTGGCTGGGACACGAGCTGCCGTCAGCGCCAAGGCACCGCCAAGTCACCTCAAGATCACTCCTCCGCGGAGAACCGCTCCCAGGCAGACTGGCGGGTGATCCCGAGCGCCCGGCCGATCTGGGCCCAGGTCGCTCCAAGCTCCCGCGCTCGGCGCACCCACCCCGCGAGGTTGGCCTCGACCTGGGCACTCGCCGCCGCCACTCGCGGCAGGTGGTCGAGAGCCTGATCAAGGCTCGTCTCGACCTCCCACGGCATCGCCTGCTCGACGGTCTCCGGCTTGTTGGCGATCACCCACTCGCACAACGAGACGCACTCGGGGCAGATGAACACCCCGGGGCCAGCGACGAGCGTCGCCACTTCGGTGCTCGTCCTCAGGCAGAACGAGCAAGCTGCCAGCACCACGTTGGTCTCTCCCATGCCCGGTCTCCGTCTGTCAGGGTCGACCTTACACCGTCAGGTAGCTCCTGACACACCGCCGTCGGCGGGGAGGGCCCGCGACGAGGGCTGGATGCCAGCAGCCCAAGCCGAAGCCGGCTCAGCCCGCCTCTTGTCAGCGACAGGTGGCAGGCCGCCCGCCAGGTCGCCGAGGCACTTCGGAGTCGGCCCGGGAGCGATCTCCGGGTCGCCGGCATGCCCGCACGGCCGATCAGAACAAGAGGCCGGCCGCGTGGGCGAAGGAGAACAGCGGCCCCGGCCAGATGCCGAGCACCACGGTGAACAGCACCGTGACGGCGATCCCGACCACCGTCGTCGGGGCGATGCCGAACGGCGTGGGGACGCGGATGACCGGCGGCGTGCCGGCGGGGTCCGGGCGGGGCTCGGGCGAGCCCTCGGCCCCGGGCCCGCCACCAAGCGGGCCCGTCGCGACGACCGCCGTCGTCAACGCCGAGGCTGGTGCCGGCGAGCCGGCGCCGGCAAGGGCGAGTTCCGGCACCCCCGCGCCGGTCTCACCGGCCGCTAGCTCCGTTCCCGCCGTCGCCGACCCGGCAGCGCTCCCGACCCCGAACATCACGAACACGACCCGGAGGTAGAACGCCGCAGCCACTGCCCCGGTCAGCATGGCGATCACGGCAAGGGCGTAGGAGTGGGCCTGCACCGCCGCCTCGACGACGTACAGCTTCCCGAGGAAGCCGGTCGTGAACGGCGCTCCGGCCTGCGCGAGCAGGAGCACGGCGAAGGCCAGCGCCAAGAGGGGCTGGGTGCGGCCAAGGCCCCGGTAGGACTCGATGGCGTGGTCGCGGTCGCCTCGCTGGCCCACGACCGTGATGACGGCGAAGCTGCCGAGCACGAGGAACGCGTAGACGAAGACGTAGTACAGGCTCGCCGAGATCCCGGCCGCCGTGCCCGCCTGGAGGCCGAGGAGGATGAACCCGGCGTGGTTGATGGACGAGTAGGCGAGCATCCGCTTCACGTCCCGCTGCACGAGGCCGAGCACGGCTCCCGTGACGAGGGTGAGCACGGCGACCACCCAGAGGATCGGCTGCCAGTCCGCCGAGAGGGCGTGGAAGGTCGAGAAGAACACCCGGAGCAGGGCGGCGAAGCCGCCGACCTTCGCGATGGCGGCCATGAAGCCGGTCGCCGGGCTCGGCGAGCCCTGGTAGACGTCGGGCGTCCACATGTGGAACGGGACCGCCGCGACCTTGAACAGGAAGCCGACGAGCACGAGGCCCATCCCGGCCAGCAACAGGCCGTCGTTCGTGCTCACGTTGCGGGCGAGGTAGCCGGCGATCTGGGCGAGGTTCGTCGAACCCGTGGCGCCGTAGGTGAGGGCGATGCCGTAGACGAAGATCGCCGAGGAGAAGGCGCCGAGGACGAAGTACTTCATCCCCGCCTCGCCCGACTCCGCGCGCCGCTGGTCCATGGCGGCGAGCACGTACAGCGGGATCGACATGATCTCGAGGCCGAGGAAGATCACGATGAAATCGTTCGCGGCGGCCATGAACATGGCGCCCGAGGCACCGAGGAGGGCGAGGGCGTGGTACTCGGGCCCTACGATCCCCTCGCGGCGGAGGTAGCCGTCCGCCACCAGCGCCGCCACGACGACCAGGCTCGCGGCGAGGATGACGAACGCGGTCGAGAAGCCGTCGATGGCGAGCGAGTGCGCGATCGCCGAGAGGGGCCGGCCCCGCCCGTGGATCTTGACCCACAGCACGATGCCGGCCACGAGGGCGGCACCCCCTGTCGCGACGGAGAGGGCGGTGTAGACGCTCGTCGGCAGGTGGCGGGTCGTGAGCGCCCCGGCGGCGAGGAGGACGAGCGCCCCGCCGATCATGATCAGCTCGGGCAGGATCGCCGTGTAGTCGATGTGTGGCAGCACGAGTGGGTGGACGAGCGCGAGGACGAGACCTCTCACTTCACCGCCTCCTTCTTCGCGCTCGGGTGCCCAGCCGAGAGATGGGCGGTGAGGACCGGCCGACCGACGGTCGGGATCTTCGGGTGCGCCACCTGCTCGATGTGGGTGACGAGACGGTCGACCGACGGTGTGATCCGGCTTAGGACCGGGCCGGGGAAGACGCCGAGGAAGACGATGATGGCGACGAGCGGAGCCATGTAGAGGCCCTCGCGCCACGTCAGCTCGGTGAAGCTGGCCTCCTTCTCGCTCGGCGTGCCGTGGAAGACCTGCTGGTAGGCCCAGAGCAGGTAGATCGCGGCGATCACGACCCCGGCCGTCGCGACGACGGCCCACCACCGGTGGGTGAGGAACGTGCCGGAGAGGATGAGGAACTCGCCGACGAAGCCGTTCAAGCCCGGCACGCCGATCGAGGCGAGCACCGTCACCATGAACACGCCGGCCAGCACGGGCGCCTTGGACTGGAGCCCTCTCAGGTCAGCCGTGGAGAACGTGCCGAGGCGCCGATAGATCATGGCGATGAGGAGGAACAGCGCTGCGGTGTAGATCCCGTGGTTCACCATCTGGAGGACGGCCCCCGAGAGCGCCTGCCCGGTAAGGGCGAAGGCGCCGACGACGATGAAGCCGAGATGGGCGAGCGACGAGTAGGCGACGAGGCGCTTCAAGTCGCGCTGCACCGCGGCCACGATCCCGCCGTAGATGATCCCGATGACCCCGAGCGTGAGCAGCAACGGGGCGAGGGTGACGACGGCCTTCGGGAACAGCTCGAGGTCGAAGCGGATGATCCCGTAGGTGCCGAGCTTGGCCATCACGCCCGCGATCACGACCGAGCCGGCCGCCGGCGACTCTTTGTAGGCGTCGGGCGACCAGGTGTGGAACGGGAAGATGGGCGCCTTCACGGCGAAGGCCGCCGTGAAGCCGAGGAAGAGCAGGATCCCGGCCGTGCCCGAGAGGTGGGTCGAGGCGAGCTGGCGCACGTCGAAGGTCGTCACGCCCGTCTGGTTCTCGTGCAGAGCCACGAGCGCGAGCAGGGCGACGAGCAGGAAGGCGGAGGCCGCGAGCGTGTAGAGGAAGAACTTGGCCGCCGCGTAGCCCCGCCGCTCGTGGCCGAAGCCGGCGATGATGAAGTACATGGGCACGAGCGTCAGCTCGAAGAACAGGAAGAACACGAGCAGGTCGAGCGAGAGGAAGCTCCCGAGGCAGCCCGCCTCGAGCAGGAGCAGCCACGCCACGAAGGACTTGTCGCCGGACCTGCCCGGGGACCCGGCGAGCGCGATCGGGAACAGCACCGCCGACATGAGCACGAGGAACAGCGAGATGCCGTCGATGCCGAGCGACCACGAGATGCCGAGCGAGGAGATCCAGGGATGGACCGAGACCATCTGGAAGTTCCCGTCGCTGCCGTGGAACGCGACGGCGGTGGCGACGGAGAAGCCGAGCGTGGCGAGCGTCCCCGCCCACGCCACGGCCCGGACGGCGAGGCGGGAGCGGCCCGGCAGCAGCGCCGCGACGAGCGCAGCCCCGGCGGGGAGCAGGACGTCGACGTTGAGGTAGGGGAAGCCGGGGCTCACGAGACCGACCTCGACACCACGTAGGCCAGCAGCACGACGAGGCCGAGCATCACCCCGAGGGCGTAGTTGCGGACGTAGCCCGTCTGCACCCTGCGCAGCACGCCGCCTCCCCGCCTGAAGGCGGCGGCGACCCCGTTCACGGCGCCGTCGATCACCTTTCGCTCCACGACGGCGGAGGTGAAGGCGGCGAACCGGGTCGAGGTGCGGGCGAGCAGCCGGTCGTAGCCGAAGTCGATGTACCAGGCCCGCTGGAGGAAGGTCGGCTCGACGGCCGGGCGGTCGGCGACGGCCCGCCAGAGCGTGACGGCGAGCGCCACGCCGACGACGGCGAGCACGCCGTCGATGCAGGCGAAGCCGATCTCGGAGGCGGCGCTGAAGTGATGGTTGAACAACGTCTTGCCCACGACCGGGTCGAGCCACCGCTCGAGGAAGACGAGCGTTGGGTGGAAGGGCAGGTTGATGAGGCCGCCGAGCGCCGAGGCGACTCCGAGCACGAGGAGCGGGAGGGTCATGACCCAGCTCGGCTCGTGCGGATGGAGCGCGCCGTGCTCGCGCTCGCCGTGCCCGGCTGTCGGGCTCACCGAGGCGGCGTCCTCGCCCGCCGGCACCGGTCCGCCGACGACGTGCCCGTGCCCGTCCCCGCTCGCTCGAGCCTCGGCCCAGCGCGCGTTCCCCGTGAACACGAGCATGTAGCAGCGGCCGATGTAGTACGCGGTGAGCACCGCCGTGAGCGCCCCGAGAGCGTACAGCACCGGGCTGTAACCGTAGGTGTTGAGCAGGACGTCGCCCTTTGACCAGAAGCCCGAGAACGGAGGCACGCCACCGATCGACAGCCAGGCCACGAGGAACGTCCCGGCCGTGATGGGCATGAGGGCGCGGAGCCCGCCCATCGCCTTGGTGTTCTGCTCGTCGTTCATGGCGTGGATCACCGAGCCGGCCCCGAGGAACAAAAGTGCCTTGTAGAAGGCGTGCGTGAGCATGAGGAAGATGGCCGCCACGTAGGCGCCGACGCCCGCGGCGAGGAACATGTAGCCGAGCTGCGAGATCGTGGAGTAGGCGAGGATCTTCTTGATGTCGGTCTGGGCGCAGGCGATGGTGGCGCCGAGGAAGGCGGTGATCCCCCCGATGATGGCGATCGTGTGGGCGGCGTCCGGTGCCCGGAACAGGATCGGGTTGATGCGGCACATGAGGTAGACGCCGGCGGTCACCATCGTGGCGGCGTGGATGAGGGCAGAGACCGGAGTGGGGCCCTCCATCGCGTCCGCCAGCCAGGGGTAGAGGGGGAGCTGCGCCGACTTCCCGGCGGCGCCGAGGAACAGCAGCAGGGCGCTCGCGGTGAGCGAGGGCGTGCCGACGTGCCCGAGGCGCGAGAACACCGTCGTGTACTGGAGCGATCCGGTCCGCTCGAACACGAGGAACATCGCCACGAGGAACCCGGCGTCGCCGATCCGGTTGAAGATCATCGCCTTCTTGCCGGCGCTCGCCGCGCTCGGCCGGTCGAACCAGAACGAGATGAGGAAGTAGGAGCAGACCCCGACGCCCTCCCAGCCGAGGAAGGTCATGAGCAGGTTGCCGCCGAGCACGAGCAGCAGCATGGCGGCGACGAACAAGTTGAGGTAGAGGAAGAACTTCGGGAACTGCGGGTCGTGCTCCATGTAACCGATCGAGTACAGGTGGATGAGCGTGCTCACCCCCGTCACGAACAGCGCCATCGTCATGGACAGGGGGTCGACGAGGATCCCGGCGGTCACGTGCAGACGGTCGACCGAGAACCAGGTCCACCACGTCTGCTGGAAAGAACGGTGCGCCGGGGCCCGCCCGAACAGCCCCGCGAACACCACCAGGGTGACGACGAAGCTCGCCCCGACCATGGCGGTGGCGAGCCACCCCGCGAGCGGGTTGCCGAGCCGCCGCCCGGCGAGCGTGAGGATGCCGTAGCCGGCCAGGGGGAACAGGGGGATCAGGAAGGCAACGTGGAGCACGGGGGCCTAGCCCTTCAGGACGTGGATGTCGTCGGCGGTGGCCCCGACACGGCGCCGGAAGATGGCGACGATGATCCCGAGACCGACGACGACCTCGGCCGCCGCCACCACGAGGACGAAGAACACGGCCGTCTGCCCGCCGACGTCGTCGAGCTCGCGGGCGAAGGTCACGAAGGCGAGGTTCGCCGCGTTCAGCATCAGCTCGACGCACATGAACATGACGAGCACGTTCCGGCGCACGAGCAGGCCGATGGCGCCGATCGTGAACAGCACGGCCGACAGGGTCAGGTAGAAGTCGCCGGGAACGCTCACTGGTCCGGCCTTTGCGCCACGCTCACGCGCTCCTCCTCTTCGAGTACGGTCCCGCCGGGCTCGGGCTGAGGCGCGAGCTCTGCCGGAGCGAGCCCCGCTCCGGCGCCGCGCTCCGGCGCGCCTGCGCCGCCACCTTCTCCGGCTGCCTGCTCCGAGCCGGTCCCCGAGGCGGGCGCCTCGCCCTCGGGGCCGCGGGGACGGCGGGCGAGCACGACGGCGCCGATCACGGCGATGACGAGCAGGGCGGAGGTGATCTCGAACGGCAGCAGGTAGGTGGTGAACACCGAGCGGCCGAGGACCGTGACGTTGGCCGTGTGGGGAGGGTTGGCCACCCCGGAGACCGAGTGGGCGCCGACCGGCCACTTGCCTCTTGCGAGGAGGATCACCTCGGCGCAGCCGAGGATCCCGAGCACGAGCGCGAGCCACCGCTGGGCCGGCATCGGCTCGGAGGCGAGCGCCTCGCTCCGGTCGACGCCGAGCAGCATGATGACGAACAGGAAGAGCACGACGATGGCGCCGGCGTAGACGATCACCTGGACGGCGGCGAGGAACTGGGCGTTCTCCTCGACGAACAGCACGGCCACGCCGAACAGGGTCATGATCAGCATGAGGGCGGAGTGGACCGGGTTGCGCGAGAGCACGACCCCGAGGGCGCCGATGACCGAGATGGCGGCCGCGACGGCAAAGGTGAGGGCGTCGGGCACGGTGGCGGCGAGGAGGAGGTGCATCAGACGACCTTCCCCCCGGCGCGCCGCGGGATCTTCGAGCGCTCGACGGCGCGGATGGAGATGTTGCCGGTGGCGGCGTCGTCGCGCCGGCCGCTCTGGCCTCCCTCGGGTGCGCGAACCCCGTAGCCGAGCTCACCGGACCACTGCACGACGCCCTCGTACTCGGCCGAGCCGGCAGGCGCCGTCGCCCGCATCCACCCCGAGGTGTGCTGGTCCTCTCCCTCCCGCCAGTCCTCCCAGGGCAGGCGCTTCGGTTTGCCCTCGTCGTCGACGAGCAGCTCGTCTCGCGTGTAGATGGCGTCGGCCCGGCTCGTGAAGGAGAACTCGAACATCTTCGACTCGGTGATGGCCTCGGTCGGGCAGGCCTCCACGCACATGTCGCAGTGGATGCAGCGCAGGAAGTTGATCTCGTAGACAAAGCCGTAACGCTCGCCCGGCGAGACGGGTGCGTCGGGCGGGTTGTCCTTGCCCCGGACGTAGATGCAGTCGGCCGGGCAGACCGCCGCGCACAGCTCGCAGCCGATGCACTTCTCCATCCCGTCCTCGTACCGGTTGAGCACGTGGCGGCCGTGGACCCGCGGCGGCTTCGGCAGCTTCTCCTTCGGGTACTCGTGGGTCACCCGAGGCTCTAGCACCTGCTTCAAGGTGACCTTGAAGCCGCCGAGGAACGCGGGAAGGCGGCTCATCGCGATCCCTCCTCCGGCGCCGCGAGCGCCGGGGCCTCGACCGGCCCCAGCTCGTTCAGCAGTGGGCGGGCCGCAAGCCGGCGGGCGCGCCCGGTCCCGGGGCGCTGCGCCTCGAGCTCGCGGCGGCGCCGGCTCACCACGAGGGTCCGGTAGAGCAGCCCGGCGGCGACGAGGCCGCCGCCGAAGATGGCGAAGAGCCAGGCCGCGTTGATGTCGGCGCCGGCGATCACGAGGAGCCAGCCGAGCGAGAGCGGGATGAGCGCCTTCCACCCGACGTCCATGAGCTGGTCGTAGCGCAGCCTCGGCAGGGCGGCCCGGATCCACACGTAGACGTAGAGGAAGACCCCCGTCTTGCCGGCGAACCACAGGATCGGCCACAGCCACCGTGCGAAGTGGAACCCGGGGCCGTCCGGCCCGCCGAAGAACAGCGTCACCATGATCGCCGACATGGTGATCATGTTCATGAACTCGGCCAGGTAGAACATGGCGAAGCGGATCGACGAGTACTCCGTGTTGAAGCCGCCGACCAGCTCCTGCTCCCCCTCGACGAGGTCGAACGGCGGCCGGTTGAGCTCGGCGGTCACGGCGACCCAGAAGATGAGGAAGGGGATGATCCCGGTCCGGAACACGCCCCAGTCCCAGACGTGCGGCGCCTGGGAGAGGACGATCCCCCTCGTCGAGAGCGTGTGGTCCTGCAGCACGACGGCCACGACCGAGAGGCCCATCGCCGCCTCGTAGCTGATCATCTGCGCGCTCGCCCGCACCGAGCCGAGGAGGGGGTACTTCGACCCCGACGACCACCCGGCGAGCATCGTCCCGTAGACCGAGACCGACGAGAGGGCGAGGAGGAACAGGATCCCGATCGGCGGGTCGGCCACCTGGAGCTCGACCACGTGGTGGGCGATGTTCACCACGCCGCCGACCGGCACGACCGTGAAGATGAGGAAGGCCGGCACGAGCGTGAGGTAGGGGGCGAGCTTGAACACGAAGCGGTCCGCCCGCTCGGGGAGCAGGTCCTCTTTGAAGAACAGCTTGATGCCGTCCGCGAGCGACTGGAGCAGTCCGAAGGGGCCGGCCCGGTTCGGGCCGATCCGGTTCTGCATGTCCGAGATGACCTTGCGCTCGAGCCAGATCATCAGCATCACCGAGACGAGGAGCACCCCGAAGATGGCGACGACCTTCACGATGGCGATGACGAGGGCGCCGACGTCGACGCCGTGGAGGAAGAGCGGATCTCCCATCAGGCCTCCACTCGGGCGAGGGTCTCGATGCGGATGGTCTGGGCGGGCTCGTCGCTGTCGATGAGCGAGGAGGCCCCCGGCTCGTCGACCGGCGTCAGGTTGAGGCCGAGCAGGGCGACGCCGGCCGGCACGGAGTCGTCCCCGGCGACGGGCACGACGAGCTCCCCCCGGTTGGAGCGGACCCGGACCTCGTCGCCCTCGGCGACCCCGAGCCGCTCGAGCTCCCGGCGGGGCAGCCGCAGCTGCTGGGCCGGTGCGAGGCCGGCGAGCGAGGGGGCGGCCTGCACGAGGCTCCCGTGGTCGTAGAGGACCCGGCGCGCGACGAGCCGGTGCGAGTAGGAGTCCGGAGCCGGCGCCGCCGGAGCCGGCCAGCGAGCCGGGTCGAAGGAGATCGGCGCCGGCCGGGCGATCCCCGGCGCCACGGTGAGGCTGTCGCTCAACAGCGCCGGCGCCTCGAGGCCCAGCTCCTCGATCCCGACCGACTCCTCCACGTCGCCGCTCGGCACCGTGGCGGCGCCGGCGAACATCGGGGCCCCGACCATGACGACCGACTCGATGCCGGGGGTGGCGATCGGGTCGAGCGGCCGGCGCACCCGTCCGGCGCCGGGGCCGGCGACGGCGACACGCCGGAGCGGCACCACGACGCCGTCGGCGCCGGCCGGGCCGTAGACGGCCTCCACCGTGGCCCCGAAGTGCGACGGGGCGACCTCCTCGAGCTCCTCCCAGATCGCCTCGAGGTGGTCGAAACCGAGGTCCATGCCGAGCCGCTCGGCGATCTCGCAGGCGATGACCCAGTCGGGGCGCGCGAGCCCGGGCGGCACGACCTTTTGGGCGAGCCGGGTCACTCTGCCCTCGATGTTCGTCGTGGTGCCGCCCCGCTCGGTCGGCCCTGCTGCCGGGAGCACGACGTCGGCGAGCTGGCTCGAGGGGCACGGGAGCGTGTCGATGGCGACGAGGAACGGGACCTGCTCGAGGGCGCGCGTCGCGAGGTCGCGGTCGGGGAAGTCGGACAGCGGGTCGGCCCCGACGAGCACGAGCGCGCGCAGCGTGCCCGCCGCTGCGGCTTCGAGCATCCCCCTCGTGTCGAGCCCGGCAGCCTCGGGGAGCGAGCCCCACTGGTCCTCGTACCAGGCCCTCGCGCCCTCGAGGGTGACCCGCCCGGGCAGCATCCCCGGTGCCAGTCCCATGTCGATCGCGCCTCGCACGTTCGCCCGCGAGAGCGCCGGCAGGAAGCGCACGCCGGGCAGCCCCTCGGCGAGGAGGGCCGCCGCCGCGGCCACCGACTCGGCGCTCTCGGCCACCGAGGGCCGCCCGAGCACGACGACCACGTCCTCGCCGCGAAGGCCCTCGAGCACCTCGCGGGCACGAGCAAGGGCGGCCGGCGGGCCGCCGTGGGTCCCGTTCCCGGCTCCTGCGGTGGGCCTGGCGCCGGCCGGGCTCCCGGTGAGAGCGGCACAGAGCGCCGGCGCCTCGCCGGGACGGGCCGGCACCACGGCGACTGCCACCGCGGAGAGGGCGGTCGGGACCGGCGAGCAGTCGATGATGCGCAGGCCGTGGTGGACGGCCGCGACCCTGAGGCGGAGGTGGAGCACGGGCAGCTCCTCGCGCAGGTCGCCGCCGAGGAGGATGACGGCCTTCGCCGAGCAGGCCTCGTCGATCGTCGCCGCCGGCAGGGAGGCGACGAGCTCGGCCGGAAGGCCGTCGCCGAGCTGCGCGTCGACGTTGTCGGTGCCGATGACGGCGCGGGCCAGCTTTGACCACGCGTACTGGTCCTCGTTCGGGAGCCGGGCCCCGCCGATGACGCCGATCGAGCGGGGGCCCTGTGACGAGAGCGCCTCCTTGATGCCGTTGCCGACCGCTCGCAGCGCCTCGTTCCAGGTCACCTCGACGAGCTCGCCGTCGCGCCGGGCGAGCGGGCGGCCGAGGCGCTCGGTCGCGTTGACCGCCTCGTAGCCGTAGCGGCCCCGGTCGCAGAGCCAGGACTGGTTCACCGGCTCGGAGTCGATGCCGAGGAAGCGCACGAGCTTGCCGGCAGAGGACTGGGCCGCCACCCGGCAGCCGACGGCACAGAAGGTGCACGTCGTCTCGACCTGCTCGAGGTCCCAGGGGCGGGACTTGAACCGGTACGGCACCGAGGTGAGCGCGCCGACCGGGCAGATCTGGACCGTGTTGCCGGAGAAGTAGGAGTCGAAGGGGCGCTCGGGGAAGATCGCCACCTCGATCGCGTCACCTCGGCTGAAGAAGTCGATCAGGGGTTCGCCGGCCACCTCCTCGGCGAAGCGGGTGCAGCGGGCGCACTGGATGCAGCGCTCCCGGTCGAGCAGCGTGAGCGGGCCGATCTCGATCGGCTTCGGCCAGTGCCGCTTCTCCTCGATGAAGCGGGACTCGCCCGGCCCGTGGCTCATCGCCTGGTCCTGCAGCGGGCACTCCCCTCCCTGGTCGCACACCGGGCAGTCGAGCGGGTGGTTGATGAGGAGGAACTCGAGCACGCCCTCTTGCGCCTTGCGGGCGGCCGGCGAGTCCGTTGTCACCTCCTGGCCGTCTGCC
>DATGKK010000131.1:0-7290 GCA_035294725.1 Acidimicrobiales bacterium | reverse complement strand
CCGTCGCCGGCGCAGGTGGGCGGGGCGGCGCTCGACTGGTCGCCGCTCGTCGTCTCGCTCGGGGTCATCATCGTCCTGACGCTGCTCTGACAGCGCGGCCGACGTCGGGCCGCCATCCCCCCTCCGGCCCGTGCCGGAAGGTACCATCCGCCTCATGGAGCTCACATCCCAGGTGCTGCGGCAGGTCGAGTTCGGCTCCGAGCTAAGGGGGTACAAGACCTCGGAGGTGGACGAGTTCCTCGAGCAAGTCGCGGCGGCGGTCGACGAGCTCGGAGAGGAGATGAGGCTGCTGCGAGAGCGCCTCGAGCGGGCAGAGCGGCTCTCGAGCGAGCGCACGGGCTTCGAGGACGAGGAGAGCATCCGGCGCACCCTGGTGCTCGCCCAGCGCACGGCCGACCTTGCCATCAAGGAGGCCCAGGAGGAGGCCGCCCAGCTGGTCGACGGTGCGCGCAGCGAAGCCGAGGCCATCGTGTCGGAGGCCCGTGCGGCCGCCGAGCGCGCGGCGGCCGAGGGCGACCGCAAGCTACGGGAGGAGGTGAGCAGGCTCCAGGCGGAGCGGGACCGGCTCCGCAACGAGGTGGACACCCTCACCGGCCTCATCGCAGCCGAGCGGGAGCGCCTGACCGAGTCGCTCTCGACGATGCTCCGCTTCGTCGAAAAGAACCTGCTCGCCTCGCCCGAGACGGCGGCCGCAACGGCGACACCGCCCCCTCCGCCGCCCCCTCCGCCTCCCCACCAGACCTCGGCGCCGCTCGAGCCCGACGTCGACGAGCTCGAAGCGGCCATCGCCGAGGACGCCGCCAAGGCGGCACCCTCGCCAGGAAGGGTTCCTGAGCCGCCCGGTCGCTCCGAGCCCGGCGCCCGTCCCGCCCGGCCCAGCCTGATGGCGCTGCCGAACCTCGACGACCTCGACGCCCCGAGCGAGCCGGAGCCGACGGCGGCCTGGAACTTCGGCCAGAAGGCGGACTCTCCCGCCTGAGCCCGAAGGGGCGCCGGCCCTACCTCAGCCCGCCCTCTCGATCCTGATGGCGACCCGCTCCCCGTTGCCGAGCGGCGCTCCCTCCGCTCCGCCCGGCGGCTCGAAGGCGACCTGCCGGGCGAGCACCTCGGCTCCCACGAAGCCGGCCCACGGGCGGAGCTGCTCGGTGAGGGCCTCGCCCGCCTCCACGGTGAGCTCGATCCGGTCCGAGACCTCGAGGCCCGCTTCCCGGCGCGCCTTTTGCACGAGCCGGACGAGGTCGCGGGCAAGTCCCTCGGCCTCGAGCTCGGGGTCCGTGGTGAGGTCGAGGGCGACCACCCCGGCATCTCCGGGCAGGACCCGGCAGGAGGCCTCGTCGGCGGCCCGCAGCCGCAGCTCGTACTCCTCCGGCTCGAGCCGCACTCCCGCCGCGACGACCCCGCCCGACTCGTCCCGCTCCCAGTCGCCCTCGCGCACGGCCCGGATGACCCGCTGGGTCTCCGGACCGAGGCGGGGGCCGAGCTGTGCCGGCACCACCGCCAGCACGGGGACCGCCCGGTCTTCGCCGACGTGGTCCTCGAGCCTCACGGACTTCACGTTCAGCTCCTCGGCGAGCAGGCCGCGAAAGGGCTCGAGCCGGCTCGCGCCCGGTGCCGCCACGACGAGCTCGCGAAGGGGGAGGCGGGCTCGCTTCCCGGCCCCCTTGCGGATGGAGTGGCCGGCCGAGGCGACCTCCCGGACGAGGTCCATCGCGGCGACGAGCTCAGCGTCCCTCGGGAGGAGAGCCGGCTCGGGCCACGGCTGGAGGTGGACGCTGCGCTCGCCGGTGAGGTCGCGGTAGATCGCCTCGGTCAGGTAGGGGAGGAACGGGGCGGCGGTCCGGCAGAGGAGCTCGAGCACGGTGTGCAGCGTGTCGAAGGCGTCGATCTTGTCCTGGTTCGCCGCCTTGCCCTCGGCCGCGCCCGCCTGCCAGAAGCGCCCCCGGCTCCGGCGCACGTACCAGTTCGTGAGCACGTCGAGGAAGGTTCCGATCGCGAGGGTCGCTCCCGGCAGGTCGTTGCGGTCCATCGAGGCCGTGACCGCCTCGATCATCTCCCGGGCCTTCGCCAGCACGTAGCGGTCGAGCTCCCCGGTCTGGTCGGTGCGCCAGCGCCCCCGGAGGCGGTCGGCGTTCGAGTAGAGCGAGAGGAAGTACCACGTGTTCCAGATCGGGTTCAGCACGAGCCGGACGGGCTCGCGCAGGCCCTTTTCGTCGACGACGACGTCGAGCCCTCGCAGCACCGGCGAGGAGAGCAGGTACCACCGCATCGCGTCGGCGCCGTTCTCGGCGAAGACCTGCTCGGGATCGAGGAAGTTCGAGAGCCGCTTCGACAGCTTGCGGCCGTCCCGGCTGAGGACGACGCCGTGGCAGATGACGGACCGGAATGGGGGCCGGTCGAACAGCGCCGTCGAGAGCACGTGCAGGGTGTAGAACCACCCTCGGGTCTGGCTCACGTACTCGACGATGAAGTCGGCCGGGAAGTGCTCCTCGAACCGCTCCTTGTTCTCGAAGGGGTAGTGCCACTGGGCGTACGGCATCGACCCCGAGTCGAACCAGCAGTCGAAGACGTCCGTGATCCGCCGCATCGTGGACCGGCCGGTCGGGTCGTCCGGGTTCGGTCTCGTGAGCTCGTCCACGAAGGGCCGGTGGAGGTCATGGAGGCGGACGCCGAAGTCGGCCTCGAGCTCGTCGAGCGAACCGTAGACGTCGACTCGGGGATAGGCGGGGTCGTCGGACTTCCACACCGGCAGCGGCGTCCCCCAAAAGCGGTTCCGGGAGATGCTCCAGTCGCGGGCCCCCTCGAGCCATTTGCCGAAGGCGCCGTCCCGCACGTGCTCGGGCATCCAGGAGATCTCCCGATTGAGCTCGACCATCCGATCCCGGAAGGCGGTGACCCTCACGAACCAGGAGCTGACGGCGCGGTAGATGAGCGGCGTGTCGGTACGCCAGCAGTGCGGGTAGCTGTGGGTGTACTCCTCGTGGCGAACAAGGGCACCGGAGCGCTCGAGGGCGGCGACGATGGGGGCGTTCGCCTCGAAGACCTGCATCCCGGCGAAGTCGGGCACCTCCGAGGTGAACCTGCCCCGGTCGTCGACGGGGACGAGCACTGGGATGCCGGCCGCCTCGCACGCGCTCTGGTCGTCCTCGCCGAACCCGGGGGCCATGTGGACGATGCCGGTGCCGTCCTCGGTCGTGACGAAGTCGCCGGCCAGGATGACGAAGGCGTTCGGCGTGCCGAGGAAGTACCGGAACGGCGGCCGGTACCGCCGCCCGACGAGGGCGGCGCCCTTCACGGTGCCGAGCACGGTGGCGGCGTCGCCGAGCTCGGCGGCGTAGGCGGCCACCCTGCTGGCGCCGAGGACGAGGCGCCGGCCCCCGGCCTCGACGACGGCGTAGTCGAGGTCCGGCCCGACCGCGACGGCGAGGTTGGAGGGGAGCGTCCACGGGGTCGTCGTCCACACGGCGACCGAGAGCGGCCCTGCGAGCAGCTCGTCCCCGCCCGCCGTGCCGGCCTCGACCGGCTCGAGCTCGAACAGCACGGTGACGGCCGGGTCGGTCCGGTCCCGGTAGGAGTCGTCGAGGTGGGTCTCCATCGTGGAGAGCGGCGTCTCGCACTCCCAGCAGTAGGGGAGGACCCGGTAGCCCTCGTAGGTGAGGCCCTTCTCGTGGAGCCGCTTGAAGGCCCAGATCACGCTCTCCATGTAGGAGAGGTCCATCGTCCGGTAGGAGTGCTCGAAGTCGACCCAGCGCGCCTGGCGGGTGACGTAGCGCTCCCAGGCGTCGGTCGTGCGCTGGACGAGGGAGCGGCAGTAGTCGTTGAAGCGGTCGATGCCGTACTCGATGACGGCCGCCCGGCCCGGCAGGCCGAGCTCCCTCTCCGCCGGCATCTCGGCGGGGAGCCCGTGGCAGTCCCAGCCGAAGACCCGCTCCACCCGCCGGCCGCGCATGGTCTGGTAGCGGGGGACCGCATCCTTCACGAACCCGGTGAGCAGGTGGCCGTAGTGGGGGAGGCCGTTCGCGAACGGGGGGCCGTCGTAGAAGACGAACTCGGTCTCCGGCCCGTGCAGCTCGACGGAGCGCTCGAAGGTGCCGTCCTTCGCCCAGAAGGAAAGGGTCTCCTCCTCGAGGGCGGGATAGTCGGGTTGGGCGGGGACCGCCGGGTAGGGCGCGTCCTGCCCCGAGGGCGCGGGCGTCGGCGATCCGGCCGGGACTGGCATGGCACTAGGTTACGGCGGCCCGGCACCTTCCCGAGGATGGTGGCCGGCACCGGCGAAGGTGCGCGTCCCCGCCTCTCGCAGGGGTTATCGTCTAGCACCCTCCGGGCCCGCAAGGAGGTCCTTTCCCATGGCGACGAAGAGAGGAACGAGCAAGAGCACGCGCCAGGCGGCTCCGGCGAGCTCCACCGCCGACACACGGGGCAGGACGACGTCGGCCGGCGAGGGGGCGAAGAGAGCTGCGCGGCGAGGCGAGCAGCCCGCGACGACGACGGCGACGGCGGCCTCGCCCGCACGAAGCCAGAAGGCGAAGAGCACCATCACCACCGAGACGACCACGACCACGCGCGGCGGGCCGCGCCCGAGCCGAGCCGGGCGTGGCGGCGATGCCGGGGCACCGGCCGCTTCCACCGCCAAGGCGGCCCCACGGGGGAAGACGGCGGGCGTCAAGGGCGCCGGGAACGGGAGGAGCCCGGCCAAGCAAGAGGCCGCTCCGGCTCGAACAGCTCCCTCCCGTGCTGTGGCGAAGGCCCCGGTTCGCCAGGCGGCGGCACCGGCCAGGGCTGCGAAGAAGGCCCCGGCCGCGAGCGCCACGGCGAAGCCCGAGAAGGCTGCCCCGGCGAAGCCCGAGAAAGCCGCCCCGCCGAAGCCACCGGCGAAGAAGGCCACCCCCGAGGCCGGCGGCTCTCCAGGCACCCCGCCGTCTGCGGCCTCAAGCGCGAAGGCTGCCGGGCAGAGACGGCCAGCCGCGACGCCGGCAACGGCGGCCGCTCCGCAAGCGGCGCCGGCCCCGTCGGAGCCGGCGGCCCGGCACTCCCAGCCGGCTGCGGGGACCGGCCTTTTGAGCCGGAGGCTCCGCCCGGTCGAGCGCCGGAGCGAGGGCTACACCGACGAGCGCTGGCTCAACCACCAGCGCCACGCCCTCGAGGTCGAGCGGGCCACCTACATGGAGCAGGCGCAGGCGCTCCGGGCAGAGGCCGAGTCGCTCGTCGAGGAGATGGAGCCGGGCGACATCCAGTTCGACGACGAGTCGGGCGAGGGCGGCACCGTGACGGTCGACCGAGAGCGCGACCTCGCCCTTTCGGCCCAGGCCCTGCAGGCGGTCGAGGAGATCGACCACGCCCTCGCCAAGATCTCGAGCGGGACCTACGGCATCTGCGAGAATTGCGGCCGGCTCATCCCGAAGCCGAGGCTGGAGGCCCTTCCGTTCGCACGCCTGTGCATCGACTGCAAGAGCGGGGGGCTCTCGCGCCGTTGAGGAAGCCGGAGGGCCGGAGCCGGCGCCGGCGCCTCGCCCTCCTCGTCGCGGTGGCGGCGGTCGTGCTCGCCGTCGACCAGGTCACGAAGTCGCTCGCCGTGAGCGACCTCAGCCACCACCCCGTCGAGCTCTTGGGACCGCTCGCGCTCCGGCTCGCCTACAACACCGGTGCCGCCTTCTCGATCGGCTCGAGCCTCCCCGGCCTCGTCGTCGTGGTGGCGCTCGCACTCGTCGGCGGGATCGTCTGGTTCGCCCGGCACGTCCCGACGACGCCGGCGGCGGTGGCCGTCGGGCTCATCCTCGGCGGTGCGCTCGGGAACCTCGCCGACCGGCTCTTCGGGAGCCACCACGGCGCCGTGGTCGACTTCATCTACACGCGCTACTGGCCCACCTTCAACGTGGCGGACGCCGCCATCACCTGCGGCTGCGTGCTCGTGGCCGTGACCGTGCTGAGGCAGGCCGGGCGCCGCGGGACGGGCGGGCGGGGCCGGAGCGCCGATCGAGGCGAGGAGCGCGGCGATGCCGCCTGAGGGCTCGACGCCCGCACCAGGCGACCAGGGGGAGGACCGGGAGGGCCTCGCCGCCGGTGTCGTCGTCCCGGGCGCGCTCGGCGGGGTCCGCCTCGACCGGGCCGTCGCCATGCTCGCCGACCTGCCTCGCTCCGACGCGGGCTGGCTCGTCGACGCCGGGGCCGTCCGCCTCGGGTCCGTCCCGGCGACCGATCGCTCCCGGCGGCTCCGCCCCGGTGAGCGCCTCGCCCTCGACCCGGACGCGCTCGCTGCGCTCGGTGGCTCTTTCGGCCCGCCGGCCACGGCGGCTCCGGTCCCCTTCACCGTCGTGCACGAGGACGCCGAGCTCATCGTGGTCGACAAGCCGGCGGGCGTGGTCGTCCACCCCGGAGCCGGCAACCGGACGGGCACCCTCGCGGCAGGCCTGCTCGAGCGCTACCCGGAGCTCGCCCTGCTCCCCGAGGCGGGGGCAGGCGGGACGGAACGGCCGGGGATCGTCCACCGCCTCGACAAGGAGACCTCCGGGCTGATGGCGGTCGCCCGGACGCCGGCCGCCTACCGGTCGCTTGCGGCCCAGCTCGCCGATCGCACGATGGGGCGGCGCTACCTCGCCCTCGTGCTCGGGAGGGTCGAGGCCGACCGGGGAGCCGTCGACGCGCCGATCGGCCGCTCGGCCACGGCCCGGACCAAGATGGCGGTGACCGGGGGCGGGCGGGCGGCGAGAACGGGGTACGAGGTGCGGCGGCGGTTCTCGTCGCCCGTGCCGGCGACGCTCGTCGAGTGCAGCCTCGAGACCGGCAGGACGCACCAGATCCGGGTCCACATGGCCGCGATCGGCCACCCGGTGCTCGGAGACCGCGCCTACGGCGGATCGAGGGGGTCGGTCCCGGTCCCACGCACCATGCTGCACGCCTGGCGGCTCACCCTCCGCCACCCGGGGACCGGCGAGCCGGCGAGCTTCGAGGCCGTGCCGGCCCGGGACTTCGCCGACGCCCTCGGCCGCTTCGCCTGACGGCGCCCTCGGGCCGGGGGTCAGGCGGCGCTGTTGATGCCCTCGACCTCCGGCTGCTCGGAGAGGAACTGCAGGGCCGAGGCCTCGATGCGGCGGACCCGCCGCACGCCGATGCCGAGCGAGCGCGCCGTCGCCTCGAGCGAGGCCGGCGTGGCACCGTCGAGGCCGAAGCGGAGCCGCACGACGGCCTGCTCGAGCTCGGGCAGGCGGCCGAGCGCTTCCTCGAGCTGGCCGAGGCTGATCGCGTGGACGACGTCCTCCTCGAAGGGGTCGTCCTCGCCGGCGACGACGTCGCCGA
>DATGKK010000130.1:0-21033 GCA_035294725.1 Acidimicrobiales bacterium | reverse complement strand
GGTTTCGGCCCGGGGTCACCGAGCGCCTCGGTCTCGGCCCGGAGACCTGCCTCGCGAGGAACCGCCGGCTCGTGTACGGGCGGATGACCGGTTTCGGCCAGGACGGGCCCCTTGCGGACCATGCCGGCCACGACGTCGACTACATCGCCATCGCCGGCGTGCTCGGCGCCATCGGTCGGGCCGGGGGCCCGCCGGTCCCACCACTCAACCTCGTCGCCGACTTCGGGGGCGGGGGCATGCTGCTCGTCCTCGGTGTCCTCGCCGCCCTGTTCGAGGCGGGCCGGAGCGGCGAGGGCCAGGTGGTCGACGCCGCGATGGTGGACGGGGCGGCGCTGCTGTTCTCGATGATGTGGTCCTTCCGCGCCCTCGGCGTCTGGCGGGAGGAGCTCGGCTCGAACCTGCTCGACACGGGCGCGCCCTACTACGAGGTCTACGAGTGCGCCGACGGGCGGCATGTTGCCGTCGGTGCCCTCGAGCCGCAGTTCTACGCCGCGCTCTGCCGGGTGCTCGAGATGTCCCCTGAGGACCTTCCCGGCCAGATGGAACGGGAACGCTGGCCGGAGGTGAAGCGGAGGTTCGCAGAGATCTTCCGTACCCGCACCCGAGACGAGTGGGTCGAGCGGGCCGAGGCCGAGCACGGCGATGCCTGCCTCGCGCCCGTCCTCTCGATGGCGGAGGCGGCGGTTCATCCCCACAACGTGCACCGGGGCACCTTCACGACGGTGGGCGGCGTGCTCCAACCGGCACCGGCCCCCCGTTTCTCCCGGAGCGCCACGGCGATCGGGTCGCCGCCGTGCAGGCCGGGCGAGGGAGGCCGCGCCGCGTTGACCGACTGGGGAGTGGCTGAGGACCGGTGCGGCGAGCTGCTCGGCCGGGGCGTGCTGAAGGCGCACTGAGCCGCCAGAGCTCCGAGGCCGCCACAGGAGCCGCCGGACGGGCAGAGGGTAGCCTGGTCTGGTGGAACCCGAGCCTGCTCGATGCGGCGAGCCCTCGCGCGGCGAGTCCTACTGGGTCACCACGCTCGGCTGCCCGAAGAACGAGGTGGACTCGGCGAAGCTCACCGGGCATCTCGCCTCACGCGGTTACACGCCGGCAGATCGGCCCGAGGAGGCCGGGCTCATCGTCGTCAACACCTGCGCGTTCATCGAGCCCGCCCGAGCGGAGTCGATCGAGACGATCCTCGACCTCGCCGAGCGACGCCGGCCCGGCGCCCGTATCGCCGTCACCGGCTGTCTCGCCGAGCGCCACGGCGCCGAGCTCGCAGCGGCGATGCCCGAGATCGACCTCGTGGCGGGCTTCGGCCTCGACTTCACGGCCGAGGTCGCCCGGGGCGCCGAGCTGCCACCGCAGCCCGTCAGGCTCCTCGGGCGTGCCGACGTGCCCTCGTTCGATCTCCTCGAGCTGCCGAGGCCGGCGGCGGGAGCGCCGTGGGCCTACGTCAAGGTGGCCGAGGGCTGCGACCGCCGGTGCGGCTTTTGCGCCATCCCCTCGTTCCGGGGGAGACAGCGCTCCCGCCAGCTCTCGGCCGTGCTGGACGAGGTGGACTCGCTCGAGGTGAGCGAGGTCGTCCTCGTCGCGCAGGACCTCGCCTCCTACGGCCGTGACCGGAGCGGCCACCACCGCGAGGAGGGCGGCATCGTCGAGCTCGTGCGCGAGGTCGCCGCCCGTGTCGCCTGGGTTCGGCTCCTCTACCTCTACCCCTCCTCGCTCACCGACCGCCTCATCGACGCGGTGGTGGCCACGGGCGTTCCGTACTTCGACCTCTCGCTCCAGCATGTGTCGGCGCCGTTGCTCCGCCGGATGCGGCGGTGGGGGAGCGCCGAGCGCTTCCTCGAGCGGATCGAGCGGATCCGCCAGGCCGCCCCGGAGGCGGCGCTGCGCTCTTCGTTCATCCTCGGCTACCCCGGCGAGACCGAGGCCGACCACGACGAGCTGCTCGCCTTCCTCGAGGCGGCCGAGCTCGACTGGGTAGGCCTGTTCACCTTCTCCCGCGAGGCGGGCACCTTTGCCGACGGGCTCCCGGAGTCGTTGGCGGTGCCGGAGGAGCTCGCTCTCGATCGGCTCGCCGAGTGCGCCGAGACCCAAGAGGCGATCACCTCCCGTCGCCGTGCCGGCCTCGTCGGCTCCGAGCTCACCGTCATGCTCGACCGCCCCGACCGGGGGCGCACCTACCGGGAGGCGCCCGAGATCGACGGGGTGGTGCGACTGACCGGGCCCCATGCCGGCGTGCCAGGGTCCTTCGTGCGCGCCCGCTGCACGGCCTCGGAGGGCCCGGACCTCATCGCGGAGGTGGCCGGGTGAGCACGGTGCCGACCACGGCGCCCTCGGCGCCCGCGCCCGGCCCAGGAGAGCCGCCCGGGCGCACCTTCGGACCCTCGGCCCTCGCCACGCCGGCGAACGCTGTGACGCTCGCTCGGTTGCTCGCGGCACCGGTGCTCATCGGGCTCGTCCTCGCAACGGGGCACGCGAGCTGGAGCCTCGCAGTGCTGTGGCTCGTGTTCGCGGGGAGCGACGGCCTCGACGGCTTCGTGGCCCGGAAGATGGGCGCCACGCGCTCGGGCGCCTTCCTCGATCCGCTCGCCGACAAGTTCCTCGTCCTCGGCGTCCTCGCCGGCCTCGTCGCCATCGGCACCTTCGCCTGGCTCCCGGTCATGCTGATCGCAGTCCGGGAGGTTGCGATGAGCACCTACCGCGCCGTCGTCGGCCGCAACGGGGTCTCGATCCCGGCGCGGAGCACCGCCAAGGCGAAGACCCTTCTCCAAGACGTGGTGATCGGCCTCGCGTTGCTGCCCCCGGTCGGCCTCCACCACCTCGGGGTCGTGCGAGACCTGCTGTGGGTCGCGGTGGCGCTCACCTGGTACACCGGGATCGAGTACGCGCTCGACGGCCGGCGAGCCGCCGCCTCGGCGTACGCGGCCGGCCTGCCGCCGGCAGGGACCGAGCCTCCCGCCCGTGCGGGCTGAGGTCCTGGCGGTCGGGACCGAGCTGCTGCTCGGCCAGATCGTCGACACGAACTCCTCGTGGATTGGGGAGCAGCTCGCCCTCTCGGGTATCGACTGCCACTTCCAGACCAAGGTCGGGGACAACCTCGAGCGCATCGTGCTGGCGCTACGCAGCGCCCTTGCCCGCAGCGAGGCGGTGATCGTCTGCGGCGGCCTCGGCCCCACTCAGGACGACATCACGCGGGAGGCGATCGCCCAGGTGATGAACGTCGCGCTCGTGCGGGACGAGGCGGTGCTCGCGCGGATCGCCGGGATGTTCGCCGCCCGCGGTCGCGAGATGGCGGCGAACAACGCCAGGCAGGCGGACGTGCCCGAGGGTGCCTCGGTGATCGAGCAGCGGACCGGCACGGCGCCAGGTCTCGTCTGCCCGGTCGGGAACAAGGTCGTCTACGCCCTCCCGGGCGTCCCCTACGAGATGAGGGAGATGATGGAGCGCGCGGTCCTGCCCGACCTCCGGGAGCGGGCCGGCGAGCCCAGCATCATCGCAAGCCGCACCCTGCGGACCTGGGGCCTCGCCGAGTCGACCCTGGCCGAGCGGCTCGAGCCGCGAATCGAGGCGCTCGGCGAGGGAGCCTCCGGGGTCCCCACGATCGCGTTCCTTGCGAGTGGCATCGAGGGGATCAAGGTGCGCCTCACCGTGAAGGCCGCTTCGCCCGAGGCGGCCGAGGCGGCCCTCGACGAGGAGGAGCGCCTCGTGCGCGAGATCCTCGGGAACGTCGTCTTCGGCAAAGACGACGAGACGATGGAGGCGGCCGTCGGCGGCCTGCTCGCGGAGCGCTCCTGGACCCTCGGGGTGGCCGAGTCGCTCACCGGGGGCCTCGTCGCCTCCCGGATCGTCTCGGTCCCGGGGGCCTCGGCATGGTTCACCGGGGGTGTCGTCGCCTACGCCACGACCGTGAAGCACTCGTTGCTCGGGGTGGAAGAGGGGCCGGTCGTGACCGCCGAAGCGGCGATCGAGATGGCCGAGGGAGCGCGCCGCTCCCTCGGCTGCGACGTTGCCCTCTCCACCACCGGCGTGGCCGGCCCGGCCTCGCAGGAGGGCCGCTCGCTCGGCACGGTGTTCGTAGGTCTCGCCATGCCCGAGCGTACGACCGAGGCGTTCGAGCTTGCCCTGCCCGGCGACCGGGAGCGGGTTCGCCAGATGAGCGTGATCTCGGCCCTCAACGCGTTGCGGCTGCGCCTGCTCGAGTCACCGGTGCCGGCGACGGGCCTGCGCTGAGGTCACAGCCGGACGGGGGCACGGCGGTGCCTTGTCGGCTCGACCCGCCGTCAGCTGCTGCGGCGATGTCCGCAGCACACTGGAAGGGCACGTACCTCACGGCTCGCCACCAGCGCATCGCCTCCCGACGGTGACCCGTCCGTGCCGTCGTTGCCGTCGAGCACTCCATGCTCACCGCCATCTGGAGCATGCTCACGACCGGTGCCTCCTACGGCGATCCTGGCTCCGGGCGGGTGCGAGCAGCAGCTCACGCCAGGCTGGGGAGCACAACGACAAGAGCGGCCTCTGGGCCCTTTAGGCCGAGGGGCCCGGGCGTGGCTCCCGACGCATCGTCCACAGCGGCGGTCCGCCGGCGACGGGGCGGAGCTCCTCCACGACCTCGTAGCCAAAGCGCCGGTAGTAGGCGAGGTTGTCGAAGTTCTGGGTCTCGAGGTAGCACGGCACCGCCTCGAGGTCGGCCCGCTCCAAGACGGCCTGCTGGAGCGCCGAGCCAATGCCAGAACGCTGGACGGCGGGCTCGGTCACGAGGAGGTTCAGGTACCACACCGCCTCGTCCGGGTGGGCCTTCTCGATCGCCAGCAGGTACCTCGAGCCGTCGACGAGGGCTTTTGGCCGCAGCACGAGAGCCCGGAGCGCTCCCATCGCCTGGCGGAGCTGGAGGCGGACCGGCAGTGGGTAGGTGCCCGGCGGGAGCCAGACGGCCACGCCGAGGAGCCGGCCGTCTGGCCCTCGTGCGCCGTAGCCCTCTCCCCGGTCGCGCAGCGCCGCCATCTGCGAGCGCCAGAACAGCGCGAGCCCGCGGGCTCGGATGAGCGGGTGAGCCGACAGGTAGACGAAGAAGGGATCGAACTGGAACGCCCGCGTGGCGACGGTGGCGATGTCGTTGAGCTGCTCCCTGCTCGAGAGGTCGAGGCGTGCAAGCTCGAAGTCCGGTCGGGTCATGCGGCGCAAATCCTAGAGAGCGGCGGCCCTCCGGCGCTGCTCCGAGGCGCCCATCGCCAGGGCTGGCACCGCCGCGAGGGGATCCACACCGAACGTACGTTCTGGAACTACACTGCTGTAACGCGCAGGGACAAGGGTGTCACACCCTCCCCGTACGGTGCCGGCCACACGATCGGCGTCACCGGCCGGGGGACCGGTCGAGGGCTCTTGGGACACGAGTCATGGAGGAGAAGGCGATGGAGCGTGACAAGGCACTGGACGCAGCCCTCGGGCAGATCGAGAAGCAGTTTGGCAAGGGCTCGATCATGCGGATGGGGGAGCACCCCGGCGCTGGCGTAGAGGCGATCTCGACGGGAGCGATGTCCCTCGACATCGCACTCGGGATCGGCGGTCTGCCTCGGGGCAGGATCGTCGAGCTCTACGGCCCGGAGTCGTCGGGCAAGTCCACGCTCGCCATGCACGTCGTCGCCGAGGCGCAGCGAAACGGGGGGATCTGCGCCTACATCGATGCCGAGCATGCGATGGACCCGGTCTACGCAAAGGCGATCGGGGTCGACATCGACGAGCTGCTCATCTCCCAGCCCGACACGGGGGAGCAGGGTCTCGAGATCGCCGACATGCTCGTGCGCTCCGGGGCGATCGACGTGATCGTCGTCGACTCCGTGGCGGCGCTCACGCCGCGGGCCGAGATCGAAGGGGAGATGGGCGACTCCCACGTCGGGCTCCAGGCCCGCCTCATGTCGCAGGCCTTGCGCAAGTTGACCGGGACCCTCTCGAAGTCCCGCACCATCGCCATCTTCATCAACCAGCTCCGGGAGAAGATCGGCGTCGTCTACGGCTCTCCCGAGGTCACCCCCGGCGGGCGGGCGCTCAAGTTCTACTCGTCCATCCGGATGGAGATCCGGCGGGTCGAGTCGATCAAGGAGGGGACGGAGATCGTCGGGAACCGGACCCGGGTGAAGGTCGTGAAGAACAAGTGCGCTCCTCCCTTCCGCTCGGCCGAGTTCGACATCGTCTACGGGACGGGCATCAGCCGCGAGGGATCGATCCTCGACGTTGCGGTCGACCTCGGCATCGTGAAGAAGTCAGGGGCCTGGTACACCTACGAAGGCGAGCAGCTCGGGCAAGGGCGGGAGAACGCCAAGCAGTTCCTGCGCTCTAGCCCGGAGATGCTCGTCGAGCTCGACCAGCGGGTGCGGGAGCTCACGACCGTGGGGACAGCCGAGAGCAGTGCGTCTCTTGCCGAGGTCGCCGCCGGCGACGTCGCGCTCGGCGACGGTCTCGGGGACGACGAGCCGATCTCCCTCGGTTGACGGCGCTGTCCCACCGGCCGGGCGCTGGTGGGACGGGACCTGTGGGGCGGGAGACCCCGCCCTCCGAAGCGGGCGGCGGGCGCTGGCGGCAGCGGATCGCAGCCGTTGCCGCCAGTCGCGCCGCCCCACTGTTCGGTCCGAAGCGACCTCAGCGCGAGATGGTCGTGTGCTTGAACTCGTTCAGCTCCGGCATCTCGGTGAGGAGGTCGAGCACCCGCTCGATCGTGCGCCGGGCGAGCGCGCCGTCGTTCCCCGGCCGGTTCATGAGGCGCACGAAGACCGCCTGCTCTCCGACGATGAACGTCGGGACACCCCACACCTCGTGGCTGGCCACGAACTGCTCGTGCTCCTTGCGGAAGGTGTCGAGCGGCCAGCCGCTCTCGATCTCCGAGAACACGTAGTCGGCGTCGACCCCACTCGCCTCGAGGACGCGCCGGAGTGAGGCCTCGTCGCGAAGGTCGCCGCCCTCATCGTGCCGGAGGGCGAACAGCCCGCGGTGGACGCGGAGGAACTGCTCCGGCAGGCGGTCGCGTACGACGATCCCTGCCTGCATGGCGAGCAGTCCTGAGTCCTTCTCCGGCTCGTCCCACACCGGGGTGCCCCCTTCCTCGACGTGGGCCTGGCCGAGCGAGAAGCCGACGAAGGTCACGTCGAAGGGAGCCCCAGCCTCGAAGGCGGTGACGACGTGCTCGTGAGCGTTGCGGGCAAAGGGACAGCGGTAGTCCCACGTGACGGAGAAGGTAGCGACCATGCTTGGCTCAACAGCGCTCGGTGCCGGGCGATTCCCGCACCTCGCCCGGCCGCAGGCACCGGGCCGCTCTCGCGTGCGGCCCGGCTCGCGCTCTCGGCGGGGCTACCGTCGCACGAGATGGGCAGCGAGCCGCCTGGCGAGCAGAGCCGTCCGGGCGCAACCTCAGCGCCGGTGCGCCGAGTCCGCCCCGAGGACGTCGGAGCCTTGAGCGCGTGCCTCGCCCGGGCCTTTGCCGACGATCCCGTCTCCTGCTACCTCTTTCCAACCCCTCGCAGCCACCTGCGACGGCTGGAGCGCTACTTCCGCTGGCAGTTCGAGCACGTCTTCCTCCGCCGCGGGGAGGGCTGGACCACCGACGACCTCGCCGGCGCCTCGCTGTGGATCCCGCCCGTGCAGCGGCCGCCATCCGCCGCCGAAGGGTTGCTGCAGCTCGCCACCGTCGTACCGATCCTCGGCCGCCACACCGGCCGGGCGCTCCAGCTCCTTGACGTGCTGGAGCGGGTCCACCCGAAGGTCGAGCACTGCTACCTCGGCACCATCGGCACCGACCCGGATCGCCAGGGGCGAGGGATCGGGTCCCTGCTCATGCGGGTCGTGCTCGACCGGCTCGACTCGGCCGGCACGCCCGCCTACCTCGAGTCCTCCAAGGAGGAGAACCTCCCGTTCTACGGCCGGGTCGGCTTCGAGGTGATCGGCGAGGTCGGTGGGCCCGGTAGCGGCATCCCTCGCATCTGGCTCATGTGGCGGGAGCCGAAGCCGGCCGACGACGGGAGCTCGACGACCCGTGCTGCCCACCCCTCGGCCGGCTGAGCTCCGCGTCCTTCGCTCGTTGGGCCGTTCGCCGGATGCGTGCCTCTCAGGCGCTGGCGGCGGGTGAGCGCAGGGCGCTCGGCCGCACCTCGTCGGGCGGGACGGGCGTGAGGCCGGGCGGGGTCCGGTCGGGCGAGAAGACGATCGAGGTGAGCAGCTCGAGAACAGCTCGGGTCGGGGCTGAGGGCAGGCTCCGGGCACGCTGGGCCACGCCGACGAGCCGGGGCGGGATCTCCCGGACGCGCACGAGCGCGAACCGGTCCCGCAGGTACCAGGGGACCGCGGTCGCCGGGAGGATGGCGGGGCCGTAGCCCTCGAACACGAGGGAGGCCACGAGCCGGGTCCCGTCGACCTCCGCTCTCGCCTCGAGCTCGATCCCGAGGGGGCGCATCGCCTGGTCGAGCTCGTCCCGGAACGCCGTCCCCCTGCAGGGCAGGAGCAGGGGCACGCCCACGAGCTGCTCGGCCCCGATCTCCTGGTAGGCAGTGAGGGGATGGTCGAAGCCGGCGACGAGGACCAGCTCCTCCTCGAACAGCGGGGTGAGGGTGAGGTCGCCGCCGGCGTGGGGGAGGTTGAGCACGGCGACGTCCACCTGCCCGGAGGCGAGCTGCCCGTCGAGCGCCGTCGTCGTCGACTCGACGACGACGAGCTTGAGGAGGGGGAAGCGCTGCGGGACGAGGTCGAGCAGCTGCGGGACGAGCCAGCGGGCGGTCGTGCCGATGATGCCGATACGGACCGTCCCGGCGACGTCGTGCTGGAGCGCGATCACGTCCGACATGAGCGCGTCGAGCTCCGCCCGGGCACGCCGCGCCCGCGCCACCACGAGCCGGCCGGGCTCGGTCAGCTCGCCCGTGGCCCGGTCGACGAGCTCGGTGCCGAGCTCGCGCTCGAGCTTCTTCACGTGTGCCGAGACGTTGGACTGCACCGTCGAGAGCGCGTCGGCGGCGGCGGAGAACGAGCCGGTGTCGGCGATGGCGACGAGAGCGGCGAGCTGCCGGAGATCCATCGCTAGAAACGATAGCAAATATCTTAGAGATTCGTTTGACTGATAGCAGTTACGGGCGCACAATGGACGCACACAAGACCACAGGGCTCTGCCGGAATCCCCCTTCCGGCCCTGTCGAGTCTCAGAGAAGGGACCGGTTCTCCCCCCCCGCCGGTCCCTTCTTCGCGTCGGGGCTTCGGCACTGCCTTCGCGTGCCGGGCCGGCCGTTCGCCTACATTCGTGACCGTGGCGCAGAGTGCGGCGATCTTCGACCTCGACCGCACCCTATTGCGAGGGGCGAGCGGCCCTCTCATCAACCAGGCCCTCGTCGAGCTTGGCCTTCGCAGCTCGTCGCTGCCCGGTGAGGCCCTCCTCTACCAGCTCTACGACCGCTTCGGGGAGAACCTGCTCGGCATGGCCCTCGCCCGTGCCGCCGCCCTCGGTGTGCGCGGCTGGTCGGTCGACCGGATGCGGGCGGCGGGTCGCCGTGCCGCCGAGCTGCTCGCCGGCGAGGTCGCGGCCTACGCGCCGGGGCTGCTCGAGGAGCACCGCCGCCAGGGCCAGCTCCTCGTGCTCGCCACGACGACACCGTATGACCTCGTGCGGCCTCTCGCCGACCGGCTCGGGATGGACGACGTCGTCGCCACCCGGTACGCCTGGTCGGACGGCGTCTACACCGGGCGGCTCGACGGCGGCTTCGTCTGGGGCGTGGGCAAGCTCTCGGCCGTGCGGGGCTGGGCCGAGGGACGGGGGGTCGACCTTGCCGAGAGCTTCGCCTACTCCGACAGCGTGAACGACCTCCCGCTTCTTCGAGCGGTCGGCCACCCGCGGGTCGTGAACCCCGACCTCGCCCTGCACGCCGCCGCCCTAGCCGCCCGGTGGCCCGTGCTCCACCTCGACGTCCCGCCCGGCGTGCCGACGCTCGCAGGGCTCGAGGCCTTCGACGTCGTGAAGCACCTCGTGCGGCCGGAGCTGTTCCCGTACGCGCGCTTCGACATCGACGGCGTGGAGCAGATCCCCGAGAAGGGGGCGTTCATACTCGCCGCCAACCACCGCAGCTACTTCGACGTGGCCGCCCTTGCCCTCGTGATCGCCCGGCGTGGCCGCCCGGTGCGCTTCCTCGGGAAGAAGGAGATCTTCGACGCGCCGGTCGTCGGCCAGCTCGCGCGCGCTTTCGGCGGGATCCCGGTCGAGCGGGCCGGCGCCGCCGCCGACTCCCTCGCCGCCGCCGAGCGGGTCCTCGAGGCGGGCGAGGGGCTTGCGATCCTCCCCCAGGGGACGATCCCGCGGGGCCGCGCCTTTTTCGACCCGGTCCTCAGGGGGAAGACGGGCGCCGCCCGCCTCGCCGCCCGCTCGGGGGCGCCGGTCGTGCCAGTCGGCCTGTTCAACACCGAGTCCGTCTGGCCCCGCTCAGCCCGGCTCCCCCGTGTGGCGAACGTGCTCCACCCACCCCTCGTGACGGTGCGCGTCGGCCCCCCGGTGGAGGGTCTCGCCCTCGGTGTCGACGACGCCGTTGCCGACACCGAGCGGATCATGGCCGCGATCGCCGCCCTCCTCCCCGAGGACGCCAGGTTGCCGAGAGAGCCGACCGAGGAGGAGCTCGCCCGCACCTACCCGAAGGGCAAGGTCGGAGAGGAACGGGCCGTGGGCGTCTCGCCGGTCGCTGCCTCCGGCAGGCGGCCCGAAGCGCCACGGGCGCGACGCTCCGCCCGGACGAGCTGATGTGCGGCATCGCCGGCTTCGTCGGCCCTCCCGACCACGAGCTCCTCTCCGCGATGACGGAGAGGATCGTGCATCGCGGGCCGGACGGCGAGGGGCGGGTCGAGACCGGTCGGGCGAGCCTTGGCCACCGGAGGCTCTCGATCATCGACCTCGAGCATGGCGCCCAGCCCTTCTCGAACGCCGCCGGCGATCGCCACCTCGCCTACAACGGCGAGGTCTACAACTTCCGCGAGCTTCGGGCGGAGCTCGAGGCTAAGGGCCACGCCTTCCACACCAGCTGCGACACCGAGGTCGTCCTCGCCGCCTACGAGGAGTGGGGGACGGCCTGTGTCGAGCGCTTCAACGGGATGTGGGCCTTCGCCCTGCTCGACGAGCGCCAGGGTGAGCTCGTGCTGTGCCGGGACCACCTCGGCATCAAGCCCCTCTACTTCGCCGAGGCGGACGGCCGCCTTCTGTTCGCCTCCGAGATAAAGGCCCTGCTCGCCCATCCTGGCCTCGAGTGCCGGGTCGACGAGGAGCGCCTCGCCGAGTACCTCCTTGTCGGCCTGCACGACCACGACGACCGCACCTTCTTTGCCGGGATCCGCCAGGTGCTGCCCGCCACCGTGGTGAGCGTGCCCCTCGATGCGCCCCCGAGAGCCGGTGGCCCCGGCGATGCCCACGAGTGCCGCCAGCACCGGTACTGGGAGCCGAGGCTGAGCAGGAGCGCGGCCCCGGACCCGGCGGTGTTCCGGAGCCGGTTCGAGCGCGCGGTCCAGCGTCGCCTCGTCGCGGACGTGACGGTCGGCACCTGCCTGTCCGGAGGGCTCGACTCCTCCTCGATCGTGTGCGTCATGAGCGCTCAGCTGCGCGACAAGGTGCCGGACTCTTCGTCGATGGGCGAGCAGCTGCGCACCTTCTCGGCGGTGTTCGACGGGGACCCGATCGACGAGCAGGCCTACATCGAGCCGGTGCTGGCCACTTCGGGCGCCGCGAGCGCGTACGTCCGGCCGACCTCGGACGAGCTCTTCGGCGACCTGCCGCTTCTCGTATGGCACCAGGACGAGCCCATGGTCTCCTCGGGCCCCTATGCCCAGTACCGGGTGATGCAGCTCGCGAAGGGCTCGGCGAAGGTCCTCCTCGACGGCCAGGGCGGCGACGAGCTCCTCGCCGGGTACGTCCCCTATCACTACGTCTACCTGCGCCAGCTCGCCGCCGAGCGGAAGGGGGAGCTGCTCGCGAGGGAGGCGCGGGCAGCGGGCGACCTGCTCGCTCCGCTCGCGAGGGCGAGGCTGACCGACCGGCGCCGGGGCAGGGTCGACCCTGCCGTCTACTGCCGCCCCCTCCTCGGCGACCCGGCTCGCGCCGCGGCCGCCCGGGCGGCGGACCGGCGCAGCCGGCGGGACCTGAAGGCCCGCCTCGCCCAGGACCTCACGACCTACTCCCTCCCGTCACTGCTGCGCTACGAGGACCGCAACTCGATGGCCTGGTCGATCGAGAGCCGGCCGCCCTTTCTCGACCAGGAGCTGGTCGAGCTCGTGCTCTCGCTCCCCGAGGAGGCCATCATCCGGGACGGCTGGAGCCGGTGGATCCTTCGCGAGGCACTGGCGGGCACGTTGCCCGACGTCGTGCGGTTGCGGCGGAAGAAGATCGGCTTCACGACACCGGAGATCCGGTGGCTGCGGCGGGAGCGGGCCATCGTGCAGGGGATCTTCCGCTCGCCCTCGTTCTGCTCCCGCTCTTACTGGGACGGCCCCTCGATCGCGCGAGCCTTCCACGCCGTCTGCGACGGCGATCTCGAGGAGTCGCCCTTCTTCTGGCGCGTGCTGAACGCGGAGGCGTGGTTGCGGGTCTTCCACGGGCCCGTCCCCCTTGCACCGCTCGGGCAGCGTCCCCGCCGCTCGATCCAGGCCGCCGGCGACGCTGAGGCTGCCGCCCTTGTCGGCGGGGAGGCGCCGTCGTGGACGAGCGTGCAGGCGAACGAGGGCCGGCATGTGTTCAGCTGCGGGCCCGACGGCCGCACGGTCTACGGGCGGGCTCCGGTGCGCACGGCCCGCATCGAGGAGGGCGACGACCTCGACCGGATCGTCATGGACTCGGTGCTCTCGGTGAGCGGTGGCCGCCTCGGCCTCGAGCCGGGCGACCTCGTCGCCGTCTCGGAAAAGGCCGTCGCCATCTCACAGGGTCGCTCCTTCCCCGTGCGCGAGATCACCCCAAGCCTGCTCGCGAAGGGCCTCAGCCGCTTCGTGCGACGAAGCCCGGCGGGCATCGGCCTCGGGATCCCCGAGACGATGCAGCTCGCTCTCGACGAGGCCGGCCGGCGCCGGATCCTCGCCGCCGCGGCGGCCGGCGCGCTCGGCCGGGCCGTCGGCCGCAAGGGTGACTTCTACCGGGTCGCCGGAGGTCGCGTGGCGGCCATCGACGGCCCGACCGCGGGCACGCTGCCGCCGTTCGACACCCATGCGAAGCTCCCGCCCGAGGATCCCGACGGCGTGAGCGAGCGGCTCGCGAAGCAGCTGAGCGAGGAGGCCGGAGGGCAGGTGAAGGTGGCGATCGTCGACGCGAACGACCGCGGGGCGGCCGTCCTCGGTGCGAGTCGCGGCGTCGACCGCAAGCTCGTGGCATGGCTCTTCGGCGACAACCCCCTCGGCCAGGGGAGCGAGCAGACGCCGGTCTGCCTCATCCGACCGATGGGCCGCATCAAGGTGGACCGGCCGAAGGGCTGACCAACCCGAGGCGGCCGCCGGGTCGCCCGGTGCCGGTCCGTGCGCGAGCTCGGATCGACCGCCCGGCGGGAACCTTTCGCCATGCCGTTCGCAATCATGTGGCGATGAGGTCGACTCGGCGCAGCCACGGGGCCGCCCGCCGCCGGGACGGCGAGGTGGGGCTCGACGGCGCCTTCGATGCCCATGCGGCCGAGATCTGGCGGTACCTCGCCTCCCGCCTCGGCATCCAGGCGGCCGACGACCTCCTCGGCGAGGTGTTCGTCCGGGCGCTCGAGGGCCGCGACCGTTTCGACCCCAACAAGGGCTCGGCAAGGGCGTGGTTGTACGGGATCGCCACCAATCTCTGCCGGGAGGACGGGCGCCGGCGCCATCGCGTCCACCTCGGGCTTCCCGCAACGGTGGTGGCCGCCCCTCAGCCCGACATCGCGGATGCGGTCGTCGAGCGCGACCTCGTCGCGCGAGCGCTCGCCGAGCTACCGGACGAGCGGCGCGAGCTGCTCCTGCTCCTTGGTGGAGCGGGTCTGTCGTACCACGAGGCGGCGCTCGCCCTCGGCATCCCGGTCGGCACCGTCCGATCGAGGTACTTCCGCGCCCGCCGGCAGCTGCGGGCTTCATTGGCCAACGAGAGGAGCACCGACCGTGCAGAGCGACGAACTTCCTGAGCTGGCGGGCTACCTGCGGAGCTTCGGCGACCCGGGAGACCCGGTGCTGGAGCGCGCGAGAGCGCAGCTCGAGCTGGCACGTCGCCGGGCGTCTCGGGGGCCGGCAAGCGAGCGGGAGCCTGATCGAGGCCGGCTCTCAGGGCTCAGCGGGGAAGCCCGGAGCCCGCGCCGCACCGGCGTGCGGCGCGCCTCGGCGGTGGCGCTCGTCGCGGCTGCGCTCGTTGCGGCGATCGTGCTGCCGCTGTCGCTCCGGCACGGGCCCGCTCCGTCTCGCGGGGCGAACCGGCCAACCTCGACCTCGGGAAGCGCCGCGTTGCGCGGCTCTGGCACCACGCTCGTCGTCTGGCCGGGCACCGCCTGCTGCGACGCGCCCGACACCGTCTCGGTCGTGGACCTCGCGAGCGGGTCGGTCACGCTTCGCCACGTGCCGCCGATCTCGGGGGGCGACCTCCCGGCCCCGCTCGTCGCCGTCGGAGGGTGGCTCGTCTACAAGGGCGAGGCGTCCGACCCGGGCGTGTTCGCCCTCCCAAGCGACTTTGCCGCCCGGCCACGGCTGCTCGGCCAGGCGGCCTGGTTCGTGCCCGGGCCGGGCGGCGACGTCGTGCTTGTCTCGCACCCGTTCGCGCCGAGCGGTGCCACCGCTCGGCTGGTGAACGTGCGCAGCGGCCGAGCAGGCCCGCCGATCCTCCTGCCGCCCGGCACGACCCTGCTGAGGGGCACGGCAGGTGGGCTCTTGCTCGCGTCGGCGCACTCGCTCGTGCTCCTACGCGACGGCACCGTCACCCGGCTCGCGAAGCTCTCCTTACCGACCACGGACTACGTCGGTGCGGACGCGACGATCGTCGCCTTCGCGACAAAGTGCCGGTGGGCGAAGGACGAGGGGCGTGGTGCGAGCCCGGTGACCCACCGGCTCTGTGGCGACCTGCACGTCGTCGACCTCGCGACCGGGCATCGTCGGAGCTTCCCGGCCCCGCCGAGCTCCCTCGGCTGGGAGCCCCAGGGATCCTTCGGGGGAGTCGGCGTCGTCGCTCCAGGCGACGGGATGCTGGCGGCCGAGGCAGCCCTCCCCGGCGTTGCGGCGGGGCCCGGACGGCTCTACCTCATCGGGCTTGGCGCTCGCTCCGCACGCGCGGTTGCGGTGCCGGGTGGCGGGGTGCCGCTGTCCGCGCCGACGACCTGGTCCCTCCGGGGCTCCTGGCTGTTGTACGAGGGGCTCGGGGGCCATCTCCTCGCCTACCAGGCGACGACCGGCAGGAGGGCGACGCTTCCCGTGCGAGCGAGCCGGGACGGCGTCTACGCGCTGGCGAGCCTGCCTGCTTCATAGCTTGCAGCGGCGGCGTCTGGCTTACTCTCACTGGATCACCGCTGGCACACGCTCACGATCCGACTGCACCGAGCGGTAGGAGTCTGCAAGGGACGTCGTGCTCGGCGCACCTCGTTGCGAGTTGCAGTTGGCACAACAGTTAGTGCTGTGAATTGACACTCTCCGACGTGCGGCTTAGGGTGAGCGCCAGGTTGAGACGAGCGACGGGGTAAATGGAAGGGCTGCAGATCGGGGAAGCCTTCGTTGGCGTGGGAGAGAACGCCGCACACGTGAACACGGTGCTGGGCGATCGCCTCGGTCCGGCTGGGGTGGCGTGGGTGTCGGCCCTCGCCAGCCCGAGTGTGGGGCATACGCCATTCGTAGCCGTTCTTGCCCCAGGAGTCGCGGTCAAACCGCTCACCCTGTTCGTCAACAAGGCTCCCATCGGGAGTGAACGTCATGGCAACCTCACGTGGGGAGCGGCCCAAGCCGGTGTAGCCGCTGGTGTGGCCGATGCGGTCGCCGACGGCCTGCTTCCTGCCGGTGAGCTCGACCAGCTCGTACTTATTGCTGCGGTCTGGGTGAGTCCGGCGGCCTCCGACGATGAGGCAGTGTTCGTCAACAACAGGGTGGCGGCGCGCGGTGCCGTGGCCAACGGAGCCTCCGGTGGGCCTGGACTTGACGAGGTCATGGCCGTGAGGGAGTACCCCCACAATCCGTTCTTCGACTCCCGAAATGTGGACCGAAAGTGAAGATCACCGACATCGCGCTGATCAGGGCCTGCCTGCCGCTGGATCCGCCCTTCGATGCGGCGTGGGATCCGGTGCCGCGCACCAGCTTCACAGCAACCATCGTCAAGGTCAGTACCGACGAAGGGATCGTCGGATACGGGTCAGGTGACACAATGGACGGTCTTGAGCCGTTCACGGAGCTTTTTCTCGGCCAGGACCCCTTCGCCATAGCTCGCCATGTGAGAGCGCTGGAGACGGTCTCCTTCCATGCGGGCCGCTACTGGCCGCTTGAGGCGGCGATATGGGATGTGATTGGGAAGGCTCTTGGAGTCCCGGTTGCCCATTTGTTCGGTGGAGCCCTTGACGGCCTGCCAGTGTACGCGTCGACGGGACGACTCTTGCCTCGGTCGGCCCGCGTGGAGTCGATACTCGAGCTCAAGGAGCGCGGCTTCAAGGCGGCGAAGATTCGCATCTCAGCTTCTGACATCGATGCCGGTGTCGCAATCGTCCACTCGGTTCGCGAGGCTGTCGGTGACGACATGGAGTTGATGGTCGATCTGAACCAATCCTGGCGTATGGCCGGCGACGTGCGAAGCTCCCTCGATCCGGTAGAGGTCAGGCGGTTGGCGACTGCCCTGGCCGAAGCCCGGGTCTTCTGGCTGGAGGAGCCACTCCCGCTCGACGATGTGACTGGACTGCGCGCGGTCAGGGACGCCACCGGTATGCGGGTAGCCGGGGGAGAGATGGTGAGGACCTTCTCCGAGCTGGTCGACCTTGTAATGGCCGATGTGCTCGACGTCTACCAGCCCGACGTTGTCCTGTCCGTTGGAATGCTACGCACACGTACGCTCGCAGAATTGGCTCTCGCTCGCAATCGTTCGTTCACTCCCCATACGTGGACCAACGGGATCGGTCTGCTCGCCAACCTGCACGTCACGGCGGGCGTTGGTGGCGGACCCTTCCTGGAGTTCCCGATCGATCCGCCGGTATGGACCGAGGAGCGACGCGACTTCATGCTGTCGGAACCGGTGACCGTTGGCCAGGATGGCATCCTTCGCGTGCCACAGGGGCCCGGGCTGGGATTCGAGATCGACACCGACCGTCTGACGGCGCTGGCTTGAAAGTGAGGTTCTTCCACGAGCTCACTTACCCGCGATGAATGGGCGGCCCGGGCCGCGAATCTCAACCTGGAGGCCAGTGCCTTCATCTCTGGTGAGTTTGTGCCCGCCCTCTCTGGCGAGCGATTCGCGGCAGTCGCTCCCATGGATGGTCGTGTGCTTGCCGAGGTGGCGGCCTGTGCAGAGGCCGATGTCGACCGGGCCGTGCGCGCCGCATACCAGGCGTTCGAGCAGGGCAGGTGGTCGCGGGCTCATCCCAGGGATCGGAAGGCCACGCTCCTGCGCTTCTCCCAGCTTGTGAGAGAGAGACTGGAGGAACTCGCCCTGTTGGAGAGCCTCGACGTCGGTAAGCCGATTGGTGACGCCCTCGCCGTCGACGTCCCGGGTGCGGCGCGGACGATCGAGTGGTACGCAGAGGCGATCGACAAGCTGTACGGCGAGGTCGCTCCCACAGCCCGGTCGGCTCTAGCCATGGTGACCCGGGAGCCACTTGGAGTGGTAGGTGCTGTCGTGCCGTGGAACTACCCGCTGATCATCGGCAGCTGGAAGATCGCTCCGGCGTTGGCGGCCGGCAACAGCGTAGTCCTGAAGCCATCCGAGGAAGCTTCATTGTCGGCATTGCTCCTAGCGCGCCTAGCCAGTGAGGCGGGTATTCCTGACGGGGTGTTCAATGTCGTGCCGGGACAGGGCCCCGTAGCAGGGGCGGCGCTCGGTCGTCACCAACTGGTAGCCAGGATTGCGTTCACCGGCTCTCCTGAGGTGGGCCGCAGATTCCTAGGTTACGCAGCCGAGTCGAACGGCAAGGAGGTCAGCCTCGAGCTCGGTGGCAAGTCTCCGCAGATCGTGCTCGCGGACGTTGCGGACCTCGACGTAGCGGCAGAGGCAGTCGTGTGGGGCATCTGCTACAACGCAGGGCAAACCTGCAATGCCGGCTCCATTCTCGTGACCGTACCCGAAGTGCGCGAGAAGTTGCTCACCCTCGTCGCCGAGCGTGCGAGCCGGCTAGTAGTCGGCGACCCTCTTGACCCTTTGACACAGATGGGCCCGCTGGTAAATCGTCGGCAGCACGAGCGAGTCTGCGGATACTTGAAGTTGGCGGCTGAGGAGGGTGGGCGTTTCCTCTCGCCGCTTGATCCTCGCAGTGGTGCTATCGAAGAAGGGGGATCGAGCCTTTACGTGTTGCCGACCATCATCGACGGCGTCAAACCAAGCGCACGGGTCGCCCAGGAGGAGATCTTCGGCCCGGTACTGGTTCACGTCGCTGCCGATGACACCGATCACGCCGTGGCCATCGCTAACGGGACGCGGTATGGGTTGGCTGCCAGCGTTTGGACCAGTGATCTCAGGACCGCACACGTGGTCGCTCGGGAGCTGCGGGCCGGCACGGTCTGGGTGAACACCTTCGATGCCAGTGACGTCATCACGCCATTCGGCGGATTCAAAGACTCTGGCTTTGGGCGGGACAAGTCGCTTCATGCGATTGACGCGTTCACAGCTCTCAAGACCACCTGGATCAGCCTGAGCTGAGATCAAGACGTCTGTAGGCTCCGTCACGTAGGAGGTTCCATGCGAGTCGCGTTCATCGGGCTGGGACATATGGGCGGACCGATGAGTCGAAATTTGGCGCAGGCCGGCGTTGATCTCACCGTCTACGACCTGAATCGCAACGCGGCGGTACCGGCCGTGTCCCATGGTGCGCGACTGGCGGACAGCGCGGCTGAGGCCGTTCGTCAAGCCGACGTCGTTATCACCATGCTCCCTACACCCGGAGTCGTTGAGAGCGTCATGCTGGATCCTGGCGGCGTGTTGGCAGCAATGCCGGAGCGTTCGTTGTGGGTCGACATGTCGACCTCGGTGCCGGCCGTCGCTGAGCGAGTACGCGGTCGAATCGGGTCCCGGGGAATCAGGGTGTTGGACGCGCCCGTAAGTGGCATGTCGAAGGGGGCGGCTGCCGGGACTCTCCAGATATTCGTGGGAGGAGATCCGGCTGATCTGGCTGAGGTCCGACCGCTCCTCAACATCATGGGTGATCCCGATCAGGTGCTGCATGTGGGCGGTCCAGGTGCGGGCTACGTCACGAAGCTGATGATCAACCTGCTGTGGTTTACGCAGCTGGTCGGCATCGCCGAGGTGCTGACCGTGGGCGTCCGAGCTGGTGTAGATCTGCCCGTCCTGCATCGATCGCTGGTGGCGAGCCCTGCCAACAGCGTCTTGCTGCAGAAAGATGTGCTGTCGCTGCTGCACGACGGCGACTATGACGAGGGCTTCGTCCTTGCGCTCGCATGCAAGGACCTCGCTCTGGCTCTGGACTTGGCCCGAGAAGTGCAGGTACCGGTCGAACTCAGCGCCCTCGTCGGACAGATCTACCAGCGGGCCCGGGCCAGCTTTGGCGACCTGGCAGGCGAGATGAGCCCCGTGAAGCTGTACGAGCAGATCGCCGGCATTGAGCTGCGGATGCCTGCGGAACCGGGTGACACTCGTGCCAGGGCCGTGACACCCGTGTGGAAGTCGGACCAGGAGGAGCAGAGCACTCCGGCATCGTCTCGGAGGCTGACCGATGTCCGTGTCGACCTCGGTCCCTTTCCACCCGCCAAGTTCGCGGTAGGGGCGATCAGCGAGTTGCCCGCGCTCGTACGCAGATTCGGCTACGAGAGGGTGCTGGTCGTGACTGACACGGGATTGCGCGGCAGCCGCATGTTGCAGTCCGTTACTGACCTCCTGGCACACGCGGGTCTGGCCACCGCGGTGTTCGCCGAGGTCCATCCGAATCCGACCACTCACGACCTCGAAGCGGGAAGCCGGATGGCATGCGACCTGGGGCCGGATATCGTTCTGCTGGCGCTCGGCGGGGGATCGGCGCTTGACGCGGCCAAGGGCATCGCACTGGCTGCCACGAACCGTCGGTCAGGGCGTGACCTGACCTGGTCTGAGAACTTCGTGTCAGCACTGCCTATTGTGGCGGTACCGACCACCTCGGGCACGGGAGCGGAGTGCAATGACTTCGGGGTGGTCACGGATCCCGACACGCACCGCAAGTTCTACGTCGGGAGCCCCACCTGCTTGGCCAGGAGTGTCATCCTCGATCCAGAGCTCACCCTGACCCTACCTCCAGGGCCGACAGCCGCTTCAGGGGTGGATTGCCTCACGCACGCGCTGGAGTCCTACCTCTCGATACGGGCGAATCCCTGGGCCGACGGCCTTGATCTGCACGTGGTGCGGCTCGTGTCGCGCTACCTCCGGCGGGCTGTGCGAGACGGTCGTGACCTCGAGGCGCGGTCCAACCTCCTTCTCGCCGCCCACATGGCGGGCCAAGCCATGAGGACTACAGGGCTCGGCATCATTCACGGCATCGGCCACCCGCTCGGTGGGCGCCACGATGTTCCTCACGGCGTCGCGCTGTCGCTCGTCTTGGCTGAGTGCCTGCGCTTCAATGAGCCGGCTTGCATGGGCCGACTGGCCAAGCTGGCGGAACCTCTGGCCGTGCACTCATCTTCCGGCTCGGTCGCCCGCAACGCCGGGGCTGCGATCGCGGCGGCTGAGCAATTGTTGAACGACGTGTCGATGCCGTCCAGCCTCCAGGACTTCTCAATCACGGTGGAGGATCTGCCGGCGATAGCGGAGGACGCTCTGGCGGACCCCGTGATGGCCAACACGCCGCGCCCACCGAGCGCTGCCGACATCCAGCAAATCCTGAGCGCCGCGCTCTGATACGGGAGACGGAGTGGGTCAGCCTGCCTCGGGGGTGGGACGGTGGTTACCGTGCTCAGGCT
>DATGKK010000129.1:0-3903 GCA_035294725.1 Acidimicrobiales bacterium | reverse complement strand
CGCTCGCGCCGCTCCTCAAGGTCGACCTCAGCTTCACCCCGAGGCGTTCGAGCGCCGGCGACTGCTCCTCGGGGTCCGAGACGACCTACGTCGGGCACCTCGAGGGGCTGCTCGAGCTGCGGACCGGGTTGAAGCACATGGGCACCGTCGGCGGGGCCGACATCAGCCTCGGCCGCACGACCGTCACGATCGACCACGCCTGCGTCACGGCGGTGCCGGCCTGCGCGACGCCCGGGATCAGCTGGACCGCCACGACGGCGACCGAGTGGGGCTTCGGGCTCTCGACCTCGAAGGGTGACTCCCTGGCCGTCCTGCGCACGGTCGACCTCTCCTCGCCGCGGGGCGCGACTCGCTCGGACGGGGCGGCCGCCCTCGAGCCGCGGGCGAGCTTCGTGCGGGACCGGCTCCTTCAGATCCGCACCGCCGCCACGGGGACCCCGATCACCGGCGCCGCGCGGCTGAGAGCGACGACCGCCCCCACCGTGAGGTACGGCACCTGCATGGAGGCCGGGGTGCGGCACACCTCGGTCAGCACCATCTGGGTCTTTGCGAGGCTCGCCCGCTCGAGCCTTGCCGCCACGACCTCGCTCGGGACGATCAGGGCCTCCGGCACGGGGTTCGGGACCGTCACCCGGTACACGATCAAGTAGCCCCTCGGGCCGGTCGGCCACCCCCGGCCGGCGGCGGCGTCCCGGAGAGCGGTCGCCCGGGGCCGGTGCTCTGCCACCCGGCCCGGCCGGTGCGCTCAGGCGACCCGGACGAACACCGCCGTTGAGGGCACGCGACCGGTGTCGACGGCGAAGAGCATGTAGTCCCCGGCCGGGGCGACTCGGGTGTCGTGGGGACCGGTCGCCTCCACCACGTAGCGATCGCGGCTCTCGAGGCTGACGTGCTGCACCTTGCAGCGGACCACCCGCTGGTTCATGTCGATGCAGTGGGTCATGGAGCCGAGCGCCACGAGCACGATCTCCCCGACGTGGTCGCGGGCGTCCACCGTCACCGAGAAGCCGGCGCCGTGGCCGATCCGCGCCGGGGCGTCGAGGATCCGCGGCCGGGCGGCCTTCATGTAGGGCGGGTACCAGTAGCGGAAGGTGGGCTTCTCGAAGCTCGTCGGGGTCTCGAGGCTGCGGCCGCCCGCCACGAACACGCTCCCGTCCGGGAGCAGCGTCGCCACGTTGTGGTAGCCCCGCTGCTGGTGGCAGTCGGCCTGCCCGAGCCGGGTCTCAAAGCCGTTGATCGTGTCGACGAGCTCGACCTTGCCGATGTTCGGGTCGTCGGAGTGCCCGTTGACGAGGGCCACGTTGCCGTCCGGCAGCATCACCTGTGCCGGGTTCGATCGGGCCACCTTCGTGTGCACGGTGGTGTGCCAGGAGCTCTTCCAGGGATCGAAGACGTCGAAGTGGCGCATCCACTTGCTCCCGAGCGGCCCGCCGTAGAGCGAGACCGAGCCGGAGCTGTAGGCCGTGTGGGCACTCGGGTAGAGCGGCAGCATGGCCGTCGAGGCGCCCTCCCCCGGCGCCGTGTCGGAGATCCAGTGGTTCCCGTTCTTCTCCCGCTCGGCCTGCCACGCCTCCGTCTCGGGCCGCGGCTCCTGCTCCTGGGGGGCGAAGGCCGGCGTGGTCGTGAGCGAGAAGAACACGGGGATGCCCGGCTCGCCGAACATGACGACGTCGGCGGGCGACCGGAACGGGAGCACGAAGACGTGGGTGTAGTCGCTCGCCATCGCGACGGCCGGCAGCTCGGGAAAGGGCGCCAGGAGCTCGAAGCTCCCCGTGGCGGGGTCAAAGGCCTCGATCGAGCGGTTCACCGACGGCGTCGGGATCACGAGGTCGAACCCGCTCGTCACGAGGAGCCGCCCGTCGGGCAGCCTCGTCACCGTCGGGTACCACCGGTTCGGGTGGCCCGTGGCCCCCTTGCCGACCATGTGGTGGCGGACCCGGCGCCAGTGCCGGCCGTTGAACATCGTGGCGTAGTCGAGGCCGGTGACCGCGATGAGGTCGAGGCTCGGCTCCTGCCGCGCGTTGCGGGTGCCGCCGGCGGAGAAGAACACGCCGTCGGAGGTGAGCGTGTGACCGGCGCAGAACAGGTCGTCGTTGCGGTACACGCCGTCGCTCACGGCGTCGACGTCCTGGAGCGGCTCGGCGAGGGGGGTGAGGTGGTACTCGCTAGAGAGGCGGGGCACCGGTGCCGGCATCAGCCAGGCGAGCGGGTCCGTCACGGTGGCGTCGGTCGGGTGGTTCGTCGGTCGCTGGTAGCCCATGAGCAGCAGGTGGCCGCTCGGCATGAGGGTCGAGTGGATCGGCGCCCCGTACCAGCCCGCCGGGGTGCGGAAGGTCGACTCGCGCGAGAACTCGTCTCGCAGCGCGCTCGAGGCCGTGCGGGGGGCGAGGCGGACCGCGGGCGCGGCCACCGCCACCCCGGCTGCGGACGCCAGCCCGAGGAAGGTGCGCCGGTCGAGGCTCTCGCCCTCCTCGTGGCCACCCGCCGGGGCCTCGGGCGTGTCCCCGGACCCGAGGCGGCCGTGGACCGAGTGCTCACTGCCCATCTGCTGATCCCTTCGAACGGGCCGGGGCGGCGCCCGGCGGAGGCTGGAGCGGGACTGCGTAGAGGCGGACGACGTCCCTCGCGTTCAGGTGGACCCTCCTGGCCTCGAGCCGCAACGCCTGGAGCCCACGCCGGAAGGGGCGCTCGGCAAGGGGCACGACCCGACCCAGCACGTCGGCGAGCCGGCCGAGACGGATGTGACGGCCCGTCACGTCGGTCCTCACGACCTGGAAGCCCCCGGAGGCGAGCAGCTCCTTTGCGGTCCGTCTCGTCATGAACAGCGTGTGGTCGTAGACGTAGTGGCGGTGGTAGGGGCCGAGCAGCCTCACGGCGGCGGCGTCGATGATCGGGATCTCGACCGCGAGCAGCCCGCCGGGGCGAAGGACGCGATGGATCTCGCGCAGCGTCTCCACGGGCTGGGTCAGGTGCTCCATCGTGTGGAACATCGCCACGACGTCGAAGGAGTCCTCGGCGAACCCCGCCTGATCGAGGAACTGGGGCCGGGCGTCGACGCCGAAGTGCTCGACGGCGTACCTGGTCGCCCACACGTCGGGGTCGAGCCCCGTGACCGCGAAGCCCGCCTCCTTGGCGCGCTCGAGGAAGTGGCCGGTCATGCAGCCGAGCTCGAGCAGCCGGCCGGCGGCGCCGAGCTCGCCGAGCGCCCGCACGATGGCGTCGTAGTCGGCCGTTTGGTCGACCTCTTTCTGCAAGATGACCTCGGGAAGGGGCGCCGGCTCCGCATGGCGCAGCTCGGCCCAGGAGTGCCGGGCGCGTGACTTCGTGTAGCGCAGCCCGCAGCCGGTGCAGTCGACGATCTTCCCGCACTCGGGATGGTCGTAGACCAGGCGGTGGCGGGACTCACCGCACAGGGGGCAGCTCGCAAAGACGACGGCCGGGACGCGTGCCGCCTCCGCCACGTCGGCGGCGCCCCGGAAGCGGACCAGCCTCACTGCGAGACCATCTCGCTGTCGAAGGAGGTGTGGCGGGTGATCTGCACGGCATCGCTCCCGTCGGGGAGCATCGACCACAGCTGCCACTTCGGCTTTCCGTAGACGAAGCGGTAGAAGAAGATCCGCGACCCGTCGACCGACCAGAAGGGGTTCGTGCTGATCGAGTGGCCGGAGGTGATCGTGCGCACGTCGGCGCCGTCGGCCTTCGCGACGCGGATCTGCCAGATCCCGGCAGGAGCTGACGGCGACGGCGGCTCGGTCTCGGACTCCCAGGCGATCAGCTTCCCGTTCGGCGAGTAGCGGGGGTCGTTGTCACGCAGGTGGTCATAGGTGAGGCGGTGGACCGGCCCGCCGGCCGAAGAGACGGTGTAGATCTCGTAGTCGGGCGGGGAGCAGGGGACCGAAGGGC
>DATGKK010000128.1:0-6652 GCA_035294725.1 Acidimicrobiales bacterium | reverse complement strand
GTTCCACATCATCCAGCCGGTCGTCGAGAACCAGAAGAAGCGGCTGCCTGCCCGAAGGTCCCCGTGCAGCACGAGCGCCTTCAGGTGCTCGAGGACGATGCCGCCGTGGCTCTGGACGATCGCCTTCGGGAGGCCGGTCGTCCCCGAGGAGTAGAGGATCCAGAGCGGGTGCGAGAACGGGACCGCCTCCGGCTCGAGGTCACCGTCTCCTCGGGTGTCCGCGGCGAGCTCCTCGAAGGAGGTGACGGCGGTGCCCTCCAGTGCGGCCCCGAGGGCGGCGATCTTGTCGCCCAGGTCGAACTGGCGCCCGCCGTAGCGGTAGGAGCCGGCTGCGACGAGCACGCGGGGCGCGATCTGCTGGAAGCGGTCGAGCATCGAGGGGGCGCCGAACTCGGGCGCGCACGCCGACCAGGTCGCCCCGAGGCTCGCGGTGGCAAGGAAGGTGGCGAGGGCGGCGATCCCGTTCGGCAGCACGGCCGCGACCCGGTCGCCCCGCTCGACCCCGAGGCGGCGAAGGGAGCGGGCGACCCGGGCCGCGAGGTCGGCGAGCTCGCCGTAGGTCAGCTCTTGGCGGCCGCCGGACTCGTCGAGGGCGACCACCGCGAGCGACCGGGGGTCGTGGCGCCGCACGGCGTCCACGTAGTTGAGCTCGGCGCCGTCGAACCAGACGGCTCCCTCGGCGACGCCCGCCCTCAGGCGGAGGATCTCGTCGGCCGGCCGCCGGAACGGCACCCCGGCCCACTCGGCGAAGGTCGACCAGAACCCCTCGAGGTCGGTGACGGACCACCGCCATATCGCCTCGTAGTCGCGTTCACCGACCTCGAGCCCGTGGCGGTCTCGCACCTCGGCGGCGAAGGCCGTGAGGGCGCTCGCCGACACGCGGTCGTCGCTCGGTGTGAACAGCAGATCTCCCTCGTGGACGTGGGCCTGCGCCTGACCGTCGTCCGTGGGCACGGTCAGGCCCCTGTCACGAGGACGATCTTGCCGAGCTTGCCGCCGGCCGCGAACCGGTCATAGGCCGCCGCCGCCCGCTCGAGCGGGTAGGTCGCCTCGACCGGCACCCGGACGGTCCCGTTCGCGAGCCAGCCGAGCACGTCGCGCTCGAGGGCTCGCGCCGTGGCGGCCTTCTCGGCGAGCGGCCGGTTGCGCAGCGTCGAGCCGCGCACGACGGCGCGCCGGGCCATGAGCTGGAGAGCATCGAGCTCCGCGGTCGGGCCCGAACCCGTCACCCCGATGACGACGATCCTGCCTCCCGTGCGGAGTGCGCGGAGGTGGCCCGGGAGCGCTCCGACACCGACGAGCTCGATCACGACGTCGTAGGGGCCGTGGTCCTCCTCGCCGTCCGGAGCGATCGCCTCGTTCGCCCCGAAGCCGGTCACGGCCTCGCGCAGCCCCGCGTTGCGAACGCTCGCGACGACCTCGGCACCGACCCGGTGGCCGAGCTGCACGGCGGCGAGCCCGACGCCGCCGGCGGCGCCGGTGACGAGGAGCCGCTCACCGCGAGCGAGCCCGCACTGGGTCACAAGGGCGTCATGGGCGGTGGTGAACACCTCGGGGAAGCCACCCGCCTCCGGCCAGCTGCAGCCCGGGGGGGCGGCCATCGCCATCTCTTGCGGCAGCAGGCAGAGCTCGGCCTGGGCGCCACCTCCGACGAGGCCCATCACCCGGTCCCCCTCCCGGTGGCGGCTCACCCCGGGGCCGGTGCTGACCACCGTGCCGGCGAGCTCCATGCCGGGGATGTCCGGCGGTGCTCCCGGTGGGGGCGGGTAGCGCCCCGCCCTCTGGAGTAGGTCGGCGCCGTTCAGGCCGGCTGCCTCGACGGCGACGAGCAGCTCGCCCTCCCCGGGCACGGGGTCGGGGCGCTGCTCGACCCGAACCTCACCGGAGTCGACGACGACGGCTCGCACGACCGACGAGATTAGGGGGTGTGCTCGGGTCCGGGCCCCGGCGCCGGATCAGGGCTGGCCCGCTCCGTAGGCCCCCGGCGGGATCGGGGTGAACATGACGTTCGTCCCGGTCTGCTCGGCCTGGATCACGGTGTCCGAGCCGTAGGGGCCCGAGCCCACGTACATGACGACGTGGTAGAGGTAGCTCGAGTCGCCGTAGAAGATGAGGTCCCCGGGCTGCAGGTCCGACATGGACACATGGGCGATCTCGTAGTACTGGTCGGTGGCGCCGTGAGCGAGCTGGACGCCAGCCTGCGCCCACGACCACATCGTGAGGCCGGAGCAGTCGAAACCGACCCCCGGCGTCGCCCCGCCCCAGACGTAGGGGACGCCGAGCTGCGACTCCGCAGCCCGGACCGCGACCGCCCCGGAGCCACCGCCGGTGACGGGAGGCGGTGGGGAGGGGGTCGGCGGCGAGATCTGCTGTTGCTGGGCGAGTGCGGCCGCCGCTGCGGCCGCCTGCTCCTGTAGCTGCCGCTCCCGCTCGGCGGCCGCGACGGCCTCGGCGAGCCGTCCCTTCACGCTCGAGAGCTCGGCCTCGAGCTCTGCGGTGATGTGCTCGGCGAGCGCCCGCTCGGAGGCGATCTGCCGCTGCGACACGAGGGCCTCGCGCTCCTCGTGGACGAGGGTCGCCCGCTTGCCGGCGAGCCGGTGGGCTGCCGTGAGGACGACGGCCTCGGCGGAGCTCAGGTTGCCCGAGGCCGCCTGCAGGTAGGCCTGCTGCATCGGGAGCTGCTTGGAGCTGCTCGAGAGGAGCATCGCAAGGGCGGGGGAGGAGTCGCCGTTCACGTAGGCGTCGATGGCGACCTGGCGGAGCCGGAGGCGGTCCGCCGAGAGCGCCGCCCGCGCCCGCTCGATCGAGGCGGTCGCCTGCCGGATCGCACCGTGCAGCTGCGCCACGCGAAGGCTCGCCTCGTTGTAGCCCTCGTCGAGCACCTGGAGCTTGGCATAGTCGGTCTGGATCTGCGCGGCGAGCGCGTCCGCACGCTGCTGCAGCGTGGCGACGGAGTCGGCCCGGGCCGCCGTCTCGCCCAGGACGCCGGGCGCGGCGAGCCCGACGAGGAGCGATGCGCAGAAGACGGCGACGGCACCGGCACGCCTGGCGCGCCGGCTCGCAGAGGCAAGTGCCGGAGCTGGCCCGTAGTTCCGTGCGGCCGCGAGGCTTCCCTCAGCAGGTCTCACAATGGGCAGGACGGTAGCCACGTTCCGGGGCGCGGCGCAAGGACCGCGGCGGGCGGGTGGCCAAGTGTCACGTACCCGTAACAGCCGGTGGCGACACTCGCGACGCCGCGTCTGCAGATTTTTCCCGGTCGGAGGCCGTCGCCTCGGTTGTCCACCGGCAAGGCAGCGGCGATAGGTTGCTCGGCATGACGACGGGGACGACCGGGACCGGGAGCACCGCCGATGCCGCTTCGACCGACTGGCGGGTCGAGCACGACTCGATGGGCGAGGTCAGGGTGCCCGCAGCGGCGCGCTGGGGGGCCCAGACCCAGCGGGCCGTCGAGAACTTCCCCATCTCCGGCAAGCCCGTCGAGCCGGCGCTCGTCGAGGCGCTCGCGCTGATCAAGGGCGCCGCCGCGCGGGTGAACGCCGAGCTCGGCGTGGTCGCTCCGGAGGTGGCGGAGGCGCTCGCCTCGGCGGCCGCCGAGATCGCGTCGGGCGCCCACCTGGAGGAGTTCCCGGTCGACACCTTCCAGACCGGTTCTGGCACCTCGACGAACATGAACATGAACGAGGTGCTCGCGAACCTCGCCGGCGAGCGGCTCGGGCGTGAGATCAGGCCGAACGACGAGCCGAACGCCTCGCAGTCCTCGAACGACGTCTTCCCCTCGGCGATCCATCTCGCCGCGGCGCGCGAGATCGTGCGCGACCTCGTCCCGGCGCTCGAGCAGCTCGCCGGAGCCCTGCGGGAGCGGTCGGCGGCCTTTGCCGAGGTCGTGAAGTCCGGCCGGACCCATCTCATGGACGCGACCCCCGTCACCCTCGGCCAGGAGCTCGGAGGCTACGCCGCAGCGGTCGAGCACGGCGTCGAACGGCTCGAAGCGTCGCTCGGCCGGATCGCCGAGCTCCCGCTCGGCGGGACGGCCGTCGGGACCGGTCTCAACGCCCCGCCGGAGTTCGCCCCCCGGGTGATCGCTCGGCTGGCGGCCGAGACCGGCCTCCCGTTGTCGGAGGCGAGGGACCACTTCGAGGCGCAGGGTGCCCGGGACGGGCTCGTGGAGGCCTCCGGGATGCTGCGCACGATCGCCATGTCGCTCTACAAGATCGCGAACGACCTGCGCTGGATGTCCTCGGGGCCCCGCTGTGGGCTCTCCGAGATCCACCTGCCCGACCTCCAGCCGGGCTCCTCGATCATGCCGGGGAAGGTGAACCCTGTCGTCCCCGAGGCGGTCTGCCAGGTCGTGGCGCAGGTGGTCGGCAACGACGCGGCGGTCGCGTTCGGCGGCTCGGCCGGCAACTTCGAGCTCAACGTGATGCTGCCGGTCATGGGGCGGAACCTGCTCGAGTCGATCCGCCTCCTCGCCGCGGTCTCCCGGACTCTCGCGCTGAAGTGCGTGGCCGGCGTCGAGGCGGACGCCGAGCGATGCCGCAACTACGCCCTCTCCTCGCCGTCGATCGTCACCTCGCTCAACCCCTATATCGGTTACGAGGAGGCGGCCAAGGTCGTGAAGCAGGCGCTCTCGGAGGGAAAGGACCTGCGGACCGTGGTGCTCGAGCGCGGCCTTCTGTCCGAGGAGCAGGTCGACGCCGCCCTCGACGTGCTCGCCATGACGCGAGGGGGGATCGTCCGCTGAGCGCGCCGCTCGACCGGGCGCGGCCCGAGACCGCGCGGCGCGGCACGGGCGACCGGCCCTCAAGAGGGTGAGGTGGTGCCCCATCCGATCGAGCGGCTGAGGTGGATCGCCCGGGCCGAGGGTGAGACGGCGGCCGTGCTGGCGGGAGAGGCGGCCTGGACCCTCGGCGAGCTCGCGGTCGCAGAGCCTGCCGCGCTGCTGACGGCGAGCCGCCGCCTCGTCGAGCGGCTTCCGGGCTGCGGCCCGCTCTGGTGGGCATGCGCCCACATGCTGGCCACGGACGACCCGATCGCGACTGCCCGCCGGGTGGCCGCGCAGCTCGTGTCCGACACGGTGGGGGACCGGCTCGCCGACGCGTTGCGCGCCAACTTCACCTCCTCGGACTGGCTCTCGGCGACCGTGCCCGTCGACACCCTCTGCCAGGCCCTCGCCCGGCGCGGCACCTACGGCGTGCGGCTCGTCGCCGACCGAGACCTGCTTCGCCCGGCCCTGCGAGCGCTCGGCGCAGTGGCCGAGGAGGTCGTGGGCTACCGGATCGAGGAGGCGGGGGCGGCGCTGGACGGCGCTGCGGCGCTGCTCGTGGAGCCGAGCCTCGCCGCCGAGGCCGCCCCTGGCCCCGGCTCGGGCCGTGGGCGGCTGCTGCTGGCGGAGCCGGGGGTGGCGGCCGTCGTGGGTGAGGCCGCCGCGCGGTCCGTCCCGGTCTGGATCGTGCTCGGCGTTGGCCGGGTGCTGCCACCGGCGCTCGCCGAAGCCGCGAGCGAGCTCGCCGGCGGCGACCTCGCGCCGCTCGACCCGTCGCTCGTCGTGACGGCCGTCGACGCCACCGGCCTGGCGCCGATCGACGAGGCTCTCGCCCGGGCCGAGTGCCCGTCGGGGACCGAGCTCGCCCACCGGGGCTGGCGGCCCCGCTGAGGCCGGGCCGGCGGGCGGCCTGCGCCGCTGTGCCCTCGCCACTAGCTTCCAGGGTCATGGGTGAGATCATCGAGTTCCCGAGCAACGGCTCCACCGGCGAGGGTTACCTCGCCACCCCGGACGGCGCATCTGGCCCGGGTGTCGTCGTCATCCAGGAGTGGTGGGGCCTCGTCGACCACATCAAGGACGTCTGCGACCGCTTCGCCCGTGAGGGCTTCGTGGCGCTCGCGCCCGACCTGTACCACGGGAAGACGGTCACCGAGCCCGACGAAGCGGGCAAGGCGATGATGGCCATGCAGCTCGACCGGGCCGCAAAGGACCTGTCCGGCGCCGTCGATGCAGTGAGCGAGCGCGGCAGGGGAAGGGGCGTCGGCGTCGTCGGCTTTTGTATGGGAGGTGGGCTTGCCCTCGTGCTCGCGGCGCAGCGCAACGACGCCGTGCGAGCCGTCGTGCCCTTCTACGGCGCCCTTCCCTGGGAGGGTGTGCAGCCCGACTACGGCTCGATCACCGGGGCCGTGCTCGGCCACTACGCCGAGAACGACGGGTGGGCGAACCCCGAGGTGGTCGCCGAGCTCGAGCGGCGGCTCCGAGCGTCCGGCAACACCGACGTGACGATGCATATCTATCCCGGCACCGAGCACGCCTTTTTCAACGACACCCGCCCGGAGGTCCACGACCCGGCGGCCTCCCGGCTCGCCTGGGAGCGCACGGTCGAGTTCCTCCGCTCCCGTCTCGGCTGAGCGGGCGCCGGCCCGCTCGCGAGGCGGCGGGCACGGCTGGCGGGGAGGGTGGAGTCGTGGGTCGGCTGCCGGGCGCTCCGCTCCTTCCGTCTGGCCCGTCTCGACGCGAGGATGCCAAGATCTCGTCATGTCCGCCCGTACTCGCTCAATGCCTCGCCGCAGCTGCCTGTCCGTCCCCGGCTCGAGCGAGCGCTTCCTCGAGAAGGCGCCGAGCATCCCCGCCGACATGTCCTTCCTCGATCTCGAGGACTCCGTCGCG
>DATGKK010000127.1:0-10040 GCA_035294725.1 Acidimicrobiales bacterium | reverse complement strand
CGCTTCACCCTCGAGGAGATCATGAACGACGTCATGATCGCCTACCCGAACACCCGCCCGATGTGCTCTGCGAACTGCGACGGAGCGGCGGCGGCGATCGTCGTCAACGGCGCCAAGCTGAAGACGCTCTCCGCCGAGCAGCGGCGCCGCGCCGTGAAGGTGAGCGCCTCGGTGCTCACGACCGACCCGTGGGAGGAGGCGTGCCAAGTCCTCCCGAACGTCAACACGCTGACTCGGAACGCGGCTCGGCAGGCCTACGAGGCTGCCGGCGTGGGTCCTTCCGACCTCGATCTCGTGGAGTTGCACGACTGCTTCGCCACCGCCGAGCTCGTCCACTACGACAACCTGATGCTCTGCGAGGAGGGAGGGGCCGCTGAGTTCTTTCGCTCGGGCGCACCGTGGCGGGACGGCTCGACACCCGTGAACGTCTCCGGCGGCCTCGAGTCGAAAGGACACCCGATCGCCGCGACGGGCATCGCCAACATCTGGGAGATCTGCCACCACCTGCGAGGGGAGGCGGGCGACCGCCAGATCGAGGACGCTCGGGTCGGCCTCGCGCACGTGATCGGGCTCGGCTCGGCCTGCGGCGTCCACATCCTCGAGCGCAGCGCCGCTTGAGCTGAAGCAGCGGTCGCACGACGCCGGTGTGCGCTGAACCCAAAGAGGCTGGCCGACCCGACTCCTCTGCCGTACACTCCGCCCGACAGCCTCGAGTCGAAAGGCAGGCAGATGACGCTGCGACACACTCTCGTCCGGCTCGTAGCAGCCGGCGGTCTCCTCGGCCTCCTCGTCTCGACACTGCCCCAGGGAGCGGGACAGGCCGCCGCGAGCACGACGCCGTCGGTGACGTTGGCCGTGCACTCGCACATGCCCGTCGTCACGAACGACGTCTGGGTCATCTACGACGATCACAGCTACGCGAACGCTCGGCTCATCGTGAGGTTCGCAGGCGCCCCTGCGGGCTCAAGCGTGAAGGTGACAGCGAGCCGGTTCCCCTTCACCTCCCGGCCCTCCGTCATCGGAACGAAGGCGGTCAGCTCGAGCGGGAAGGTGGTCTTCGTCGCCCAACCGAGCCTGGAGACCCGTTACCGGGCAGTGCTGCTCAAGGGAACGCACGTTCTGGCCCACGCAGGGGTCCGCACGGTGTACGTCACACCGGGCGGGTCGATCTCCCCAAGCACAGCTCCGAGTTGCTCACGCCCCGTGTGCCTCCTCAGCTTCGAGATCACCGACAAGATGGTGCCGTCGGCGGTGAAGACGGAGATCGGCAAGCACCGCTACGTCTATTTCGCTCTCAACCTCAACCCGACCACCGAGCCACCGCCTCCCACGGAGCTCAAGCTCGTGACCCCCTACGAGCTCGGCGCCATACAGCGAGTGAGCTCCTCCACCTACCGCTTCTCGCTCAAGTTCCGCTTCCGGATCGGGTCGGAGGGCTATTACTGGTCGTGGAACCTGTGCACCAAGGACACGGTGACAAAGGACGGGCTCGGGCTCCCCGGGTCGCACTCATGCGGGGACACGACGATCCCGGCGAACGTGAAGTACCTCGGCTGACCACTGCCTCGAGGCACCCGAGCCCGGTTCCCGGCCTCCGGTACCCCATCAGGACCGTCAGTCGAGACGGGCCGAGGCCGTCCCTGTCAGCACAACCTCGCCGCGCTGGTTGCGCGTCTCGACGCTGAAGTCGGCAAAGGAACCGTCGGGCTCCTCCCGGAGCGCGGTCACCCTCGCCGTCGCAGTGAGGGTGTCGCCCGGCCATACCTGGCCGACGAAGCGGACTCCGTAGGCGGTCAGCCGCCCGTCTCCCACCCAGTCGGTGAGGATCCGGCCCGTCATGCCCATCGTGAGCATGCCGTGGGCGAACACGGAAGGAAAGCCTGCGGCCTCCCGGGCGAAGACCTCGTCGGTGTGGAGCGGGTTGTAGTCGCCCGACGCGCCGGCGTACTGGACGATCCGGGTGCGGGTCAGGTCCTCCACGAGCACGAGCGCCCGCTCGTCGCCGACCTTGACCTCGCTCGATCGCAGCGCCATCACTCCCCCTTCCCGCTCTGGTCCGGCACGCGCTCGGTGCGGACGCCGACCGAGGTCGCCGTCACCACCAGCTCGCCGTCCTGGTTCCGGTACTCGGTCACGCTCTCGCCGAAGTGCAACGTGCCCCCACGACGGCCCTCCTTCTCCCAGGTGCGGCCTGGACGGGTCGTGGCGGTCAGCACATCGCCGGCCCGCACCACCTTGTGGTACTCAAAGCGCTGCTCGGCATGGAGCCCACTCCCGACCCGGTTGCCTCCGCCGCGCTCGCCTTTGCTATCGCCCGGCTCGCTCTCTCCCTCCCCCGCGCGCGGCGCCGTGCCCGACGGCCGCGAGCCCGACCCGAACCAGGGCTGGCCCTCCTTCGGCCGGAGGAAGTAATCGGGATCGAACTGCGCGCTGGCGGCCACGAACGTCGGCGGGGCGATGATGCCGCCAACCTCGCTCGCCGCCGCCTTGTCACGGTCGGTGAAGACGGGGTTCAGGTCACCGATCGCCCTCGCGAACATGAGGATGTGACCCTCCTCGACGGGAAAGCGCTCTACGGCCACGGCTACCTCCGCAGTTGGGGCTGGTGGGCATTGCCACGATAGGCGCAACACGACTGCGTGACATCCCGTCTACCGATATATCGCGATATTATACATCGCACTCACGATCGTACGAGAAGGAGAGCATGCGATGGACGAGCTCCACGGCAGCCGTGGTGAGAGGTTCAGGCAACCACAGGGGATGCGGGCAGCGGCGACGTTCGCCAAGTTCGCAGGGTTCGACGGCCCGTTCGGACCGGGCGGCGAGGACGAGCTCCCTCACGGCCACGGGGGCGGGCACGGCGGCCCGCACTGGCACGGGGGGCCACCCCCATGGAGGGGCGGTCGCAGGGCGCGGCGCGGCGACACCCGCTGGGCGCTGCTCGTGGCGCTGCTGGACGGACCCGCCCACGGCTACGAGCTCATCGGGCGGCTCGAGGCCCGCACGGGCGGGGTCTGGCGCCCGAGCGCCGGCTCGGTCTATCCCACCCTGCAGCTGCTCGAAGACGAGGGCCTGATTGCCGGCCGCGAGGCCGACGGCAAGCGCGTCTTCGAGCTCACCGACGAGGGCCGCACCGCAGCGACCGAGGCCTCGGAGCGCATCGGGCAGGGTCCCTGGGGCGGGGCGGGCCAACACGCCGACTTCCGGCAGGCGATGCGGACGCTCGTGCTCGCCGTGCGCCAGGTGATGGCCGCAGGCGACGACGCCCAGGTCTCGGCCGCGGTGACGGTCCTCACCGAAGCCCGCCAGAAGCTCTACCGGATCCTCGCCGGCGAGCCGTCCGGCGGCGCGGAGGGCCCGTCGGGGCACGAGAGCGCCTCCTGAGCGGACCTGCTTCAAGGAAGGATGCCGCGCAGCGCCCGCCGCGTCAGTCAGGGGATCACCCCTTCAGGGAACCGCGAGGGGCTCTAGGGTCGAAGAGATGAGCACCATCTCGTTCAGCCGCCGCCTCAGCGAGCTCGCGTCCGAAGACCCGGCGCGTGTGGCGATCACGTGCGGTGACGACAGCGTGACCCGGGCTGAGCTCGAGTCGGCCGCGAACCGGCTCGCCCGTGACCTTGGTGCCGGCGGCGTGGGAGCGGGCGACATGGTCACGATCGCGCTCCCGAACTCGACCGGCTGGTACGTGGCCGTTGCCGCCTGCTGGAAGCTCGGGGCGATCCCGCAACCGGTGTCCTCGAGGTTGCCCGAGCGCGAGCTGGCGGCAATCCTCGATCTTGCCAACCCGGCTGCCGTGATCGGGGTGCCCGCCGAGCTCGCCGGCGGGCGGAGAGCGCTCCCGCCCGGCTACGAGCCTGACCGCGCGCTACGTGACGACCCCTTGCCGGACGCGATCTCCCCCGCCTGGAAGGCACCGACCTCGGGCGGCTCGACTGGCCGGCCCAAGCTCATCGTCTCCGGGGACCCGAGCATCTACGACGAGGAGAATCGCCGTCTTTTCGGCCCGCCGGGCGCCTCGATGGTCATGCCGGGCCCGCTCTACCACAATGGTCCGATCGTGTGGTCGTGCTCGGCGTGGCTCGCAGGGGGCCACGTCATCGTGCTGCCGCGCTTCGACGCCGAGGGAACCCTCGCCGCCATCGAGCGCCACAGGGGCGAGCTCGTGTACCTCGTGCCCACGATGATGAAGAGGATCTGGCGGCTCCCCGACGCGGTGCGGGAATCGTACGACCTCTCGTCCCTGGTAGCCGTCTGGCACCTCGCCGAGCCGTGCCCCGAGTGGCTGAAGCAGGTCTGGATCGACTGGCTCGGGCCGGACCGGATCATCGAGCTGTACGCCGGGACCGAGGCACAGACCGCCACCGTCATCACCGGGCGGGAGTGGCTCCAGCATCGCGGCTCGGTCGGCAAGCCGCCGGCCGGCACCGTGATGATCTGCGATGCGGACGGTAACGAGCTCCCCCCTGGTGAGGAGGGCGAGGTCTGGATGCGCTCGCTTCGCGACCGGCCGACATATCACTACATCGGGGCGACCGCCCGCTCGAGGGAGGGGGGGTGGGAGTCCCTCGGCGACATGGGCCGCCTCGACGAGGAGGGCTACCTGTACCTCGGCGACCGCATGCAGGACATGATCCTCACGGGTGGCGCGAACGTGTACCCCGCCGAGGTCGAGGCCGCGATCCAGGAGCACCCCGGAGTGCGCTCGGTGGCGGTGATCGGGCTCCCCGACGAGGATCTCGGCAGCACGGTGCACGCCATCGTCGAAGCCGACGAATCCAGCGTGCCCCGAGAGGAGCTCCTCGCCTTCACCGCCGAGCGGGTCGCACCCTACAAGATCCCCCGGTCGATCGAGTACACGAACCGGCCGCTTCGCGACGACGCCGGCAAGGTCCGGCGGGCCGCGCTCCGAGCCGAGCGGCTCGCCGCGAACGATGAGACGAGGGGATCGCCTCCACCAGCCTGGGAGGCTGCCGCTCCGATCCCTCAGCTCGGCGGCGCTGCGGGGAGCTGAACGACCATGCGGGTCCCGCCGCCGGGCCCGGTGGGCGACTCGGCCCACACTCTGCCCTCCATTGCGGTGACCAGCTCCTTCACGATCGCGAGCCCGAGGCCGCTGCCGCGCCGCGGGCTCGATCCCTGGCCCCTTGCGCGGTAGAAGCGCTCGAACACAAGATCGAGCTCCGACGGCGAGATGCCGGGACCGTCGTCCTCCACGAGCACGGTGACCATTGCGACGCCGGAGGGTCCCGGCCGGCGCTCGACCCCGACCCGTACCGACGTCTGGGCGAAGGCGAGGCCATTCTCCACGAGGTTCGTGATGACCTGGGCAAGCCGATCCGGGTCACACGTGACGTCCGATGGGCTCCCCTCAGGCGATGCGGGATCCGGCCCGAGCAACTGGACGCCCCGCCGCTCCGCCTCGTGGCGGAGGGCCTCGACGGCAGCGGTCGCGATGCTCCTCGCGTCGGCCGGGACGATCTCGAACGAGAGCGCCTTCGCGTCGAGCTTTGCGAGGTCGAGCAGGTCGCCGACGAGCCGTTCGAGGCGAGCCGCCGCCAGCCGGATCACACCGGCCGCCTGCTCGGGCGACTCGGCGATGCCCTCTTCGATCGCCTCCGCGTAGCCGCTGATGGAGGTGAGCGGCGACCGCAGATCGTGTGAGACCGAGAGCAGCATCTGGCGCTCTCGCTGCCGGGACTCCTCGATGCTGCTCGCCATCTGGTTCACCGAGTCGGCCAGGGCGGCGAGCTCGGCGACCTCGCCCCTTCGCACTGGGATCCGGGTCGACAGCTCCCCGCCCGCCATGGCGACAGTCGCGTCCCGCACTTCGAGGATGGGACGGCTGATGCGCTCGGAGAGCCAGGCGGCCACACCCCCGGCGACGAGCAGCGTGACGCCTGCGACGAGGAGCAGGAACGCCCAGCTCGACAACAGGTCTCCGACGCTCCGGCGCAGGAGCAGCACCGGCTGCCCGGCGGGCAGGTGCAGCCTCGCTGCGGGATCGAGACGGAGCGGTTCGGCCACGAACACCCCATTGCCCGCAACGCCGGTCACGACCTCGCCGGCGAGCAGGCGCGAGGGCTCGAGGTCGGACAGTGTGATCCCGGACGGCCGGCTCGTCTCGATCGAGCCATCCGGGCCGATCACCAAGAGGCGCCCTCCGTCCAGGGCGAGCAGCCGGCCTACGAGCCTTACCACACGCGGCTGGTGCACTCGAGCGGCAGCCCTCGCGATCGCGGTCGCCTCCCGGCGCAGCTGCGAGATGGCATTGTGCCGAGCGGTCACTCTCGAGACGAGCACGGTCCCGGCACCGGCGAGCAGGAGCGTGAGGACGACGAGGCCGACGAGCGTCGCGGTGATGCGCCCCCGCACCAGTGCCTCTCAGCCGAGCCGGTAGCCGACACCGCGAACGGTGGCGAGAGGAAGATGAGGCCCCAGCTTCTTTCGGAGCTGGGCGACGTGGACGTCGACCGTCCGCTCGTCCCCGAACCAGTTCAGGCCCCAGACCCCGTCGAGGAGCTGCTGGCGGGAGAGAACGAAGCCCTGATGGGCCGCGAGGTAGGCGAGGAGGTCGTACTCACGTGCGGTGAGCTCGACGGCCTCGCCTCCCGCGGTCACCTCTCGGCGAGCGGGGTCGATGGTGACCCCGCCGACGGTGACCGGCGCCGCACGATGAGCCGAGGCAGCACCAGGAAGCTGACCGGCCCTTCTCAGCACCGCCTTCACCCGAGCGACGAGCTCCCGGGGAGAGAACGGCTTCGTGACGTAGTCGTCCGCTCCGAGCTCGAGCCCGAGCACCCGGTCGATCTCGTCGGTCTGGGCGGTGAGGAACACGACCGGGGTGTCGCCATCGGCTCTGATGGCCCGGCAGACGTCGAAGCCGTCGAGCTCACCGGCCAGCCCGACGTCAAGGAGGACGATCCGGGGGTGCTCCCGCCTCACAAGGTCGAGCCCCTCCCTCCCGTTGCTCGCCCGCAGCACGCGAAAGCCCTCCCGGCGGAGGTACAGCTCGACGAGGTCGCCGATGCTCGGATCGTCCTCGACCACGACGGCGGCGCCCTGGGGTGCGGTCATCTGGGACAGCTTCGCGCCCAGACCTGCCCGCACGCGACATCACGGGCGGGCGGTTCGATGCCGCCCGCCCGTGATGCCGGGGAACGCAGGGTCAGCTGACCGTTGCGGTCGCGCTGGTCGAGCCAGCTCGGGGGTGGAATGCGAGCACGTCGAGCGCCTTGCCACCTGACTGCGCCACGATGACCCGGTCACCCGCTGCGAGGCGGTTCTCCGGGATGCCGAAGAACTTCGTCGAGGAGGTGACCTGGGCAGAGACGGTGACCCCGTCAGCCCGTGTCAACGAGATGCTCGACGAGGTTGCCTGGTCGAGCTTGCCCCGATCGACCGAGATGGTGATCCAGGTGCCCTTGTGCTTCACGACGAAGTCAGCGTGCACGCTGTGGCGGAGCAGCTCGCGAACGCGCCGGCGAAGGAAGCGGCGCCAATGAAGGTGATGCGCATGAGCGGTGGATGGAGCCGCCGTGCTGAGTGTCATCGCCGGTGCCGCCGTGGCCGAGCCGGCATCGGACGCTGCAACGGCCGCGCCTGCGCTGCCGCCCGCAAGCGCGAGCGTAAGTAGCCCTCCGGCGAGGTACCTCGTGGTCCGGTTCATCTTTCTGCTTCTCCTTCGCGGCCAGGGCCGCGTCGACGTGATCTTGCATCAATAGTGAACCGGGTCCGTGTCAGGCGGTGATGAGACCAATGTGAGGGGAGTGTGAGGGCTCTCCCCCCGCCCTTCGTCAGCTGGACACGGCAGTTGTACCGCTGAGGCGAGTCATGGCCGGGTAGAGGTCCAGGTAGTCGCTGGCCGGCAACGCTGCGAGTGCGGCCAAGGTCAGGTCGCTACCCCGGTCGAGCAGATCGCCAGAACGGCGCGGCTCGGCCGCGATGGCGCGGCGCAGCGACACGAGCGCCGCCTCCGTGAACGCTCGCTCGTGAGCAAGTCCCGCCACCCAGAGCAGGTTGAAGGCCCAGATGGCGTCGAAGGCCGGATGTCCGTAGGAGTGATGGCGTGCAAAGAAGCTCTCGCAGCGCGCGGCGAAGCGCAGTGCTCGCGACAGCGGGTATGCGCCCGGGTCGACGATCGACAGCGCGGCCATGGCTCCGAGAACGGCGCCCTCGTCGTAGGTGAGCTCGATGGGATGGAGCTTCGGTCGGCGTCCATGGTCGTCGATGCCGTCGTGGTACAGGCCGGTGCGGGCATCGAGCAGGTTGGCGTGGAGCCAGCGGACGATGCGCTCGCTCCAGTCGAGGTATTCGCGCGCGCCCGTCTGCACGAACAGCTCGACGCCGAGGATCGCCGCTGGCGCGTTGGACACGACCGCCTTGTCGTAGATGGTTGCGCCTCTCAGATGATCTTCCCAGTAGATCCCGCCGTGAAGAGGGTCCCAGTTCCCGACGGCGAGCCTGAACACGGACTCGGCTCGTCGCAGCAGGCTTCTGTTGCGTGTGGTCGCGTAGCCGGACATGAGCGCGAGGCCCATCCAGAGGCTGTCGTCGACCCGGGGGAGATCCGAGCGGACGTGGAACGGGTTGGGTCCCTGGTCGAAGGCCGGAACCGGGTAGGCCCGGTCCCAGTAGTTGGCGTCGACCGCCCGGAGGGTCGTCTCGAAGTCCTCGCCGCAGCCGAGGTGGTGGTCGGTGAGCGACCGCACCTCGAAGGAGGTGAGCGCCTGGTAGGTGGGCCAGATACTCGCGTACCAGCCGAACTGGCTGTTCTTCAGGAGATGATTCCCGGCTTCGAACTCCGACTCGATCATCTCGCACGGGTTGCTCGAAGCGGAATGGAACAGCGGGATCTTGGAAGCGAGCGCGCTCCCATCGGAGGTGAGCAGCTCGCCGGCGAGCGAGACCTGGTTGTGCCCCGGGACCCCGGGGATCGCTTCGACGGCGAGGATGACGACGAGGCCGGCGAGGACGAGAAGCGGCCTCCGATGGCGCCGGAGCCGGCTCCGCTCAGCGAACCCATGAGACTCCGGATCGCGAGCACGCCGTCCTGCCTCCATGGGGAGGAGGGTAGGGCTCCCGGTGCGCCACATAGCTTCGCCCATCTCTCGGCTTGCTCTGGCGCGCGCCGACCCTCCGGTGGCCCACCACCGTATGCGTGGATGAGGCCGGCGACGCGGCAACGACTCAGGTCAAGCTGGCAGGGCGTTGAGGAAGTCGACCAAACCGCTGAAGTACGTCTCCTGGTCGTCGTACATAGCACAGTGGCTGCCCTCCGCGCAGTGGAGGTACCGCCCGCGTGGGAGGAGCTCGGCCATCATCTCCATGTGGGCCGGGTCCATGGTGTCGTGGCGCGCTCCGATCACGAGCGTCGGCACTTCGATGCTGGATAGGTCGGCGACGCGGTCCCACCGAGCCAGCCGTGCCTCGGGGCTCATGCCCATCTCGCTCGGACCCTGCATGGGCACGTAGACGTCGCGATTGATGTGCCCGAACCCGCGCTGAATGGGATCGGGCCACTCCTCTATCGGCATACGTAGGACGTGTTCGACGTAGTAGCTCCGCATGAGCAACTCCTCGTAGCGAGGGTCCTCGGTCTTGCCGGCCGCCTCGAGCGCCTGGACCTCGGCCAGCACCACGGGGTCCATCGCCGGCATCAGCACCTGCTCGGCGTAGGCGGTATAGGCAGGAGCGCTCGCCATCATGTTGGAGATCACCAGTCCTCGCAGGTGCTCGGGGTAGGCGAGGGCATACTCGATCGCGAGGATGCCGCCCCAGGAGTGGCCGTACAGCACGAAGTTGTCGCGACCGAGATGAAGGGCCCGGCGCACCTGCTCGACCTCGTCCACGAATCGACCGAGCTCCCACAGCGAAGGATCCTCCGGCTGGTCGCTGAAGCCCGATCCGAGCTGGTCGTAGTAGTAGTACTCGACGCCCGCGGCCGGGAGGTAGCTGTCGCACGCCTCCAGATACTCGTGTGTGGCACCGGGCCCGCCGTGCAGCAGTAAGACCTTAAGCCGGGCGTTGTTGCCTGTCCG
>DATGKK010000126.1:0-4858 GCA_035294725.1 Acidimicrobiales bacterium | reverse complement strand
GAAGGGTCGTGTCGTAGATGGCGACCGCCGGCGGAGCGTGCGAGTGACCGAGGCGGGCGTCGTCGCCCTCAGGTGACATGCTCCACCCAGTCCTTGTACTCGGGCACCTCCCCGCGGACCGCCTTGAAAAAGACCTCCTGGATCGCCGTCGTGATCGGGCCCGGCTTGCCCGTCCCGACGACCCGGTCGTCGACCGAAGCGATCGGCACGACCTCGGCGGCCGTGCCGGTGAGGAAGGCTTCGTCCGCCATGAACAGGTCCGTCCGGCGGAGCGGTGCCTCGACGACCTCGTAGCCGAGGTCGCGGGCGATCACGGTCACGGTGTCGGCCGTGATGCCCTCGAGGGCGCCGACCGACGACGGGGGCGGGGTGAGAAGCCGGCCGCGCCGAACGACGAAGCAGTTCTCCCCCGTCCCCTCGGAGATGTGGCCGTCGGTCGTGAGGAGCAAAGCCTCGTCGTAGCCGGCCCGCACGGCCTCGACCTTCGCAAGAGAGGAGTTGACGTACATGCCGGTCCCCTTCGCGGCCGTGGGCAGAGCACGCGGGTCGTGGCGCGCCCAGGAGGAGACCTTGAGCCGGATGCCGTTCGCGATGCCGTCGTCGCCGAGGTAGGCCCCCCACGGCCAGCAGGCGACCGCCACGTTCACCGGGCAGGGCATCGGGTTGAGACCCATCTCGCCATAGCCGAGATAGACGAGTGGGCGGATGTAGCAGGCCTCCAACCCGCTCTCGCGCACGACCTCTTTCACGGCAGCGATGAGCTCATCCTCGGTGTAGGGGATGGTGAGCCCGAGGATGTGGGCGCCCTGGAAGAGCCGGTGGATGTGCGCGCTGAGGCGGAACACGCCCGGCCCGGCAGAGGTGGGGTAGGCACGGATCCCCTCGAAGACGCCGAGCCCGTAGTGGAGGCTGTGGGTGAGCACGTGGATCTTCGCCTCGTGCCAGTCGACGAGCTTCCCGTCCATCCAGATCTTCTCGGTCGGGGTCAAGGGCATCTCACAACCTCCCTGCGACGGCATCGCCCACGCTGGCGGTGCTCCACTCTCCGTCAGATGCGGCCATCTCGGCCTGCTGGTCGAGCACGGCCCGGGTCACCCGCTCGGCTGCGGCGGTCTCACCGAGGTGGTCGAGCATCATCGCAGCCGACCGTATTGCGGCGAGCGGGTTCGCCCGGCCGGTGCCCGCGATGTCGTGGGCGGCGCCGTGCACCGGCTCGAACAGCGACGGCCCGGTGCGGGCCGGGTTGAGGTTCGCCGACGCGGCGAGCCCGATGCCACCGGCGAGCGCTCCGGCGAGGTCGGTGAGGATGTCGCCGAACAGGTTGTCGGTGACCACGACGTCGTACTCGGCCGCCCGTTCCACGAGGAAGATGCAGGCCGCGTCGACGTGCTGGTACCGGGTCGTGACGCCGGGGAACTCACGGGCGACCTCTTCGAAGGCCCGCTGCCACAGGTCCCCGGCGTAGGTGAGGACATTCGTCTTGTGCACGAGCGTGACCTGGCGGGCCGCCTGGCGGCGCTCGGCGAGCTCGAAGGCGAAGCGGACGCAGCGCTCGACGCCGTGGCGGGTGTTGACCGAGCCCTGGGTCGCGATCTCCTGCGGGGTCCCCCGCCGCAGCACCCCGCCTTCACCCGCATAGGGCCCCTCGGTGTTCTCGCGCACGACGGCGAAGTCGGCGCCTGCCGCGATCGAGCCCGGCGTTGCGGTGAACGGGCGGAGGTTGACGTACAGGTCGAGCTCGAAGCGGAGCCGGAGAAGAAGGCCGCGCTCGAGCACCCCGGGGGGGACCGCCGTCGAGCCGATGGGCGGCCCGACCGCCCCGAGCAGGATGGCATCTGCCTCGCGGAGCTCTGTGAGCACGCTGTCGGGCAGGACCTCGCCCGTGCGCAGGTAGCGGTCGGCGCCGAGGTCGTAGTGGGTCGTCTCGAGCTTCACGCCGGCGGCGCCGACCACCTTCAGAGCCTGCGCGACGACCTCGGGGCCGATCCCGTCACCGCCGACGACCGCGACCGCGTACGGCCCCCCGGCGGCGCCTGTCCCATCCGTCGTCACCCGATCGCACTCCTCACCTGGCTGGTTCCACCTGTCGTGCTTTGCGCTCCCGCCACGGGAAAGCAAAAGGCCGCCCACCTCGTGGACGGCCGGTGACGCGCTCTCGCAAAGGGCGCGTCAGTGCAGAATTACGCTCCCTGCCGCCGGCGAGGACCTCTCCTGCACCTCATCAGTGTGCTCGGCGCGAGCTCCGGGCGTCAATCCGGGGCCGGCGTGCGTCGGTGTGTCACCTGACCCCGAGCTTCCTCGCGATCGTCGACCAACGCGCCACGACGTCGGTCGGCGCGTGCCCGCAAACACCGACGATCAGCTCCGTCTGGCTGTCCAGCTTCCTCGCCGTGGCGGCCACGTAGGCGGCGCCCATCACCGTCTCGTACGGCGCCGTGCCCGGACAGTAGGCGCGGCTGGCGAAGGTGCCGAGGATGTTGTCGCGATGCCCCCAGCAGCCGGCCGGGTGCGCCTTCGTGCAGTCGACGTTCGGGCTGTCGAAGCCGTCGTCGTACATCCAGCCGTAGTCGGCGGCGAGCGGGTCGGGGTAGCCGCCCGCCCAGTTGCCACCGGCGCCGAGCACGAGGCCGCCCCCCGGCAGGGTGCGGCCGAGGAGCGAGAAGGGCGGGTCCTCGTTGTTCATGGCCCCGACCATTGCAATGTGGTCGAGCGACTTCGTGAGGATCCGCACAGGGGCCATCCCGCGAGCGACGCGCTCCAAGTCGACGGTCGCAAAGAGCTGCTCGGGACGGGTGAGCTTGAGGTAGGCGGCCAGCGAGAAGCTCATCGCGCCCATGTGCTCGAGCACCGAGCGGGCGTGGGCGATCGCCTTCAGCACGACCGAGTCGCACTCCTTGCCGTTCGGCGCCTGGAAGCAGCTCGCGGCGGCAAGGAAGTCGGGGCTCGGGGCGAGGCTCCTCGACGGGTTCTTCGGCGGGCGGATGCCGGCCGAGGCCTCAGCCCGCGTGCTGACGGCAGCAGTCGCGGCGGGCGTCGCAGCACCCGCTTGCGGAGCGGACGCCCACACAGCGCCGGCGAGCGGGGCGAGCGCGGGAAGCAGCCCGACGAGCACCGCTCTCAACGCCCTGTTCATACCGCCCCCCAACGCCCCGTAGTCGAGCAACTGAACTGTAGTTGACCGAGCTCCACCTGCGCGAAGCAGCCGTGGTCGTCGCCGAGCGAGGAGTGATCGTTCGCCGGCTCAGGCCCTCCGGCCACGGGGCGCTTGGCCGGTAACCTCTCGGCGATGAGCGAGACGCAGTTGACCCCTGAGACTCACGCCCGGCTCCAAGCCGAGCTCGAGGACCTGACGACGAGGGGCCGAGTGGAGATCGCCCGGCAGATCGAAGCGGCGCGGGCGCTCGGCGACCTCTCGGAGAACGGCGACTACCACGCCGCGAAGGACGCCCAGGGCAAGATGGAAGCGCGGGTGCGCCAGCTCCGGGCCATGCTCGAGACCGCCGTCATCGTCGAGCGGCGGCCCGAGGAGGCCTGCGTGGTCGAGCCCGGGGCCGAGGTCGAGATCCGCTACGAGGGGGACGAGGAGACCGAGCGCTACTTCGTCGGCTCGATCGAGGAGCGGCGGGAGGGCGTTGCCGTGATCTCCCCGGGCTCGCCCCTCGGCCAGGCTCTCATCGGCCACGGCCCGGGCGAGACCGTCGAGTACGAGGCGCCGAGCGGGACCCTTCGCGTCGAGATCGTCTCGGTCACGTGACCCCCCGCACCCTGGCCGAGAAGGTCTGGGACGCCCACGTCGTCCACCGGGGCGAGTCCGAGAGCGATCCCGACCTGCTCTACATCGACCTCCACCTCGTCCACGAGGTCACCTCCCCGCAGGCGTTCGAAGGACTGCGGATGGCGCGCCGCCGAGTCCGGCGCCCTGACCTCACCTTCGCCACGGCGGACCACAACGTGCCGACGGCGCCGCCGCCGGGCTGGGACCCGGCTTCCGGTCCCGCTGCGGCCTCGACCGCGAGGGCCGGCCTCCCCGTGCTGGACGGCACCTCGCGGCGCCAGCTCGAGGCGCTCGAGGAGAACTGCCGCGAGTTCGGCATCACCTGCTGGCCGATGGGCGACGCCAACCAGGGCATCGTCCACGTGATCGGGCCCGAGCAGGGTCTCACCCAGCCCGGGATGACGATCGTCTGCGGGGACAGCCACACCTCGACCCACGGCGCCTTCGGCGCGCTCGCCTTCGGCATCGGCACCTCGGAGGTCGAGCACGTGCTCGCCACCCAGACCCTGCCCCAACGCCGGCCCCGCACCATGGCCGTCACCGTGGACGGCGACCTGCCGACCGGCGTGACGGCAAAGGACGTCGTGCTGGCGATCGTCGGCCGTCTCGGCACCACCGGGGGCGTCGGCCACGTCATCGAGTACCGGGGCTCGACCATTCGGGGGCTCTCGATGGAGGGCCGGATGACCGTCTGCAACATGTCCATCGAGGCCGGCGCGAGAGCGGGGATGGTGGCGCCCGACGAGACGACCTTCGCCTACCTCGACCGGCGGCCCTTCGCGCCGTCGGGTGCTGCCTTCGACCGCGCCGTCGAGGCCTGGCGCGAGCTCGCGACCGACGAGGGGGCGAGGTTCGACGCCGAGGTGGAGATCGACGCGGGGACGCTCTCGCCCTTCGTCACCTGGGGGACCAACCCTGCCCAGGTCGTGCCGCTCGACGGCTCGGTGCCCCATCCGGACGCGATGCCGAGCGCGGCGGAGCGGGAGGCCGCCGCCCGTGCCCTCGAGTACATGGGTCTTACCGCCGGCACGCCGCTGCGCGAGGTGGCGGTCGACACCGTGTTCATCGGCTCGTGCACCAACG
>DATGKK010000125.1:0-84646 GCA_035294725.1 Acidimicrobiales bacterium | reverse complement strand
CAATCTGTGCGCGGATGCGCTCGGTGGGTGATACTCGTGCAGTCACGGGTGTAGGTCCTCCTTCGTTGAGCTGGAACTTCTCGAAGGAACCTACGCCCGTTGACTTTTACACCAGGGGATGGACGCCACCGCCGGGCTGCGGGGCGATGCGCAGCGCCTCTCTCACCGCATCGGCGACTGCATTCGGGTCGGCCACTGGAGCGAGCTCGACGAAAAAGACGCCGTCACCGACCTCCTCGAGGAGCTCCGCCGCCGCCTGCAGGGCAAGGCGGGTCTTCCCGCAGCCGCCGGCACCGGTGAGGGTGACGAGGCGAGAGGTGCCGAGCCGGGCGCGCACCTCGGACAGCTCGGCGCGCCGGCCGACGAAGGAGGCGAGCTGGGCCGGGAGATTGTTCGGGTGGGCCGGATTGTCGAGGGAGCGCAGCGGCAGAAAGTCGCTCTCCAGGCCTGGGCCGACCAGCTGGTAAAGCTGCTCGGGATGCCCGAGGTCTTTCAGGCGGTGGTGTCCGAGGTCGCGCAGCGTGAGACCGCCGTCCAGCGCAGCACGGGTGAGCACCGCGGTGGACTGGGAGACGAGCACCTGTCCCCCGTGCGCGACGCCTGCGATCCTCGCCGCCCGGTGGACGTCGAGCCCGACGACGCCGACCGGCGTCCGCTCGGCTTCTCCGGAGTGAATGCCCATGCGCACCCGCACCGGCTCGGCGGCGAGCAGGGGGTCACGGGCGAGCTCGGTCTGGATGTCGTAGGCGCTCGCCACGCCGGCTCGGGGCGAGGAGAACACCGCGAAGAAGGCGTCACCCTGGGTGTCGACCTCCTCGCCGCCGTGGCGCTCGAGCACCGATCGCACGACGTGGTGGTGAGCGGCAAGGAGCCGGCCGTAGGCCTCGTCCCCGATCCGGCGCAGCATCGCGGTCGAGCCTTCGATGTCAGTGAAGAGAAAGGTAAGGGTCTCCGTGGCAGCGAGCCTACGACCGACCAGGCGAGCCCAGCTCCAGGGCCTTATGACCAGACCGCCGTCACCTGGTGAAGCGCACGCGGCTCCAGCTCCGGCCCCCGTCCGAGGAGATCCACAGCTGGCCGGCGTAGAGACCGGTCGCGAGGAGGGCATAGGCCCGTTCGCTGTCGCTGTAGCCGGCCCACACCACCGTCGCCCCAGCGCCGGCGTCGAGGACCCTCGTGTAGCGCGCACCGCCGTCGGTGGTGAGGGCGAGAGCACCTGAGCTCTCGAAGGGCCACACGAGCGCAGTGTCCGCGCTGACAGCTGCGATCCCGAGGGCGTTGCTGAACTCGACGGACCGTGCCCGGCTCTCAGCCGGGCTCCACACCGATCCGTTGTCGCCCGAGTGGAACGGCGCCGCCATCATCCCGCTTGGGCAACTTGCCCAGAGGGCCGACGGCGACTCCGCAGCGGCGACGACGTGGCCGCCCAGGCCCGAGTAGCACGGCGTCGAGAGCACCGAGAAGCTCGTTCCGCCGTCGGTCGACAGCTGGAAGGGCGCGATCCGGCTCGGGCCGTCGCTGCTCGTCACGACGACGCGGGTGCCGACGACAGAGAGGAATGCGACGTTCGGAAGTTGCCGGGGAAGAGCGACCGTGCGCCAGGAGCTCGATCCCACCGCCGCCTCGAGCAGCGAGCAGTGGGCCGATCCGCACGAGAGGGCGAAGGCCTTCCCGTCGGCGGCCTCGAGGGCGGTCACCGAGCCGGAGAGGTGCTGGCGGACCCAGTGGGCGCCGTCGTCCGTCGTCGACCAGAGGTGCGAGCCGACGAGGTAGCCGTCGGTCGGGCCGGCAAAGCGCAGCACGAAGCGGCCGTCTCGATCCGGCGTCGCTCCAGCCGGGGCCGGGATTGTCGAGAAGGTCGCACCGCCGTCTCGGGTCTCGGCGATCGCAAGGCAGTGAGAGCCGTGGCACGGCACCTCGCCGAGCACCCACCAGTGTTCGAGGCTGACCGCTGTGAACGAGACGGGGTCGAAGCCGATGATCACCCCCGGCGCGGGGACCGGCGCCGTGGTGCTCGTCGAGCGTGCCGCCCTCGAGCCGGGCTCGGTCGTCGTCCTGGGGCCGGTTGCGGCTTCGGGGTGGGAACGGTGGCCACCGGTCGCCACCACGGCGGCGGCGAGCGCTCCCACGGAGAGAGCGACGACGAGGACCGCAGCCGGGACGGTCGTGAGCAATCGGCGGCGGCGGCGCCTCGCCGCTGCGAGCTCACCGGCGCGCTCGATCGTCCTTTGCAAAAGGACGTCCCGCTCAGACCGCCCGACAGATCCGCCGTTGCTCCTCATCGATCCTCCCTCATCACGTCCGCCAGATCCGCCAGTTCGCCCCTCAGCCGGTCGAGCCCCCGGCGGGCATGCACCTTCACGGAGCCGACCGAGCAGCCGAGCAGCTCGGCGATCTCCTCCTGGGTGAGCCCGACCATGTAGCTCAAGATGACGACCTCCCTCTGGCGCCGGGAGAGCCGCCTCAGCGACGGGAGCAGCGTCTCGCGCAGCTCAACGGCGTGCCGGTCGTCGAGCTGCGCGAGCTCCGAGGTCGCGTGCCGCCTGGCTCGCGCCTCCCTCCTCAGCAGGTCGTAGGCGGCATTCGCCGTCACGCGAAGGACCCAGGCGTCGCGGTGGGGAGCCTGCGAGAGCTCTGCCCACCGCAGGTAGGCGCGGGCCAGGCCCTCCACCGCCGCATCCTCGCCGTCGCTCGGCGACCCGAGGATGCGGCGGCCGACCCCGACTGCCCTCGGGAGGAGCCGGTCGAAGAAGGCCTCGAAGCTCTCCTGCGCGGCAACCGCCGCGCAGTCGGGCTCCCGATGGTCACCCATCTCCACGCCGATCCAGGTCGGCTCCTGGTTCACCGCCACCGTCACATGCCGTAGACGCTCGCCACTGCCCTGCCGGATGACAGGGCGGCCCGAAAGCTCCGGCCCGAGCGCGGCCGCGGGGATGCGGGAGAGCGGCGTCCTCCCGCCACGAGCAGGTCCGGTCGTCCGGGCCCGCCGTGCAGAGATCGGGAACCTGTGCGGCGCCACTGCGAAGCGGCGCATCGGGAGATCGCTCCATCGGCCACGCCCCTCCCAGGTCGTCGCTCGGCTCGAGGCGCACGGGCCGTTCGCGGCGCCACGAGAGGTTGTCGTGCCCCATCCTTCCCGATCTGCTCGGCTCTTCTCGGACTCGGGATCATCCGCGCTGCGCAGGCGCGAGGCGGTACCCTCGCCCTGTGGTGAGGGCCGACGTCCCGGGTGGGGTGGTGCACGAGCTGCCCGGCGACCTTCGCGCCCACCTGCTCGGCAACGCGGCGGCGCTCGGGGCGTGGCACGACATCACGCCGCTCGCGCGCAACGAGTTCATCTGCTGGGTGGAGGACGCCAAACAGCCGGCGACACGGGCGCGCCGCATCCGCCGGACTGCGGAGGAGCTGGAGGCCGGGCAGCGTCGCCCCTGCTGCTGGCCCGGCTGCCGGCACCGCGAGCGAACCGGCCGAGGCAATCCGGCATCGGCCTGACCGTCCCGCGAGCACGGTGAGGCCGATGCCACCTCCAGCGAGCCCAGCAACGGCCGCATCGCCGCATGGATGGCCCGTGCGCCGACGCGGGCCGAAGGGCCCTCATCCCGCCGCCTCCCTCGCCGGAGTGCTCACGGCTGTCGCTCTCGTGGCGGCGAGCTGCTCGGCCTCGCCGCCGGCGAGAGCCGGCCTCCGGCGGGGCGGCGACGGCCACGCCGGCGAAGGTGTTGCACCCCGGCGACCGCCCGACGTGGCAGCGGTGTTCGGCGTGCGAAACCCGTCGGCGACCTGGCACACGACAACGCTGACCGTGGAGGTGGACCTCCGCGACGTCCCGGGCGCCGTGGTCGGCGCCGCCGGCCCGAGCGTCCCGTACCAGATCTTCTACCCGTCGGACTACCAGGCCCTCGGCTTCGAGAGCCCGATCGTCACCTGGGGCAACGGGACCGGCGCCGCGCCGACGGCGAGCTACTTCTCCGAGCTCCTCGACCACTTCGTCTCCTGGGGCTTCACCGTCATCGCCGCCGACCTGCCCGACGTCGGAAGCGGCGTCGAGGTCCTCGACGGAGCGAGGTACCTCGTCGCCGAGGACGCCGATCAGCGCAGCCCGTTCTTCGGCCACCTCGACGTGCACAAAGTGGCTGCGGTCGGCTTCTCGCAAGGGGCCGGCGGCGCGGTCCGCGCTGCGCTCGCCGGCGCGTCGCTCATCACGACGGTGATGACCTTCTCGCTCCCCTGGAACGGGCAGGGTCCCGCGCACAGCCCGTTCAGCGACAACGCCGCCTTCCCCCACGGCTGGGCCGGTGCGAACCCTGACTGCCCCACCTGGCAGGCGTGCTGGGCGGATCCCGGCCAGCTCACCCAGCCCACCTTCCTGATCTCCACCCACGGCCGGCTCGACTCGGTCATCGCCCCGCCGGGCGTCGAGCGGTGCTACTTCGAGGAGCTGAGGGCGCCCTCAGTCCAGGGCGTCATCCTCCACTCGCCCGCAGGCTCCAACAGGGTCGCCGACCACCCGAGCATCGAGAACACTGCCAGAGGTGAGGACCCGACAGGGTTCTTCGGCTACGCGACGGCGTGGCTCATGTACCAGCTCCGCTCGGACAACGAAGCCGCCGGGGCCTTCACCGGGGCCCACCCCCAGCTCCTTGCGGACCGCAACTGGCCCGGCAGCTCGGTGAGCCGAGCCGACGGCAACCCGCCTCGGCTCGCCTGCGACGACCGGGTCCCTGCCACCTGAGCACGTGCACCCGGGCAACCCTCGCCCCGCCGACGGGACCTTCAGTACTGGTACGCATTCTCCGCCCCTGTCTCGCTACACTCGGAGCGGGCGGAACAACGGCGGTCCTCACCGGGAGGAGGAGGAGCATGGCGTCCTCGACAGTTGGGGGTTCGGTGGTCGAGCATCCCGCCGGCCGGGAGCACGGTCCGATCGCCCAGGCGCTCTGGTACCGCCAGCTCGAGGCCTACCCGAACACGGGCAGGCGCATCGGCTACCTCGCCATCGTCGTCGTGGCGACGGTGATCCTCTACTACCAGCTGTACGTCGCAGGATCGGTGGCGCCCCAGATCCTCGCCCACTACCACATGACCTTCCGCTTCTACGTGAACATCACGGTGGTCGGCAACGCCGTCGGCGCCTTCACCTCGGTGCTCGCCGGCCTGGCCGACCGGTGGGGCAGGGCGAACATGGTCGCCTACGGGCTCGGCATCACCGCCCTGCTCGTGCTGTTCGGGATCCCGAACGCGCCGTCGGAGTGGGCCTTCGCCGTGCTCGTCATCGCCGTGGGCTTCGTGGAGGGGATCATCCTCGTCGCCACACCGGCTCTCGTGCGCGACTTCTCGCCTCAGCTGGGCCGGGCCTCGGCGATGGGCTTCTGGACACTTGGACCCGTCGTCGGCAGCCTCGTCGTTGCCGAGGTCGCGAGCCACACGTTGAACCACCTGAAGGCCTGGCAGGACCAGTTCGTCATCTGCGGGATCGTCGGGCTGGTCATCTTCGCGATCGCCCTCGTCGGACTGCGGGAGCTGTCGCCGCGACTGAGGGACCAGCTCATGGTGAGCATGCGCGACCGCGCGCTCATCGAAGCCCGGGCGAGCGGCATCGACGTGACGGAGAGCATCCGCCAGCCGTGGCGCCAGGTCGTCCGCTTCGACATCGTCGCCTCGGCCTTCGCGATCGCCGTCTTCCTCATCATCTACTACACAGCGGTCGGGTTCAACGTCATCTACTTCGAGACCGTCTTCGGCTTCACCGCCTCCCAGGCGAACGCCCTCGGCAACTGGCTCTGGGCCTTCGACGCGGGCGCGCTGATCGTCGTCGGGATCATCTCCGACGCCCTGCGCGTCCGAAAGCCCCTCATGGTCGTCGGCGCGCTCGGGAGCATCGCGTTCACGATCGTCTACCTCACGCGAGCGACCCATCCCCACACCGGTTACTACACCATCGTCTGGATCTTCAGCCTGCTCGCCATCTTCCTCGCCGTGGCCTACGCCCCGTGGATGGCGAGCTTCACCGAGACCGTCGAGCGGCGCAGCCCTGCGCTCACCGCCCACGGTCTCGCCGTCTGGGGCTGGATCATCCGTGCCGTGGTCGCGATCTCCATCTTCATCCTCCCCTACGTCGTCTCCTCGGTGACGCCGCTCGTCGAGTACGGCGCCCTCGGCACGAAGGCGGAGGCGATCTTGAAGGCCGACCCGAACGTCGGCGTGGTGCTCGCACACCCGAAGCTCTTCGCCCAGCTCGAGAAGTACCCGCCGACCAAGATCCCGCCGCCCCTGCTCAGCACCGCCATCAAGACCGTCGGCCTGAAGCGCCTCGTCGCGATCAGCAAGGACACGAAGCTGAAGGGCGAGATCGCGTTCTTCCAGGCCAACGCGGCCAAGCTGACGAGCGTGACCGCAGCCGCGAAGGCAACCCCCGGCCAGTGGCAGGACTGGTACTGGGTGTGCGTCGGCGGCGAGGTCGTCTTCCTACCGCTCATCTTGCTGATGGCGGGTCGATGGAGCCCGAAGAAGGCCAAGCAGGATGCCGAGGAGCACGAGCGGAAGGTGGCCGAAGAGCTGGCCAAGCTGGCGAGCGGCGAGCTGGCGTGACGTCCCTCGCCTCGGTCACCGACCCTTTCACGGAGCCGGCCGGTAGCGGAGGCCCACGAGGAGGGCGCTGAACACGGCCACCGGTGCCAGCAGGGCGAGCGTCATGCCCCGGTAGCCGACGGCAGGGATGATCCCGCCGAGCACGAGCGGCACGACGACCCCGGTGACGTTCGCGCTCCCGAGGAGGGTGGCATTGGCTCGCGGGAGCTTCGCTACCGGAGTCGCCTCTGCCACGAGCGCGAGCGCGAGCGGGAAGGTCAGCCCGTGCGGGATCCCGAGCAGCCCCATAGCGACGAAGAGCGCCCCTGCTCCGTGGCCGAGGCCGAGAAGGACGAGCCCCGCGAGGGTGAGGCCGGCCGACAACATGAGCAGCGCCCGCTTCCGCACGATCGGCGCGCGCCAGGCCACGGCGGCGCGAGCTGCGAAGGAGAGGACGAAGAACACGGTGAAGCCGAGCTGCGCCCGGGCTGGCGTGAAGCCGTACCCGACGCGGGCGACGAGCGCCCCGAAGACGGTGATGCCGGCAAAGGGGATGCCGTAGAGCAGCTCGGAGACGATCGCCATCCGCCCCGCGCTCGTCGCGAGGAGGCCGGTTCGCCACCTGCTCGCCAGCGAGCGGCGGCCCGGCGCCCCGAATCCGAGCACAGGTTCGACCGTGACCGCCACGACCTCGTCGGTGGACGGGTCCACCATGAGCTCGCCCCCGCTTGCTGCGGAGAGCTCTGGCCGAGGTGTCGGGACGCTCTTGACCCGGTGGCGGCTGGCCATGAGCGCGAGCGGCACGCCCACGCACGGGAGCACGGCGAACACCACATACGGCACCCGGACCGCCTGGTGGGCGACGGCCAGGACAAGTGTCTCGACGAGGGGTCCTGCGGCAAGGCTGACGCTCAGGGTCACTGTGTAGACGGCGATCACCCGCTCCCGCTGCCGCCCGGACTCTGCCACGATCGCGTTGAGCAGGCCGGGCATTGCGAACCCTCCGGCCACGCCGAGGAGCACGGCGCCGGCAGCCAGCACGGCGAACGAGGGAGCCGCTGCCAGCACGAGGAGCGCGAGGGCGAGGCCCCCCATGCCCGCCGCCGCCGACACGGCAGCCCAGTGGTGCGGGACGCGGCGGGAGAGCACCAGGGTGACGGCCGCGACCGCGATGCCGCTCGTCGCCCCGAGAGCCCCGATCGCTCCGGCACCGAGGTGGACCGCCTCCCGCGCGAGCAGCGAGAGCGTCGTCACCGCCATGTTCTGGGTCATCCGGAACGCGGCCGTCGCCACCAGCAGGGCGACGAGCGCGCCCCGCCGCGTGAGCCGGGCCGGCACCGCAGCTCCGGCGGGCACGCTCGGCAGCCTCTGTCGCACCGAGCGACGATACCGAGCCCCGATGGCCCGACTCGCCGCAGCCTTGGGCTCCCTGCCCGGACCTCGCGAGGGCGCGCCCGCGTCAGGCCGGCGGGCCGCTTCGCGACGCAAGCGCTGCGGTGACCTGCGACCATCGCTCGAGGTGCTCCGGGTCGTTCGCCCAGGCCGCCCCGGCGAAGTAGAGCACGACCCGGTCGGCGATGCCGCCGTAGCGCGAGGCGAGCGCGCCGGCGAGCTCGTCCCAGGTCGCCGTGACGACGAAGTGGTCGAGGAGCTCGTCGCTCACCACAGCCGCCATCCCGGCGGGGTCGCCGGCCCTCTGGCGCTCGCGGAGCCGCTCGGTGGTCCCGTCGAAGCCGATCTGCTCGAAGATGAAGGCGTAGTTCGGCGTCGAGCCGTAGAACGCGACCTGCATGCGGGCGAGCTCGCGCCACGCTGCCCGCTCCTTTTCGCTGTCGCCGACCGCGGTGAGGCAGGGGACGATGACCTGGAGCTCCCGAGGATCCCGTTCTGCCGAGGCGGCACCGCGGGCAAGGTTCGGGAGCACCGTCTCGGCCAGGTAGGTGGGCGTGTTGAGCGGGTGCACGTGCACACCGTCGGCCACCGCTCCCGCCATCTGCAGCATCCACGGGTTCACCGCCGCCACGTCCACCGGTGGGTCCGGCACGCCGATCGGGCCCGGTGCCCACTGGTCCGGCAGCAGGGAGAGCTGCCAGTAGCGACCGTCGAAGCGGAGCGGCGCCTCGCGTCGGAACGCCGCGAAGATGTGCTTCAGCGCCAGCACGTACTCCCGAAGGCGCGGCCCCGGCGGGTCGAACTCGGCGCCGTAGCGACGCATGACGTGCGCACGGACCTGGGTGCCGATCCCGAGGCGGAAGCGACCCGAGGTCGCCTCGGCGAGCTCCCAGGCAACCGAGGCCGTCACCATCGGGCTTCGGGGGAAGGCGACGGCGATCCCGGTCGCGAGGTCGAGGTCGGCCGCGAGGGCGGCAGCCGCGCACGAGAGGTAGGCCGTCCGGCCGGCCTCGGTGACGACGAGGCCGTCGAAACCCGCCTCGGCGGCGTCTCGTGCGAGCTGCTGGATGCGCTGCAGCGGCGCTGCCGTCGCCATCAGATCAAGCTTCATCCGCCCTCCTCGAACCGCGCGCTCCGGCGTCGCCCGGTCAGGCACGGCGAGCCGAGCCGCCGATCGAGGTCGCCCGGGTTGCCGACAAGGCGGCGGCCACCACCATGAGGCCCATCGAGGCGTAGAAGGCGGCGTGCAGCCCCGACGTGAAGGCGTCGGCGTTCGCCCGGCGCAGGCTCGTCGAGCCGACAAAGATCGCGAAGGCGAGCCTGCGACTGATACTGCGCGACGCGATCAGGATGGCCATCGAGAACGAGAAGACCATGCCGATGTTCGCGAAGGTGCGCAGCATGCCGGAGGAGATCCCGAACGCCGCCGGCGGCGACGCCTTCATCACCGCCGCGCTGTTGGCGGGGAAAAAGCAGCTTGCGCCGAGGCCGTTCACGACGCTGCCGAGCACCACGAGCCACAGCCCGCTCGAGCGCGAGAGGTGCGCGTAGGTGAACAGGGCGAGGACCTGGATGCCGAGGCCCACGGTGGCGGGCAGGACCGGGGCGTACCGGTCCGCGAGCCGGCCTGCGAGCGGTCCGATCCCGGCACCGATCAGGTAACCCGGGATGAGCAGCAGCGAGGCGTGGATCGGGGTGAGGCCGCGCACGCCCTGCAGGTACATGATGACGAGGAACAGCACCGCGTAGTTGGCGAGCCCCTGGAACAGCGAGGCCAGCAACGAGGGCGTCATCGCGGGGACGGCGAACAGCGACAGGTCGAGCATGGGCTCGGCGGCACGCCGCTCGAGCGCCACGAAGGCGCCGACGAGGACGACGCCGCCGAGGAGGTAGCCGAGCAGCTCTGCGTCCGGCGGCGCCGTGGCGAGTTTCGTCACCGCCCAGAGGATCCCGAACAGGCCGAGGCCGAGGGCGGCCATCCCCGCCAGGTCGAGGCGGTGATGCCGACGCTCGGAGCGCTCGTGCAGCAACCGCAGCGCGAGACCCACCCCGACCAGCCCGATGGGGACGTTGATCCAGAAGATCCAGCGCCAGGAGACGTAGGTCACAATCGCCCCGCCGAGGAGGATGCCGAGCACGGCGCCGACGCTGAAGCCGACGCCGTTGTAGCCGTACGCCTTTCCCCTTCGCTCCGGAGGGAAGAGGTCGGCGATGATGGCGCCGCTGTTGGCGGTGACGAGGGCGCCGCCAACCCCCTGCAAGAGGCGGAAGGCGACGATCGACGCCTCGTCCCATGAGAGGGCGCAGAGCGCCGATCCGAGGATGAAGACCACGAATCCCGCCTCGTACATGCGGACCCGCCCGAACATGTCGCCGAGCCGGCCGACCTGTGTGGCGAGGAGAGTGATGATGAGCAGGTAACCGATGACGACCCAGATCACCGAGTCGAGCGCCACATGGAGTGACCGCTCGATCTCGGGCAGGGCGAGCACGACGATCGTCGTGTCCACCGCCGTGATCATCACGCCGATCATCACGACGACGATCGCAAGGCCGCCGCCCACGGCCTTGGCTGGCGTCGTCGCGTGTACGGGTGTCGTGGTCACCAGTTCCGTCACCCTATGCCGTGCCCAGGCCGCCCGTGGTCAGCCGGCGGCCCCGGTCGCGGCGCCGCCGGGGGCGCTCAGGACCTCGATGGCGCCGCGTGCCCAGGCAAGGCTGGCCCGGTGGACCTCGATCCCATGGCGGAGGGCGAGGCGGGCGTGGCGACCGGGCAACGACGCCGACTCGAGGTAGTGCTCCGTCTTCTCCACGAACGCCTCCAGCGCCGCTGCGAGGCCGGAGAGCAGCGCCAGGACCTCGGAGGGCTCGAGGAGGCCCTCTGCCATCGCGAAGCGCATGAGATGGGTTCCGAGGTCGCGCGCCACCGTGCGGGGATCGACCGGTCGGCCCAGCCACTCGAGGTGCGCGGCCCGTCCGGCTGCAGTCAGCCGGTAGCGGCGCTGGCGGCGTCGACCTTGAGAGCCCACGAGCTCCCCATCGAGGAGGCCGTCGCGCTCGAGGCGGCGCAGAGCGGGATAGATCGTCCCCGAGCTCGGCTCGTAGGCCACGGCTGGCGTCGTGGCGAAGAACCGCTTGAGCTCGTAGCCCGAGCTCAGACCCGAGGCGATGAGCCCGAGCAGGATCTGCTCGACGTCCGTGAGGTGGGCCCGTGTCGGCAGGGATGCCGCCTTCCAATAGGTCGAATCGACTGTTACTTTAGGATGGTGTCCGATCGGAGGAGGGTCGGTCGAGCTGTCGAGCGGGTGCCGGTGCCGGTGGACCTGCCGCGGCGAGTGGGCGTGAGGCTCGCCGCGGCGAGGCTCCTCGGCCATCGGCATCGTCGGCGGTCCGCCGGGCTGCTCTCATGAACGCGCTCGACTACGTCCTCGACGCCGTCCTGCTCGTGACGGTCTTCGTCCAGTTCCGGGGACGCCGCCTGACGCCGCGCAATCTGCTGCTGCCGGTCGCGATCGTCGTGTACTTCCTCTTCGCCTACTTGAAGGGTGTACCGACGGCGGGCAACGACCTCGATCTCGTCGTCGGCGGCGTGCTGCTCGGGCTCGTGTTCGGGATCGGGGCCGGCGCCTTCACGCGCGTGTACCACGCCGACAAGGGGATCTACGCGAAGGCGGGGCCGCTGGCCGCAAGCTTCTGGACGGTCGGCGTGGTGCTCCGCACCGCCTTCAGCCTCTACGCGACCGACGGCGGGAGGTCGGCGGACCGAGAGATCGGCGCCGCCATGCACACCCTCGACATCACGGCCTCGAGCGCCATCGTCGCCTGCCTGCTCCTCATGGTGCTGGTCGAGGTCGCCTCCCGCCAGCTGATCGTCGGTGCAAGGTACCTGCGGCTGCGCAGCGCCGGGCCACCCCTGCTCTCACCGGCGGTGAGCCCACCGGAACCCAACGAGCGGCTCGCATAGGGCGGCCCACGAGGGGACCGAGCCCGAGGCTGTCTCCGTGCACCGCCCGGTCGAGCTCCCTCAGTCCGGCGGGGAGCCGGAGAACTCCTCCGGAGCGGCGACGAAGCGATCGCGGCAGCCCACGTTGCAGAAGTAGAAGGTCCGCCCGCCATGCACCTGCCTCGCGGGGGCGTCCGCCGGGTCGACGGTCATGCCGCAGACCGGATCGCGCTCCGGGGTCGCCTCTCGCTGATCGCGCTCGGATGCGCCCTGCTCGCCCCCTTTTCCGAGGTACTTCTCAGGCTCGGCCATGAAGCGGTCGCGGCAGTGCTCCGAGCAGAAGTACACCTGGAGGCTGCCGTGCACCGCACGAGCCGGAGCATTGGCGACCTCCACCTGCATCGCACAGACCGGATCCTTCGCATAGCCCGCTCCCCCGCCGAGGCGGTCCCGGTTCCGGTAGAGCCAGTAGAGGGTGGCGAAGACCGCCAGGGCGGCAAGGTCGAGCGCCGTGGTCCAGCCCCACCGGAGGGTGTCGCCAACGACCACGCCGGGCCGGGTCGTCGGGACGAGACCGAGGGCGTCGAACAGGTACCCGGTCACGAACCCGGCGAGGGACATGACCAGCCAGAACAGTCCGAGCAGACGAAGGGCAACCCTCCCGCCGTACTGCCTGCGGTAGACGAGGAGCAACGGGAATGCGATGAGGTCGGCGAAGATGAACGCGATCACGCCGCCGAAGCTGATGCCGCCCTTCCACAGGGCAGCCGCAAGGGGCACGTTGCCGACGGAGCAGACGAAGCTGATCACGGCGACGAACGGCCCGACGGCGGCGTTCTCGATGCTCGTCCAGATTCCGTGCCCCCGTATGAACACGTCCGACCAGAGATGGGCCGGCACGAGGACGGTGAGGAACCCGGCCACGAGGAACCCGACCGCCATCTCCCTTCGCAGCATCGCGAGGTCGCTCATCGTGTAGCCGGCGGCGTCCGCCCACCCGCCCGCAGAGCGCATGCGCCGACGCCACCCCTGCCGCTCAAGGGCAAGCTCCGTGCCGGCGTCCTGCCCCTCGTCGCCGGCAGCGGACTCGGCAGCAGCTCTCGCCCGGACCACGACGCGACCACGGAGCCACAGCGAGCCGAGAGCAACGAGGAGCGTGATCATCATCACGCCACCGACGAACTCGGCGGCCACGAACTGCCAGCCGATCAGCACGGCGAGGACGATGCCGAGCTCGATCACGAGGTTCGTCGAGGCGAACATGAACACCATGGCGGCGAGGAAGTCCGCCCCCCGCACGAACAGCGAGCGGGCCATGGCAGAGGCCGCGTACGAGCACGAGGAGGAGACCATCCCGTAGGCGGACGCACGGGCAACGGTTGAGGGCCGGTGGTCGCCCAGCCGACGCTGCATGGCGTCGCGCGAGACGAAGGCCTGGATCGCCCCGGAGAGCCCGAAGCCCAGCACCAGCGCCCATAGGGTGGCCCAGAGCATGTAGAAGGCCTCCCGGACGCTGCGCCCGAGGTCGACGAGCAGAGCGGGAGCTCCGGTGGCGAGAAGACCAGCGTGCATCACTCGGGCTCCGCCCGAGCATGCCGGCGGTCTCTCCCATTGCCGCCCAGGTGCGGGCTCGGGTCCCCATGGCCTCGGTGCGGGGTCGAAGCTCCCCGGCCCACGAGGGACGCGAGCCCCCTGCCCGAGCAGATCTTCCTCACGAGCGGACGAGCCGCTCGACAGCTGCGGTTGCCTCGCGCACCTTCTCGTCGGCGTCGGGACCGCCCGCCGCGATCGCATTGCGGACACAGTGGTCGAGATGGTCGCCGAGGAGCTCGAGCGCCACGGCCTGGAGGGCCCGAGTGGCAGCCGCGATCTGGGTCAAGACGTCGATGCAGTAGGCGTCGGCATCCACCATCCTCTGCAGCCCGCGCACCTGACCCTCGACGCGCCGGAGGCGTCGCTGGACGCCGGCCTTGTGAGCCGTGTAGCCCCGTTCCACTCCGTCACCTCCTCCCAACTTACCCCCATGGGGTATACAGGGTACTTCTCGGCCGGCGGGCGTGGGCGCAGGATCGCTCTTCGTGCGCCGAGGGCCGACGCCACGGGATATGTTCATGTCTGTGAAGATGTCCGCGAGTCGCACCACGGCCCTCGTGCCGCTCGACGAGTGCGCCGTGAGCGAGGTGGACCCCGAACGAGTCGCGGCTGCCCGGGAAGGGCTGATCAGCCCCGCCGAGGCAGGCGACCTCGCCGCCTGCTTCCGCCTGCTCGGCGACCCGAAGCGGGTCCGGATCCTCTACGCCCTCCTCGGCGTCGGGGAGCTCTGCGTCTGCGACATCGCCGCCGCAGCGGAGGTCTCGGAGACCTCCGTCTCCCAGTCAATGCGCCTGCTGCGAACGGCCGGGATCGTGCGCAACCGCCGCGAGGGGCGGATGGTGTACTACCGGCTCGACGACGCCCACGTGCGCATGCTGCTCGAGGTGTCGAGAGAGCACGTCCTCGGAGAAGAGGACGACCGATGACGACGACGGGCGGGGAGCACGGAAGCCTCCCACCGACCGGCGGAGCTCGGCGCGACGTGCGCTACTTCACGACCGCGCTCGCCCTCATCGCCGCCTTCATGGTCGGAGAGGTCGTCGCCGCCATTGCGAGCGGTTCGCTCGCCCTCTTCGCCGACGCCGGCCACATGCTGACCGACGTGGGCGCCCTCGCGGCAAGCATCTGGGCCGCCAAGCTGGCGGCACGGCCGCCCTCGGGAGTCTGGACGTTCGGGCTGAAGCGAGCAGAGATCCTCTCCGCGACGGGCAACGGCGCCCTGCTCCTCGTCGTGGCGACCGTGATCACGATCGAGGCGATCCGGCACCTCGTCTCGCCGCAGCCCGTGGACGGTGCTGTGGTGCTCGTCGTGGCGCTCGCCGGTGCCGTGGTGAACCTGCTCGCCACGGCAGCCCTGAGCAGAGCCGATCGACGGAGCCTCAACGTCAAGGGTGCGGTCGCCCATGTCCTCACCGACCTCTACGCCTTCCTCGGCACGGCCGCCGCCGGCCTTGTCATCCTGCTCACGAAGTGGGAGCGGGCCGACGCCATCGCCTCCCTCCTCGTCGCCGGCCTCATGGTGATGGCGGCCCGGACCCTCCTCACCGATTCAGGGAGGATCCTCCTCCAGGCAGCGCCGGAGGAGCTCTCGCTCGAGGCGGTGCGGGCTCACCTTGCGAGCGTCGACCACGTGGTGGGCGTCCACGATCTGCACGCCTGGACCGTCACCTCCGGCCAGCCAACGCTCAGCGCCCACGTGGTCGTCGAGGACCACTGCTTCAACTCCGGGCATGCCCCCCAGATCCTCGACACGCTCCAGAGCTGCCTCGGCGAGCACTTCGACGTCGAGCACGCCACCTTCCAGCTCGAACCGGCGAGCCATGCCGACCACGAGCACAGCCGCCACGAGTGAGCCGCTCATAGCAACCTGCTCTTGTTGCACCCGTGCAGCAGCAACCTGGCCGCTCGCCGACGGGTGCCGCGGCGCCCTCTCACCGTGGCGCAAGGGGGGCGACAGCTGCGCGAGGTGGGCGGGAGGCGTTCGGCGCGCCTCCGGGCCAGCACGTCCGTCGAGAGCACGGACTGCCCAACGAGGGCGTACACGAGCTCACCGTGCCGCCGTGTGAACCGATGAGGAGTCGCCCGCCGCGGCACGCTTGGCCAGGCGAGTGTCCGTCGCACGAACCTTGGAACGGGTCGTCACCGCCAGCCTCTCCCGAGAGCCGCCTTGTCGAGACGGGACGCACGATCCTCCAACGAGCGGCCCGGCCGATCACCTCTTCGCCGCCGCCAGCAACGCTCAAGGAGCCAGACGACCTGCCTGCGACGACCCTCCCCGAGCTCCCGGAACCGGCAGGCCGCCCAGCACCGGCGCCCGCCCGGACGGGCGCCGCGCCCGTGGCACGGTCGCGTCAACGGCGCACCTCGTAGTACAGGTGGGCGGGATCCCCGACGTCGTGGACCCTGAAGACGGTGAACCCCGCCTCCTTGCACATGTGCTCGGCGAGCTCCGGGTACAGCCCGAGGGTGCCGAGACCGGCACCGCCCGGCTCCGAGAGAGCGGAGGACAGGCACGCCGTCACCGAGGTCCCGTACATCAGGGCGAGCATCGGGTTGCGGAGGTTCTCCTCCCAGCTCTTCGCGGCACGGATCTCCTTGATGAGCCATGCGCCGTCGGGCTTGAGGCTGCGCCCGATCGCTGCGAACGCTTCGGCGGGGTGGGGCAGATCGTGGAGGCAGTCGAGCGTGAGCACGAGGTCGTAGGTCGGCGCGGAGGGCAGCTCGGCAGCACCGGCGCAGTGCAGCTCGACGTTGTCGAGCCGAGCATCGGCGAACCGCTCGCGTGCTCGCTCCAACGCGTGCCCGGAAGGGTCCCAGCCCTCGAAACAGGAGGCGGGGTAGGCGGCGGCGAGGGCGGCCATGGCGACCCCGGCGCCGCAGCCGACGTCGGCCACGACCGCGCCGCGCTCCAGGCGTTCGACGACCCCGTCGAGCAGCGGGATGATCCGGGGAACCAGCTCCAGCTTGGTCCACGGTGCCGTCAGCCGCTCGACCGCGTGGGCCGCAACGGGCCCGAGGTCCTCGTAACTGAGGCCCCTCCCGGTCCGGAACGCGTCGACGAGGCGAGGAGCGAGCTCCGGGGTGGACACGCCGCCGCAGAACGCGCCCCCGGCGAACCACGTGCTCCCCTCCTCGTTGGCGAGCACCTCGGCGGCCTCCTCGGAGAGCTCGAAGACCACGCCGTCGGGCGTAGCGAGCAGGCCGGCGGCACCCTGGCACCGCAACCACTCGAGGAGCCACCTCTCGTGCAGCCCAGTCCGAGCCGCCAGCTGGGCTGCGGTGAGCGGCCCCGCTCCGGCCATGGCACGGTAGATGCCGAGCTCGTCACCGAGGTAGATGAGGAACGAGACGACCTCCCCCTGCTTGTAGCGCCACACTCTCAGCGAGATCGCTGACAGCTCGTCCGCATCCATCTGCCGTCCTCCACTCTCCGCCGGCCGTGAGCCGCCAACAAAGGCCCCATCGTTCCCGACGGATGGGTGCCGTGCCAGCGCTCGGACCTCGGAGCGTCAGGCGGACACGCAGAACTCGTTGCCTTCCGGATCGGCGAGCGTGTACCAGGAGTGCGGACCCTGGCTCGCCTGGTGGAGCACGGACGCGCCGGCCGCCGTCAGCCGCGCGACGGTGCTCTCCAAGTCGTCCTCTCCGATGCGGAGGTCGAGATGGACCCGGTTCTTCACGCTCTTTGGCTCCGGCACCAGCTGGAACAGGGTGCGGGGGGCGCGCCCGACCCCCTCGGGGTGGACGATCGCCGCACCACTGGCCCAGACGAGCCGTCCTCGATGGAGGGTCGTGTCGCCCTCCGTCGCGTAGCCCTCCGAGATCATCCGCCGGATGAAGGACTCGTCCGTCGGCTCGACCTCCCAGCCAAGCGCCTCCGCCCACCAATCGGCGAGGCCGTGCGGGTCTCTCGTGTCGATGGTGACTTGGTAGGAGTAGGCCACTGCGCACCTCCAGCGATGGGTAGGACGGTCAGGGAACGAAGTCGACCCGGACGCTCCGGTCCCGATAGGTCCGGGGACGGGCGCCGAGGGTGGGGTCACCCGCGCGCAGCTCCTCACGCGGCGCGGCGTCGAGCTCGGAGATGACCGCCGCGAAGTAGCGGATCTGCCGTGCGGCGAGCCCGGCGTCGAACTTGCCCATCTCGCCGTCGTCGGAGACGACGAGCAGGTACGTGGGCCCGGAGATCCCCGAGACGTGCGGGATGCCGGAGTCGTGGAAGGCCGCTCCCGGGGTGATCTGGATGGGGGGCTTCAGCACGCAGTGACGGGCGAGATCGCTCTGCTGCAGGACCCGCCGGGCGATCTCCGCCGGGGCGCCCTCGGTCGCCCAGATCGCGTACAACTCGTTCTCTCCCGTCGCCTGGTAGCCGTCGGCCGACTCAAGCCACTCGGTGGCACCGACGTGCTCCACGGTGACTGCCGCGACGGCACGCTCGCACAGGTCGGGGTGAGCGGCGATGAAGCACGAGGCATCCTCGATCCCCTCCTCGCCCGACATGTGGCCCGGCCACGAGGTGAACACGAGCGTGCGCGCCGGGCGTTGCGTCGGCGGCAACGACGCGAAGTGACGAGCGAGTGCCACGAGCGCCACGGATCCGTTCTCCTCGAACGCGTTCTGGCCGTCGGAGTGGCTGTTCACGACGACGACCTCGTCGCTCGCGCCCGGGAGCACGGCGGTCACTGTGCGGATCGCCACCTCCACGCTCGGGGCGTCGAGGATCAGCCGGGCGCGCGGCCGGGCTCCCGCGTCGCCCAGCCGAGCTCGCAGCACGCGCCCGGCGTCACGGTCGAGGACGAGAGCTGGAACCGGCTGTGGCCGGCCGACGTGCGGCGAGTAGTTCCCTGCGACCTGGTCGCGGCCCGCGTCGACCACGAAGACGACCCCGGCGACGCCGAGCTGCTCGAACAGGTCGAGCTCCGGCCACGGCCCGATCCACAGCCGCCGGTAGTCGATGGCCTTCCAGTCATCGAGGTCGTGGCCGGGCCAGTGCAAGTAGTCCGCCAGCATGACGAGGCCCTCAGCCGAGAGCGGCAGCGGCACCGCGAGATCGACGAGCACGACCGAGCCCGCCAGCTCCTCACGAGGAAGCTGCGCCATCCACGGCTCGACCTCTGGGCTCACGGGCCGGCTCGATGTGCCGGAGCCGAGAGCGGCGAAGGGGTCTCCGATGGGGATCGCTCCGAGGTCGACGAGCGGGCCCACGACTCCTTCGGGTGGCGTGCTCGCCGACCGGACGTAGGCCGTGGCCACGTCGACGGTGTGGACGATCTCGGTGCCGAGCGGGCCGCCCAGGAGCTCGAGCCCTAGCCGCCGGGCGTTCCACCGCCGGTAGCGGTACTCGTCACAAGGGAGCAGCTCGAGCCCGGCAGCGCTCAGCTCCCGCCCCAACCAGGAGCAGAAGCGCTCGTGCCCTGCCCCGCCGGTCAACCGGTGCCCGAGGTCCACCATCTGCTGGACCTCGGAGCGCACCTCCTCGGGCGAGGGCAGGGGCACGAAGCCCCGCGAGCCGGTCGCGGTCATCGCGGCAGCCTAGGGCTCCTGGCCGCTCACGACCGAGGCCGCACGCCCCTCGAGTGGCCGCGGCCTCGGTGAAGTGGATCGGGCCTACCGCTCCCGGAGCTCCACGTCGCCCTGCTGGCGGTGGGGAACGTCGCTCGCCGGGATCGTCCCGAGCCGGCCCGCCTGGTAGTCCTCGAGTGCCTGGACGATCTCGGCCTTGGTGTTCATCACGAACGGTCCGTAGTGCACCACCGGCTCGCCGATCGGCCGACCGCCGAGGACGAGCACGTCCAGGTTCGGTGAGCGCGACTCCTGTGTCGCGTCCGCCGTGATCCGGATCGTGTCCCCCTGGCCGAGCACCGCCAACTGGTGGCTCGCGACCGGGCGCCGCTCGCGTCCGACCGTGCCGCGGCCCGCGAGGACGTAGACGAGCGCGTTGAAGCCAGGCGAGGAGGGGAGCGCAAGCGCCGCCCCGGGGCTGAGCGTGGCGTGCACCATCGTGATCGGGGTGAAGGTCACGCCGGGACCGGCATGGCCGGCCACCTCACCGGCGATCACCCGGACGAGCGCACCCCCGTCGGGTGAGGTGAGCAGTGCGGCCTCGGTCGCCCGGAGATCCTGGTAGCGCGGGGGGTTCCACTTGCTCGCTGCGGGCAGGTTGACCCATAGCTGGATGCCGTGGAAGAGACCTCCTGAGACGACGAGAGCCTCGGGCGGCGCCTCGATGTGCAGGATCCCGGCTCCGGCCGTCATCCACTGGGTGTCGCCGTTCGTGATCCGGCCGCCGCCGCCGTTCGAGTCCTGGTGGTCGAAGACGCCGTCGATGATGTAGGTGACCGTCTCGAAGCCCCGGTGCGGGTGCCACGCCGTCCCCTTCGCCTCCCCCGGTGCGTACTCCACCTCCCCCATCTGGTCCATGTGGATGAAAGGGTCGAGGTCCCTCATGCTGACGCCGGCGAAGGCGCGGTAGACGGGGAAGCCCTCGCCCTCGAAGCCGGCCGGCGCCGTCGTGACGGACCGGACCGGTCGCTCTGTGGTGACGCGTGGGTCCGGCACGGGGATGCGAGGCAGCACGAGGACGTCCTCGACCGTCACAGCCGGCATCTCGATCTCCTTTGCGCTCGGTATGTAGCGGCAACGCCGGCACGGCACTGCGGATTCCCGGTGAGGTGCCGGCACGCCCCGGCTGGGGTCGACGGAGGCGGGAGAGCCCGGCAGACTGGCGGCAGGTCGTCAAGCACGAGGAGGTCGTCGCGATGCGCACCATCGAGGTGGGGGGAGCGCGGCTCTCGGTGATCGGGCTCGGCACCTGGCAGTTCGGCGCACGGGAGTGGGGGTACGGCTCCGAGTACGACACCAGGGTCGCTCCCGCCATCGTCCGGCGCGCGCTCGACCTCGGCATCACCCTCATCGACACCGCCGAGATCTACGGCTTCGGCAGGTCGGAGCGGATCGTGGGGCGAGCCATCGAGGGGCGACGGGACGAGGTCTTCCTCGCCACCAAGCTCCTCCCGCTCGTGCCCCTCGAGCCGGTGGTCGAGTGGCGGGCACTCGAGAGCGCGGCACGAGCCGGGGTCGACCACATCGACCTGTACCAGGTGCACTGGCCGAACCCGCTGTTCGCTCCAGGAACCCCGATGCGCGCGATGGCGAAGCTGCAACGCATCGGGCTCGTCCGCCACGTGGGGGTCAGCAACTACTCGCTCGACCAGTGGCGGCAGGCCGACGACGCGCTCGGCGGCCCCGTCCTCTCGAACCAGGTGCAGTTCAGCCTGGCGGTTCGCCGGCACGGCGACGTCCTCGTGCCGTGGGCAGCCGAGCACGACCGGGTCGTCATCGCCTACAGCCCGCTCGCCCAGGGGCTGCTCTCGGGCCGCTACAGCAAGGAGCGGCCGCCACAGGGCAGGGCGCGCCAGGGCAACGCGCTCTTCCTGCCCGACAACCTCGAGCGGGCACGCGAGCTGCTCGGCGTGCTCGACGAGGTAGCCCGGGCCCACTATGCGTCGTCGAGCCAGGTCGCCCTGGCCTGGCTCATCCGCCGCCCCAACGTCGTCGCCATCCCGGGGGCGAGCAGCGTCGCCCAGCTGGAGGCGAACGCCGCTGCGGCCGACCTCGAGCTGAGCGACGACGAGGACCAGGCCCTCACCGAGGCGAGCGACCGCTTCGAGCCGCGCACCGGCAAGGCGGCGATCGCCGACCTCGTGAAGAGCCGGTTCCGTCGCTGAGCCGGCCGGCGGCCGGCGCGGCGCCGCGCGGCCGCCCGCCGAGCAGGATCAGTTGGCGAAGTCCCAGCTGTCTCCGGCCTCGTAGCGGCGCAGCACGTTCTTCGCCACGAGGATCCGGTGCACCTCGTCCGGTCCGTCGGCGATCCGCAGAGTGCGCGCCCCGAGGTACATGCCCGACAGCGGGAGGTCGTTCGAGACGCCGGCCGCTCCCCAGACCTGGATCGCACGGTCGACCACCCGCTCGTAGGCCGCCGGCACGTAGACCTTGAGGGCGGAGATGTCCGTGCGCAGCTCGGGATCCTGGCGGTCGACCTTCTCGGCGCAGTGGATGGTCATGAGCCGCGCCGTCGTGACGTCGATGTAGCTGTCGGCGATGAAACCCTGGATGAACTGCTTGTCTTTCAGCAGCCCGCCGTGGACCTCCCGGGTGAGGGCTCGCTCGACGGTGAGGTCGAAGGCGCGCCACATCTGGCCCACGGAGTTCATGCAGTGGAAGATGCGCCCTGCCCCGAGCCGGTCCTGCGCCGCGCGGTGGCCGTCGCCCACCTGGCCGAGAGCGTTCTCGGCCGGGACCCTCACGTTGTCGTAGATCACCTCGCAGTGGTCCGAGGTCGGGTGTCCCCAGATGCCGACGCCGCGCACGATGTTGACGCCGGGCGTGTCGGTCGGGACGATGATCTGCACCATCTGGCCGTTCTCCGCTCTGCACATGACGATGAAGAAGTCCGCCGCCTTGCCGTTCGAGGTGAACCACTTGTGGCCGTTGATGACCCACTCGTGGCCATCGAGGACAGCACTCGTGCGGAGCGACCGGGGGTCCGAGCCTGCGTTCTCCGGCTCGGTCATGCTAAAGCCGGACTCCATCGTCCCCTCGATCAACGGCAGCAGCCACTTCTCCTTTTGCTCCTCGGTCCCGTACTTGACGAGGATCGTCTGGTTCCCCGAGTTCGGCGCCACGACCCCGAACAGCGACGCCGCACCGACGGCGTAGGCGAGGATCTCGTTCATGTAGGCGTGGGCGAGGAAGTCGAGCCCCATCCCTCCGTACTCCTGGGGGAGGTGCGGCGCCCACAGCCCGGCGTCCTTCACCTTCTGCTTCACCGACTCGCGCAGCTTCTTCGCCTGCGACCGCTCCTCGTCGGTGACGTTCTCCTTGCGGCGCTGGGGCCAGAGCTGGTCCTCGATGGGGAGGATCTCCTCGTTCACGATCTCCGCCGTCCGCATGCGGACGTCGTTGACGGCGTCGTCGAGGGTGGGGACGGGGGTGACCTTGATCGGCATGGTCTCGGCTCCTTCGGGCTGCACGCGCTGAGGGTCTCCCTGCCACGTTAGGCAGGATCGGCGACGGGCAGCCCAGCCCTCCTCGCAAAGGCCGCTGCAGGCCGGTTCAGGCGAGCTCGGCCACGGCGTCGACGAGGCGGGCGACGTCGGCCTCGTCGTTGTAGTGCACGACTCCGGCACGCACGGCGCCGCCCCTCTCGCGCAGCCCGAGCGCGGTGACGAGCTCGTAGGCGTAGTTGTCCCCGCTCCAGACGTTGACGCCGCGCCGGGCGAGGTGGGCGGCGACCTCGTCGGGAGGCCACCCGTCGACGTTGAAGAACGCCGTCGGCGCCCGTCGCGAGGCAGGCCCGTAGGGCGTCACGTGCTCCATGGAGTCGAGAGCCGAGATCAGCGAGGCGAAGAGCGCTGACTCGTGAGCCTCGACGGAGGCCATCGAGGCGAGCAGTCGCTCCCGGCGGGAGGTCGCCCCGCCGGCCGCCGCCTCCGGGTCAAGCGAGGCGAGGTGGTCGACGGCGGCGACCACGCCGGCGAAGTCGGCGAACGGCGGCGTCCCCCACTCGAAGCGCCAGGGCACCTCGTCCGGCGACGGCACGAGCTTCGGGGGATGGACCCGGGCCAGCAGGGTCGGGTCCGCCACGAGGCAGCCGATATGGGGCCCCGACCACTTATAGGCGCTCGTCACGTAGAAGTCGGCGCCGAGCTCACCGACGTCCACCGGCCCGTGAGGGGTCCAGTGGACGCCGTCGACGTAGACGAGCGCGCCGACGGCGTGCGCCCGATCGGCGATGGCGCGCACCTCCGGCCGGGTGCCGATCACGTTGCTGGCCGCCGTGACGGCCACGAGGCGGGTCCGCTCGCCCACGAGCTCGCCGTACTGCTCGACCGGGAGCGTCCCGGTGGCGGCGTCCACCTCCGCCCATCTCACCGTCACCTCGGCTCGCTCGGCCGCCTGCACCCACGGCCGCACGTTCGCGTCGTGGTCGAGGCGGCTCACGACGATCTCGTCCCCCGGCTCCCAGGTCGCGCCGAGGGCGAGCGCCATCTTGTAGGTGATCGTCGTCATGTTGGGCCCGAGGACGACGCCCTCGGGTGTGCCGCCCACGAGATCGGCGACGGCCTGCCGGCAGGCGGTGACGATCGCCGCGGAGCGTGCGCTCGCCGGGAAAGCTCCCCCGACGTTGCCGAGCCCCGAGGCGTACGCAGCGGCGATCGCATCGATCACGGTGCGGGGCACCTGTGTCCCGGCAGCGCCGTCGAGGTAGGCGGCACCGTCAGAGAGTGCAGGGTAGGCGGCCCTCACGGCCTCGACGTCGAGTGTCACCGCGGCATCCTAGGAGCGCACCCGAAGCCCGCTGCCCTCGGATCGAGCCATCGGCGCGAGCCGCCCTCCCGTAGCCTTGGGGCGTGACGGCCGGTGAGGAGACCTTCCACGTCGTTGCGCGCAACAGCCCGGAGCACGCGAGGAACGCCATTCACACCGACGCCGGGGCTCGGGCGGCAGGCTACGAGCGGGCCCTCGTGGCCGGTGTCACGTCGTATGCCTACTGCTGCCACGTGGCGATCGCCCGCTTCGGCCCCCCATGGGTGACGAACGGAACAGCGGAGGTTCGGCTCCGGGCACCGGTCTTCGACGGGGACGAGCTCCTCCTGCCATGCCGGGAGCGAGCCGACGGCGGCATCGACGTCACCGTGACGGCAGCTCGATCGACCGAGCCGCTCGTCGAGATGCAAGCCTGGCCCGGCCCGCCTCCCGACGACACCGTGGGTGGGACGGGGCGGGGCGCACCAAGCCCCCTCGAGACCCTCACTCCGGTGGAGATCCGGCTCGAGGGCGAGTACGGAGCGGAGTACGGGCTGCGAGCGGGCGACCCCGACCCGGGACTGCCTCCCGGCCTCGTGCACCCTGCCGTGTTCGTGGCGCTCGCCAACCAGGTCGTTCAGTCCCAGCTCGCCCGGGGAGCGTGGGTCCACACGCGAAGCAGGGTGCGCCATTATGCCGCCGGCTGGGAGGGAGCCGACGCCGTCGTCACCGGCGCGCTCGTTCTCCGGGAGCTCCGCCGCAGCGGGGAGAGGGCCACCGCGAGCCTCGAGGTCAGCACCGGCGGCACCCTCCTTGCCACGCTCTTGCACGAGGCGATCGTCGACCTCTCGGCGCGCTGAGCGGCACGTGCACGGCGCCGTCCGCCGTCGCGCACGGTGCACCAGTGGGTCGCCGCCCGGGAGCCTCGGCTGAGCACGCGCCGCCCGCCGCGGCCGGTGCCGCACCCCGTCCTCCTGGTCTGGTCACGCGTGGGGGCTGGGTACCGTCTTGTCATGGCGAGCGAACCGGTTCCAAGGAGCGCGGGCTCGTACCGGTCGCTGTGGCGCCTTCGCACGTTCGTGCTGCCGTACTCCCTCGAGATGTGGAGCATGCTGGCCTGCGCGCTGCTCGCGGTCGCCGCCAGCACGCTCATCCCCCTCGTGCTCGAAGCCGTCGTCGACGGGCCGATCCGGCTCCATGACCGGGCCGCCCTCGTGCCCATGTTCTTCCTGGCCCTCGGCCTCGGCCTCGCCGAAGCAGGGCTGATCGCGGGCCGGCGCCGGGTCCAGTCGGTCGCGATCCAGCACGTCGAGCGCCAGATCCGAGACGACCTCTACGCCCGACTGCAGCGACTGCCGATCGGCTTCCACGACGAGTGGCAGACCGGGCAGCTGTTGTCGCGAGCGACGACCGACCTCGGGACCATCCGGCGCTTCCTCGGCTTCGGTGCCATCTACTTCGTGGTCGACGCGATGCAGTACCTCGTCGTGATGGCGCTGTTGTGCGTGACCTACCTGCCGCTCGGCGCCGTCGCGCTCGTGACCACGCTGCCGGTGATCTGGCTCGCAAAGCGCTTCGGAGCCGGCTACTCGCTCATCTCCCGCCGGGTGCAGGACCAGCAGGGCGACCTCGCGACGATCACCGAGGAAGCCGCCACCGGCATGCGGGTCGTGAAGGCCTTCGGACGGGCACCGCTCATGCAGGAACGTTTCGGCGCCTCGGCCAACACGCTGCGCCGCTCCTCGCTCGAGCTCGTGGGCCTGCGCGCTCGCTTTTGGGGATGGCTCACCCTCGTGCCCAACATCTCGATGGCGGCCACCGTCCTCGTCGGCGGGATCGCCGTCGCCCGCGGGACGATCCCCGTCGGTGCCCTCGTCGCGTTCACCACCCTGCTCGTGCTGCTCCAGTTCCCGATCATCGACCTCGGCTGGATCCTGTCGATGGCCCAGCAGGCCGCCACCGCCGCCGACCGTGTCTGCGAGGTCTTCGACGCCGAGCTCACCGTCACCGACCGGCCGGGGGCCATCGAGATGAGCGAGTCGGCGGGGCGTCTTTGCTTCGAGCACGTCGCCTTCTCCTTCCCCGGCTCGGGCCGGCTCGTGCTGCGTGACGTCAATCTCACGATCGAACCCGGTGAGACCGTCGCCATCGTCGGCCTCACCGGCTCCGGTAAGAGCACCCTTGCGGCCCTGCCTCCCCGCCTGTACGACGTGACGGGCGGCCGCATCACCCTCGACGGGATCGACATCCGCGATCTCAGCCTCGCCTCGCTCCGCCGCCACGTCGCCGTCGTGTTCGAGGACCCGACGCTGTTCTCGATGAGCGTGAGGGAGAACATCCTCCTCGGCCGGCCCGAGGCGACGGCAGACGAGATCGCCGCCGCCCTCGACGTCGCGCAGGCAGGGTTCGTCTACGACCTGCCCTGGGGCCTCGACACGCGCATCGGCGAGCAGGGCATGGCGTTGTCGGGGGGTCAGCGCCAGCGCCTCGCCCTCGCGCGTGCAGTGATCGCGCGGCCGTCGGTGATCGTCCTCGACGATCCCCTTTCCGCCCTCGACGTCAACACCGAGGCGCTCGTCGAGGCGGCGCTCGCAAGGGTGCTCCGGGGGACCACCGGCCTCCTGGTCGTCCACCGGCCCTCGACGGTGGCGCTCGCCGACCGGGTCGCGCTGCTGCGCGACGGCGTGCTCGTCGCCGTCGGCACCCACCACGAGCTCATGGAGCTACCGGAGTACGCCTCGGTGCTCTCGGTCGGACACCCCATGGGGATCACGTGAGCGCGGCAGAGTCCTGGCGCGGGATCGCCGCCGAGGAGATCGAGGAGGTGCCGCCGGCCTGGACCGGCCTGCTGCGGGCACGAACCCGCCGGCTCATCGGCTCGCTCGCCCGGCCCCACCGCCGCGCCCTCATCGTGGTCGGGGTCGCCATCCTCGTCTCGAACCTGGCGGCGACCGCGATCCCGTACCTCGTCGGTCTCGGGATCGACCGGGGCATCTCCGGCGCGCGCCACGGGGACTACCTGCCGATCGGGCTCATCACCGGTCTCATCGCGGTCTGCGCGCTGGCGCAGGCGCTGCTGTACCGGGTGTTCGTCGCAGGGTCCGGCCGCGTCGGCCAGGAGATGATCTACGACCTCCGCCAGCGCGTCTTCGCCCACTTCCAGGGCCTCAGCCTCGCCTTCCACGAGCACTACACGACCGGTCGCATGATCGCCCGTCTCACCTCGGACTTCGAGTCCATCAACGACATGTTCTCCCTCGGCCTCGACACGCTCGTGAACGCCGTCTTGTCGGTAGTCGGGGTCGGCATCGTGCTGCTCGTCCTCGACCTCCCGCTCGGGCTCGTCTGCCTGAGCGGGTTCATCCCCCTCTACTTCCTCAGCCGCTGGTACCAACGGGAGTCGACGGCGGCCTACCGGACGACCCGCAACGCGATGGCGCTCGTCATCGTGCACTTCACCGAGTCGCTGCGGGGCATCCGGGCCGTCCAGGCCTTCCGGCGTGAGCCTCGCAACGACGAGATCTTCGGCGGGTTGTCCGAGGGCTACCGCAAGGCGATGTCGAAGTCCTTCCAGCTGCTCGGCATCTACTGGCCCGGCATCGTGCTCGTCGGCAACCTCACGACCGCGGCGGTGCTCCTCTACGGGGGAGCACGGGTCATCGGCGGCGAGATGGAGGTCGGCGTGCTGGCGTCGTTCGTGCTCTACCTGCGGCGGTTCTTCGAGCCCTTGGCCGAGGTGAGCCAGTTCTACGACTCCTTCCAGGCGGCGGCCGCCGGCTTCGAGAAGCTGGCCGGCGTCCTCGACGAGGAGCCGGGCGTGCCCATGCCGGCAAAGGGCGCCGCGCTCCCGGCCGGAGGGCTTCGCGGCACGGTCGGCTTCCACCACGTCCACTTCTCCTACCGGAGCGGGCCGGAGGTGCTGACGGACTTCAACCTCGAGATCGGCACCGGGGAGACCGTCGCATTGCTCGGGCGGACCGGAGCGGGTAAGAGCACGGTGGCCCGGCTGCTGGCCCGCTTCTACGACCCGACCTCGGGCAGGGTCACGATCGACGGGATCGACCTCAGAGCACTCGACCAGGCAGGTCTCCGGCGGGCAGTCGCGATGGTGACCCAGGAAAGCTTCATCTTCTCGGGGACGATCGCCGACAACATCGCCTTCGGCTCCCCAGACGCGACCCGCGAGCAGGTCATCGCGGCGGCGCGTGCCGTCGGGGTCGACTCGTTCGTGCACACCCTCGGCGAGGGCTATGAGAGCGACGTGGGAAAGTCGGGATCGAGGCTGTCGGCCGGCCAGCGCCAGCTCGTCGCGCTCGCCCGCGCCCTGCTCGCCGACCCGGCGGTCCTCATCCTCGACGAGGCGAGCTCCTCGCTCGACGCACCGATGGAGCGGCTCGTCCAGTCGGCGCTGAAGACGGTGCTCGCCGGGCGCACCTCGGTCATCATCGCCCACCGGCTCTCCACGGTGGAGATCGCCGACCGGGTCCTCGTGCTCGAGGCGGGCCGGATCGTCGAAGACGGCTCGCCGAGATCGCTCCTCGCGCAGGGCTCCGGTCACTACGCCTCGCTGCACGCCGCCTGGCGCGAGAGCCTCGTGTGACTGAGGCCGCCATGATGATGTTGAAACATCAAGCTTGCTGATGTCATGATGGCACCGTGCGGACCACCCTCACGCTCGACCCGGACACCGAGGAGCTGGTGCGGCGTCGCATGCGGGAGCGTGGTGGCTCGTTCAAGCAGGTCGTGAACGAGGCGATCCGGGCAGGTCTCGGCAGCGCTCCTGCGCCCCTGCGGCGGACCACGGCCTACGACCTCGGTGCGCCGCAGGTGAACCTGGACCGAGCCCTCAGCCTCGCCGACGAGATCGAGGACGAGGAGCTGGTGCGGAAGCGGCGCGCCGGCAAGTAAGTGAACCTCGTCGACGCGAACGTCCTCATCTACGCCGTCAACCGGAGCGACCGGCGCCACTCGGTCGCGCGCGACTGGTTGGACCATGAGCTCTACGCCGGCGAGTCGATCGGGTTCGCCTGGCAGGTTCTCCTGGCCTTCCTGCGCCTCACGACCCGTCCCGGGCTCTTCCCGAACCCGCTTGACCCGGAAGACGCCATCGCCGTCGTCGCCGGCTGGCTGGAGGCTCCTCGCGCGGTCCTCGTCCACCCGACGCCCGACCACCTCAACATCCTCGCCGGCCTCCTCAGCCGGACCGGGACGGGCGCCAACCTGACGAGCGATGCGCACCTCGCGGCGCTCGCTCTCGAGCACCGGGCAACGGTCCGTACCTACGACTCCGACTTCGGACGCTTCCCTGGGGTGCGCTTCGCCGAGCCCGCGTGAGCCGGTCCACCGCCTTCTGACCGGCGGCGGTACCGTGGCCGCGATGACCCCGACCACGTCGCCTCCGCCCGACGGCCCTGGCCCGCCAAGGGTGCCGACGATCGAGGAGATCCGCGCGAATCGTGCCCGGCTCGGCGACCTCGTCCTCACGACGCCCGTCCGCCGCCTCGAGGGAGATGCCGTGGATGCGGCAGTCGGGGCCTCGACGCGGATCTGGCTGAAGGAGGAGCTGTTCCAGAAGACGGGCAGCTTCAAGCCCCGCGGCGCTTTGTCGGTGATGCTCGATCTCGACGAGGCGGCCCTCGCCCGAGGCGTCACCGGCGTCTCGGCCGGCAACCACGCCATCTCGCTCGCCTACTCCGCCCGCATCCTCCACACGACGGCGAAGATCGTGATGCCGCACAGCGCCGATCCGTTCCGAGTCGAGCTCTGCACTGCCTACGGCGGGATGGTCGAGTTCGTCGAGGACGTCCACGTCGCCTTCGACAGGGCCGAGGAGATCGTCCGTCGCGAGGGCCGCACGATGGTGCACCCCTTCGAGGGCCCGAAGACGGCACTCGGCACGGCCGGGGTCGGGCTCGAGCTCGTCGAGCAGGTCCGGGCCGCCGGCGACTCGCTTGACGCCGTCGTCGTGGCCGCCGGGGGCGGCGGCCTCTCGGCCGGGGTCGCGAGCGCGGTGCGACAGCTGCTGCCCGAGGCGGCGGTCGTCGCCGTCGAGCCGGAGGGCGCCGACAGCCTCCACCGGAGCTTCGCGAGCGGGCGGCCGGAGGCGATCGACGCCGTCCGGACGATTGCCGACTCCCTCGGCGCGCCCCGCTGTGAGCCCTACTCGTTCGGCCTCAACCGCCTCATGCTGAGCGAGGTGGTGCTCGTGACCGACGACCAGATCCGCGACGCGATGCGGCTCCTGTTCTCTGCCGGAAAGCTCGTCACCGAGCCCGCCGGCGCAGCGGCGCTCGCGGCTGTGATGCACCCGCTCAGAGACCGCCTCGACGGCGTCCGGGTCGGCGTCGTCGTCTGCGGCGCCAACATCGGGGCGGAGCAGTTCGCGCGCAACCTGCGCGGGGTGTGAGCACCGGGCCTCCGCCCCGGCGCTCTTGGCAGGTTGCGTGGAGGGTTACGTGCGCCGCCGCCGGCCGTTGCCGGCAGACCGGGGCCGGAAGCCGTCGAGCACCCGGTCGAGCAGGGTGACCTGCCGATCGGCCGGCACCCGGGAGGGATAGAGCACCCGCTCGACGCTGAGACCGTCGATCAGCATGACGAGCTCATGGGTCGCACACTCGAGGTCGATCCCGGGGTCGATCTCGCCGGCGTCAAGCGCCTCCTCCAGGTGCCGGCGCAAGCGGCTCCAGAGGCGCTCGAACTCCGCGTGCTGCAGGCCGGCGAGCTCCTCGCTCGAGAGCGCCCGGCCCCAGAAGCTCACCTCGATCTGGGCCTCGAGGTCACGCTGCTCGTCGAGCGGGAGTGCCTCGAGCATGACGGCCCGGAGCGCGGCCATCCCCGAGGCCGTGGCGGCGATCGCATCCATGCGGGCGCCGACCCGGCGGTGCGACATCACGAGCGCCGAGCCGAGGATGCCGGCCTTGTCGTTGAAATAGTGGGCGAGGATCCCCCGGGAGCACCCCGCCTCCTCGGCAATGGCCCGGATCGTGGTCCCGACGAGGCCTTCGCGCGCGATCACGCGCCAGGTGGCCGACAAGATCTCGTCCCGCCGCTCGTCCCAGTCGACGACCTTCGGCAACCTCTCACCTCCCGATCCACCCAGCTCCGACGATGATACGCCTCTAGATTTTTGACGGACGTCCGGCTAAACTCTTGGAAACCCGCTGCTGGCACCGACTGCGTGGAGGCCCCCATGGCGAGCGACGAGGTAGAGCGCCACCCTCACCTCCGAGACGCGGCCCTGCGCCGGCGGGCCGAGAAGGTGATCCCTGGCGGCATGTACGGCCACCAGAGCGCGCGGCACCTCCCCGAGGAGTACCCGCAGTTCATGGCCGCCGGCGAAGGCGCCCTCGTCTGGGACGTCGACGGCAACGAGTACGTCGACCTCATGTGCAGTTTCGGACCCGTTCTGCTCGGCCACCGCCACCCGGCGGTCGAGGAGGCCGTCGCGGCCCAGGCGGCCCGAGGCGACTGCATGAACGGCCCTTCGGAGCTCATCGTGGACCTCGCCGAGGAGCTGGTGCGCACCGTCGCCCACGCCGACTGGGCGATGTTCCAGAAGAACGGCACCGACGCGACGACCCTGTGCTGCACGATCGCAAGAGCAGCCACCGGGCGGGCGCGGGTGCTCGTGGCGAAAGGCGCCTATCACGGAGCGGCGCCGTGGTGCACCCCTCGACCCGCCGGAGTGACCGCAGCCGACCGCGCCAACCTCGACACCTACCTCTACAACGACCTCGCCTCGGTCGAAGAGGCGGCCGAGCGAGCAGGAGGAGACCTCGCCGCCGTCGTCGTCTCGCCCTTCCGCCACGACGCCGGGTTCGATCAGGAGCTCGTCGACCCGGCCTTTGCTCACGGCCTGAGAGCCCTCTGCGACGAGACGGGCGCCGCCCTCGTGCTCGACGACGTCCGATGCGGCTTCCGCCTCCACTTCGGGAGCAGCTGGGAGCCGATCGGCGTCCTGCCGGACCTCTCCGCGTGGAGCAAGGCGATCGCGAACGGCTACCCGCTCGCGGCCGTGCTCGGCAGCGAGCGCTACAGGGCAGCAGCAGAGGAGGTCTTCGCCACCGGCTCGTTCTGGTTCGCCGCCGTGCCGATGGCGGCCAGCCTGGCCACGATCGCCAGCCTGCGAGCCGAGGACGCCGTCACGAGGATGGCCTCGCGCGGCGAGCAGCTGAGGGCCGGGCTCGCCAAACAGGCGGAGAGCTGGGGGTTCACGGTGAGCCAGACCGGGCCGCCCCAGATGCCCTACCTCTCGTTCGACGGTGACCGCCACCATGAGATGGCCGATCGCTTTGCCGCCGAGGCGCTCCGCCGGGGCGCCTTCATCCACCCCCGCCACAACTGGTTCGTGTCGGCCGCCATGACCGAGGACCAGCTCGAACGGGTCCTCGAGGCGACCGACGGCGCCTTCGCGGCTCTTCGCGCACATCACCACCCGTGACGACAGGAGGTAGCAGATGTCCGAAGTGACGACACGCGAGCCCGGCGAGGGCGGCTCCCAGGCCACCGCCGCCGTGACCGGACCGGACAGGAACACCGGCCCGGCGAACGGGCCCGAGCAGGAGGACGCGTTCGTCCGCCGCTCCGGCTACCGGCCCGAGCTGCGGCGGACCCTCCGCTTCTTCTCGATGTTCGCCATCGCCTTCTCGATCATCTCGATCACGACCGGCATCTTCCTCAACTACTCGTTCGGCCTCACCCACTGGGGCCCCGCCTCGATCTGGACGTGGCCGATCGTGGCGGTCGGCAACACCTTCATCGCCCTCGTCGTGGCCGAGCTCGGTACCCGCATACCGCTCGCCGGCTATGCCTACCAGTGGAGCGCCCGCCTCGTGAACCCCTCCTACGGCTGGTTCGTCGGCTTCGCAGGCCTCCTCTACATGACGGTGGGCGGCGGATCGATCATGCTGCTCGTGGCGTCGCCGCTGCTGCTGAGCGAGTTCAACGTCAACACACCAAGCCCGCACCTCGTGCTCACGGTCGCCATCATCCTCATGATCCTGCCGGCGATCATCAATATCGTGAGCGTGCAGGTCGCGGCGAGGGTCAACAACATCGCCGTGTTCACCGAGATCCTCGGCACCGTCGTCTTCGCCGTCCTGCTCTTCGTGCTCTGGGGGATCCACGACAAGCCGAGCACGCACGGATACGGCATCTTGTTCCAGACGACGAACCCGAGCGGCAACCCGGTCTGGTACTCGTTCGTGCTCGCGAGCCTGCTCGGCGCCTACACGCTCGTCGGCTTCGAGCTCGCCGCCGACCTCTCCGAGGAGGCCGTCGACGCCCGCCGCTCGGTCCCGCGCGGCGTCATCATGGCCGTCGTCGGCTCGGGCGTGCTCGGCATGCTCGCCCTCATCGGCTTCACGCTCGCCATCCCGAGCCTTCCCGCCGTCGAGAAGTCGCCGCTGCCCCTCATCACGATTGCCGGCTACTGGCTCACTCCGTGGCTCGTGAAGGTGTTCGTCGCCTTCGTCATCTTCTCGATGTTCGCCATCCTTGTCGTCGGAGCCGGCGCCCAGGCCCGCCTCGTCTACTCGATGGCCCGCGACAACATGCTGCCGGCGTCCGGATGGCTGCGGAAGGTGAACACCCGCACGCAGACGCCGATCGTCGCCCTCCTCGTCTTCGCCGTCATCGACATCGGAGTGATGGTGTACGGCTACTTCCAGTCGAGCGCCTACGGGACGCTCGTGGGTGCGACGGCGATCATCCCCTACATCATCTACTTCCTCATCACCGTCGCCTACGCCCACAAGCGCAGGGTGGCCGACGCCGTCCCAGGAGCCTTCAACCTCGGACGGTGGGCCGTGCCGGTGATCGGGATCGTGCTCGTCTACTCCGTTGCGGTGATGCTCGCCCTGTCGGCGCCGGGCATCTTCCTCGGCTCGGACAAGTTCCTCGGCTACGGAGCGATCGTCGCCCTCGTCTGGTACGGAGCCGTGCTCCACTGGCGGATCAGGGCCGGCCGGGCCGGCGTGAAACCGGTCGAGCAGCTCCTCGAGGGGAAGTGAGCCCGCCACTCGGCCGCTGACAAGGCGGTCACCGGCGCCGGTCCGGGTCGAGCTGGGCGAGGAAGAGCCGGCACCGCTCGGCCTCGTCCTCCTCCCCGATCGTCTCGGCCGCCCGCCGGAGGGCTGCGAGCGAGCGGAGGAAGCCGAGGTTGGAGGGCTCGCGCGAGCGGACGTAGCCGGAGCCTTTCCATCCGGCCGCGCGCAGCGCGTCGAGGCCGCGGTGGTAGCCGACGCGGGCGTAGGCGTAGGAGGCCACCGGGTCGCCGGCAAGCTCGGCGAGCGTCGCCCACGCCTCGAGGTAGCGCGGGTGGCTCGCGGCCACCTGGGAGACCGCCGCGAGCCGTTCCTCGGCGGGCGCCGCCTGCGCCCGCGCCAAGTCGGCCGCCCAGTCTGCGGGCACCTCGGGCAGCACCGTCTCGGGCACTCCTCGCGACAGCGGGATCTCGCCGCCGGCCATCTCCGGCAACCTATCGCCTCCCGGGGCCGGTTGCGCCCCGAGCGACCTACGATCGGAGCTCATGGCCGAGCCCCACCCGGCTGGCGAGCACGGCGAGCCTGCGCTCCACGAGCTTGCTCCCGGCGTTTTCGCCTACGTGCAGCCCGACGGCACCTGGTGGGTGAACAACGCAGGAGCCGTCGTTGCGGCCGGCCAGACCCTCGTCATCGACACCTGCGCCACGGCCGCGAGAACCCGGCGATTCCTCGGGTCGCTCGCCGGCGCGACCGGTGGGAGCCCAGTGCGGATCGCCGTCAACACCCACGAGCACGGCGACCACACCTACGGCAACAGCCTCTTGCCGAACGAGGCGCTCTTGATCGGCCACGAGAACATGCGCGCCCGCCTGCTCGTCGACCCGGTCATCGATGCCTGCCCACCCCTGTGGGACCCGGTGCCGGACTGGGGCGGGGTCGGCCGCCGCGTGCCCGACCTCACGATCAGCCGTGACGTCACGATCCACCTGGGCGGCGTGCGGGTCGAGGTCCTGCACCCCGGCTATGCCGCCCACACGACCGGCGACCTCGCCGTGTGGCTGCCGGACCAGCAGGTCCTCTACAGCGGCGACCTCATCTTCCACGGGCTGACCCCGCTCGTCGTGGCCGGCTCGATCGAGGGCGCCCTCCGCTCGCTCGAGTGGCTGTGGTCGTTCCGGCCAGAGCAACTCGTGCCGGGCCACGGTCCGATCGTCCCGGCCCGGGAGCTCGACCGGGTGCTCGGTGAGCACGAGCGGTACTACCGGCTCGTGCTCGATCGCGCAGAGGCGGGGAGGCGGGCCGGCCGGTCGCCCCTCGAGGTGGCCCGCGAGACCGAGCTCGGCGAGTTCGCCGCCTGGGCCGACTCCGAACGCCTCGTGCTCAACCTGCACCGGGCCTACGCGGACGCAGAGTCCGGCGACGTCGACCTCGCTCTCGCCTTCGCCGACGCGATCGCCTGGAACGCAGGCGCGCCGCTTTCCACCCGCGTGGGCTCGATCTGAGCCCTGCACGACAGAGCTCGGCCCGACGGCGACGCCGTCGGGAGCGGTAGCTCGGTCCCAGCGCGGCCTCGCCGGCGCGGCCCCTCGGGGATCTGCGCGTCGAGGTCGGGGTAGTCCGGCTCGGTCCACCCGGGGGTTCTCCTCGCCTGCACCCAGAGTGGGACGAGCAACGGAGCATGTCGGCGCGCCATACTCGTGAGGCGCCGCCAGCGTCGCGTCGATCCGTTCGCCAGGCGTCGTCTCCACTCACCGCCTCGGGCGGCCAGCTCGCCCCGTGCTTGGGCCAACATCCCCCGAGCGGGTGCCGCCCGCGCGGAGGCGAGCGCTCCGAGAGGGTCCCGTTCCCGGCACACTTGAGGGCATGCCGGCCCAGTTCATCTTCACGATGCGCGACCTGCGCCGCTTCTACCCCCCCGACCGGGAGGTCCTGCGCGGCATCAACCTCTCCTTCTACCCGGGCGCCAAGATCGGCGTCATCGGTGCCAACGGCTCCGGGAAGTCCTCGCTCCTACGCATCATGGCGGGAACCGACGACGGCTTCACCGGCCAAGCACGGCTGACGCCTGGCTTCACCGTCGGGTACCTTCCCCAGGAGCCACAGCTCGACCCCGAAAAGGACGTGCTCGGCAACGTGTCGGATGGCGTCGCCGCACAACGGGCGCTCATCGAGCGCTTCAACGAGGTCTGCGCCGCCTTCGGTGAGCCTGGCGCCGACCTCGACGCCCTACTCGCCGAGCAGGCCCAGCTCCAGAGCGAGATCGACGCCGCCGGAGCCTGGGACCTCGAGCGGACCCTCGAGATCGCGATGGACGCCCTCCGGCTCCCGCCCGCCGACGCTCCGGTGACGACCCTCTCGGGAGGGGAGCGACGCCGTGTCGCGCTGTGCCGCCTTCTCCTCTCGAGGCCCGACCTCCTCCTGCTCGACGAGCCGACGAACCACCTCGACGCCGAGTCGGTGGCATGGCTGGAGCGGACCCTGCAGGAGTACCCCGGCACGGTCGTGGCGGTCACGCACGACCGCTACTTCCTCGACCACGTCGCCGGCTGGATCCTCGAGCTGGACCGGGGCTTCGGGATCCCGTGGGAGGGCAACTACACCTCCTGGCTCGAGCAGAAACAGGCGCGCCTCGCCGCGGAGGAGCGGGCCGACCGGGCACGAGCTGAGGCACTCGAGCGGGAGCTCGAGTGGATCCGGATGTCACCTCGCGCCCGCCAGGCGAAGGGCAAGGCCCGCATCAACGCCTACCACGACCTCGTCGCCGAGGCCGAGTCGGCCGAGCGCCGCCCGGCGGGGCTCGAGATCTCGATCCCCCCTGGACCGCGCCTCGGCGACCAGGTCGTCGACGCGCATGGGCTCTCGAAGGGCTACGAGGACCGGCTCCTCATCGACGGTCTCTCGTTCCTCCTCCCCCCGGGCGGCATCGTCGGCGTCATCGGCCCGAACGGCTCGGGCAAGACCACGCTCCTCAGGCTGATCGTCGGCGAGGAGGAGTCGGACGCCGGCAGGCTCGAGATCGGCGCGACCGTGGTGCTCGCCTACGTCGACCAGTCCCGGGACGCCCTCGACCCCGGCGCCACCGTCTTCGACGAGATCACCGGAGGGCTCGAGCGGATCGTCATCGGCAACCGGGAGATCCACGCCAGGGCGTGGGTCTCGAGCTTCGGCTTCAGGGGGAGCGACCAGCAAAAGAAGGTGGGAGAGCTCTCAGGCGGCGAGCGCAACCGGGTGCAGCTGGCCAAGGTGCTGAAGAGCGGGGCCAACGTCCTGCTCCTCGACGAGCCGACGAACGACCTCGACGTCGACACGCTGCGCGCGCTGGAGGACGGCCTTCTCGCCTTCCCGGGCTGCGTCGTCGTCGTGAGCCACGACCGGTGGTTCCTCGACCGGATCTCGACCCACGTCCTCGCCTTCGAGGGCGAGTCGCAGGTGCGGTGGTTCGAGGGCAACTTCAGCGACTACGAGGCAGACCGCCGCAAGCGGCTCGGGCTCGAAGCAGACCAGCCCCACCGCATCAAGTACCGACCCCTCACAAGAGGCTGACCGCGGCGTGGCCGGAGAGCTCCTCAGCACGCGCGTCGACCGCTGGCTCTGGGCGGTGCGGATCTACCCGTCCCGCTCCGCGGCGACCGGCGCCTGCCGGGGCGGCCACGTCAAGGTGAACCGGATGCCGGCCAAGCCGGCCACTGCGGTGCGCGTCGGCGACACGGTGACGGCCTACGCCGGAGGGCGCATGCGCGTGCTCGAGGTGACCCGGGTGATCGAGCGCCGGGTCGGCGCCGCCCTCGCCGCGGAGTGCCTGGCCGACCGCACTCCACCGACGGCGCGAGAGGACGCCCGCCCGGCGCTCGCGCGCCCGGCCTCCTCCGGGCGGCCGACCAAGCGCGACCGTCGCCGGCTCGACCGGTTTCGCCGCTCCTGACAGCTCCCCCGCCAGCAGATCCCGGCATCGGGAGGTAGCCTCGGCACGTGGGCGGCGAGGTGACCTCCGGGCCCGAGGAGCAGGAAGCCACCGCGGTGCCGACGCTCTTGCTCCGGTGCCGCAACCTACAGTTCGGCCCGTGAGCGATCTCGGTCACGACGCCCCTCCCGAGGCCGCCGGGAACCGGCGGCACGCCTGGTCGCGGCGCAAGGTGCTCGGCCTCGGTCTCGGCATCCCGATCGCGCTTGCCGGTGGCATCACCGGCATCGAGCTCTCCCGCCGCCAGGAGGACCAGGGCGGCATCCTCCTCGGTCCCCCGCTCAGCACGTTCTCCGGCCGCTGCACGACCGACCCTCCCTACCGGCGAATCGGCCGCGGGGTCACCTACACCGGCCAGTTCTTCTCACGGGCGAGGAACCGCCAGGTCGGTTACACCCTGGCCTACCCGCCCGGCTACGTGAGGGGTGACGTGCTCCCGCTCCTCGTCTACCTCCACCCCTACGGCGGAAGCCACGCGAGCCTGTTCGGCGGGTACCCGCTCGCCACGGCGCTCAGTCTCGGCCACGACGGGAACACGATCCACCCGATGGCCATGGTCTGCGCAGACGGTGGGGACGGCTACTGGCACCCCCGCCCCGGCGACGACCCGATGGCGATGGTCGTCGAGGAGCTCATCCCGATGTGCCAGCGGATCGGCCTCGGCCACTCCCGCCCCGTGCTCGTCACCGGGATCGCCATGGGCGGTTACGGCGCGATCCTCTTTGCCGAGGAGCACCCCGAGCTCTTTGCGGCGGCGGCGGCCATCAGCCCGTCGATCTGGCCCGACTACCACGCCGCGAGGAAGGCCGACCCGTCCGCCTTCACCTCTCGGGCCCAGTTCGACCGTTACGACGTGATCCGGCACGCCGGCGCGCTCGCCGGCAAGCCGCTTCGCGTGGTGCAGCACACCGGTGACGCCTTTGCGAGGGGTGTCGCCGACTTCGCTCGTGCGTGCCCCCGCCCGGCCGACGTGGCCGTGCTCAGCGGGCCAGCCGGCACGGCCTTTTTCACCGAGCAGGCGTGGCCGACGCTCCGCTTCCTCTCCGAGCTGGTGCCGGCAGCCGCGCCGCGACTGCCGGCGTACCTCTCGTGCACGCACGGGAGCGCGTGAGCATTAGCTAGTTAGTTTATGGTTTTACTATAATACGGCGGTGCACCTGGAGCTGCCCGTCGTGCTCGGTGCCGCGGCGGTCGGTCTCCTCGTGGGTCTCACCGGCACCGGCGGTGGCGCCCTCATGACCCCCATGCTGGTCCTCGTGTTCGGCGTGGCCCCCTCGGCGGCGATCTCGAGCGACCTCGTCGCCGCGATCGTGATGCGCCCGGCCGGCGCCGCCGTGCATGCCGCCGCCGGCACCGTCAACTTCCGTCTTGCCGGCTGGCTGACGATAGGTTCGGTCCCGGCGGCTCTCCTCGGAACGCTCCTGCTGCGCACCCTCGGGGAGTCCCACGCGGCCGAACGAGCCGTCGAGAGCACCCTCGGCGCAGTGATGCTCCTCGGGGTGGCGGCGGCCCGCCTCCGCCCCCTCGTCGCCCGGCGCCGGAGAACCGTGCCACCCGCAAGCGTCCACGAGCTCGAGCTCCGCCCGGTCGCGAGCGCGGCCGCAGGCGCGGTCGCCGGTCTCGCCGTCGGCCTCACGTCGGTCGGCGCCGGCTCGCTCGTCATGGTCCTCCTCCTCCTCATCTACCCGGCCGTCGAGCTCCGCCAGCTCGTGGGCACCGATCTCGCACAGGCCGTGCCACTCACGCTCGCCGCCGGGGTGGGCTCGCTCCTCTTCGGGCATGTCGAGCTCCCGCTCAGCCTCTCGGTCGTGATCGGGAGCACCCCGGCGGTCGTCGCGGGCTCGCTGGTGTCGTCGCGTTCAACCCGGGGCCGTCGCCTTCGACCTGCCATCACCCTCGTCGTCGCCGCCGCCGCCCTGAAGTGCCTCGGTCTCGGCACGGCTGCGCTCGCCGGTGCCGTGGCGGCCGCCCTCGTGATCGCCGGCGCAGGCTGGTGGGCGAGCCGAGCGAGCGAGCCGAAGGCGCCACGGCGCGAGGGGGCCCCGCCGGACGGCCCGGCAGGTTCGCCGTCGTCGGCGCAGTCCGCTGCTGTCTGCCGAACTGTCATCGACGTGCACGCCAGGGTGCCGGAGGCATAGTGTGATCGCTGCGGCGAGGGGGGAACCCGCCCGGGACAAGGGGACGACATGACGACCACCCGACCGGTGAGCGACTGGACCTCCGACTTCGACGTCATGGATCCGGACTACGTCCGCAGCCCGTTCGAGACCTGGCGGATGCTTCGGGAGAGCTGCCCGATCGCCCACACCAACCGGCGCGGCAGCAACTGGCTGCCCACTCGCTACGAGGACGTCACCGCCATCGCCCACGACATCGAGCACTTCAGCTCGATCGAGGTCGGGGTCATCCCCTTTGACGGCGAGGAGCCGGACGAGCCGGTGCTCGCCTACGGGCTGCCGCCCATCTCGGCCGACCCGCCGCTTCACACCTGGACCCGCCGCCTGCTCCTGCCGTGGTTCTCCCACCGCCGGGTCGAGGGCTACGAGGACCTCACCCGCCAGCTCTGCCGCAGGTTGATCGAGTGCTTCGTCGAGGACGGGAGGGCGGACGCGGCTGCCGACTACGCGCAGCAGATCCCGGTCCGCGTCATCAGCCACATCCTCGGGGTGGAAGAGGACCTTTCCGACACCTTCACCGGCTGGGTTCGGGAGGTCCTCGAGTTCGCCGACGACGCCGAACGCTCCCTCCACGGGATGGAGGGCCTCCTCAACTACTTCGTGGCGGAGGTCGAGCGCCGCCGCCGCGGACCGGGGGGCGACCTGCTGAGCGAGCTCCTCCGCACGGAGGTCGACGGCCAGCCCATCGACGACAGCATCGTGATGGGGGCGGCCGCTCTCGTGCTCATCGCGGGCATCGACACGACCTGGAGCGCGATCGGCTCTTCGCTGTGGCACCTCGCCACTCATCCCGAGGACCGGCGGCGGCTCGTGGCCGAGCCCGAGATCTGGCCGCTAGCGATCGAGGAACTGCTCCGGGCGTACTCGCCAGTGACGATGGCCCGCATCGTGACCGGCGACGTCGAGCTGAACGGCTGCCCGATGAAAGCGGGCGATCGCATCCTGTTGAGCTTCCCCGCCGCCAACCGGGACCCCGAGGTGTTCGAGCGGCCCGACGAGGTCGTGCTCGACCGGGCACACAACCGTCACGTCGCCTTCGGCGCCGGCATCCACCGCTGCGCCGGCTCCAACCTCGCCCGCATGGAGCTGCGGGTGGCTCTCGAGGAGTGGCTCGCGGCCATCCCCGAGTTCCGCCTCGAAGAGGGCGCCGAGGTCACGTGGGCTGGCGGCCAGGTGCGGGGTCCGCGGCAGCTGCCCGTGGTGTTCCCGTGAGGATCAGAGTCGACCCCGACAAGTGCCAGGGCCACGCACGCTGCTACGGGCTGGCCCCGGAGCTGTTCGACGTCGACGACTACGGCACCTCGAGCGTCGTCGGCGACGGCACCGTCCCGCCCGAGCTCGAGGCCAAGGCGCGCCTCGCGATCGCCAACTGCCCTGAGTTCGCCATCGAGGAGCTCGCTCCCGGCCCGTAGGATGCCGGCGTGACGAGCACCCGGGCGGCCAGATGACGCCGAGCCAGCCGCCGAGCCAAGCCGAGCGGGCGGAGACGACCGGCACGGGGATCCATGCGGTCGCTCGCCGCGCCGCATCGGCACTTGCCGATGGCGCCAGGCCCGGCGAGCTCGCCCTCGCGAGGGTGGTGGCCTTCCGCGGCTTCGGTGGCCGGCGCGCCGGCGAGGCGGCGCTGCTTGATCGCTCCGGCGTCACGAGCGGCTCCCTGCTCGGTGGTCTGGCCGACGGCGTCCTCGCCGGAGCGCTCGGCACGCCGGCCACCTTGATCGGGGTGCGCGTCGGCGACACCGACGCCGTTGCGGCAGGGATGGCATGCGGCGGGGTCGCCGAGGTGCTCACGACCACGCTCGAGTGCCTCGGGCAGGACGCCCTCGCCGCCCTCGCCGAGGCGAGCCGTCCGGTTGCCATCGCCACCCTCGTCCCCGGTGACGAGCCGGGCCGAGCACTGAGGGCGGCGTCGCTCGCCATGGTCGACGAGCCGGCGACGCGAGGCGCCCGACGCCTCGGCTCTCTCGGTGACGCCGCCCTCGACGCGCAGGCGGAGGCCTGGTGCCTCGCGGCCCTCAGGGCAGGGCGGGCCGTGAGCGAGGTCCACACGGCGGCCGGCCACAACGTGGTGGTCGAGGCCCACGTGCCGACGACGCGGCTCGTCGTGGTCGGCGAGGCGGAGCTCGCCACCGCCCTCGGCGTGCAGGGGAGGCTCCTCGGCTGGGACGTGGAGGTCACCGACGGACCCTCGGCGGCAGTGGCCGTGGCCTCGCTCGGAGAGCGCGACGCCGCGGTCGTGCTCTCCCATGACCCCGAGGTCGACACCCCGGCGCTCGCAGCCGCGCTCGCGACCGGGTGCTACGTCGGCGCTCTCGGCTCTCGCCACACCCAGGCGGCCCGGATCGAGCGCCTCACCCAGCTCGGCGTGGCCCGCGACGACCTCGAGCGGATCCACGGCCCGGTCGGCCTCGACCTCGGTGCGCGCACCCCGGAGGAGACGGCGGTCGCCATCGTCGCCGAGATCCTCGCCCACCGGTCAGGCAGGAACGCGGGGAGCCTGCGCGAGGGCTCAGGGCCCATCAACGGCTGAGCGGGCGGACGCGGACCACGCGGCCGAGCTCTCGGCGGGCGGCGTAGCATGCCCCCATGGTGACGGCCATCGTCCTCATCCAGGCCGACCCCGAGCGGGTGGCGCCCCTCGGCCGGGAGCTCGCCGACGTCGCGGGGGTCGACGTCGCCTACTCGGTGGCCGGCGACGAGGACCTGGTGGCGCTCGTCCGGGTGGGCGACCACGAGAAGCTGGCCGAGCTCGTGACCGAGCGGATCGCGCCGCTCAGGGGCGTGACCAGGACACGCACCCTCATCGCCTTCCGGTCCTACTCGAGCGAGGACCTCGCCAACATCTGAGCGACCGGCTAGCGGGCGGCCTGCGCCGAAGGCCGGCGGGGGATGACGAGGACGTGGTCCCAGACCATCACCTCGTAGCCGGCCACCTCGTAGGTCGCTGTTGGCGGGCCGAAACTGGCGGCGGCGCTCGACTCGTCCACCGACCCCCACGGTGCCCCGGGCTGGAAGACGAGGAACCGGAACGGCTCCCGGTACCAGTACGCCGCGGAGTTCCGGTCGTAGCGGTACAGGCGCCCGCCCGGAGCGACGACGGGGCGCACGTCCACCTCGCCGTGCGACTCAAGCGTCGTCACCGACGCCGACCAGTAGGCGCCGATCCCATCTCGCAGGTGGTGTGCCTCAAGGAAGGAGGCGAGCGCCGAGGCCGGCGTCGGTGGAGCCGGCTCGGTGATCTCGATGATCGTCCCCGCCGCGAAGCAACCGATCGCTGCGAGCCCGATCCCGGCCCCGATCCTCGCGAGCGAGCGCCACTCGAGGTCCTGTGCCACCCTGCCGACGACACGGCCGGCGAGGACGGCTCCGAAGATCACGCCGGCCGTGAGGTAGCGGGCATAGGCGGGATCGGGCGCCGTGGCCAGCAGCACGAAGGTCGCCGGTGACGCGAAGGTCGCGAAGACGAGCATGTCGTCGAGCCGCCAGGCGGCCTTTGTGCTCGTGCCGACGACGGTGGGCCGCCCGGTGGCCGTGCCCCAGACGACGGACCACGCCGTGCCCGCCAGCGCGGCAAGGACCACGAGGATCGCGAGCACGTGGGTGTACGAGAGCGCCACCGGCTCGCCACCGAGACCGTAGTACGAGCTCCCGACGCCCATGAGGAGCGCGCCCTCGTGCACGCCGTGCTTCAGGTTGAGGACCATCTGGTGCAGCGTCGAGGTGGGATTGGCGCCGGCGATGCTGAAGCTGCCGATCGCCCGGGCGATCGTGCGGACGAGCTCTGCCAGGATCACGGCTGAGCCGGCGGCCGCCACGAGCGGCACACCCTGGCGCCAGTCACGGGTGCGGCCAGCCGCGGTGAGACCGGAGAGCGCGAGTGGCACGACACCGAGCGCGAGCGCCTGCAGGTCGCCGAGCATCCCGGCCGCGAGCAGCACGACCGCGGCCACGAAGCCCCACCCGAACCGCCCGCGTCGCATCGCGTAGAAGGCGATCAGGCACCAGAGCACCGTGCCGACGTGGAGCGGGCCGCGCAGCAAGAAGATGGCGAGCGCATGCGAGGGGAAGGCGAGGATCGCCACCACGGTCGCCCCTGCCGCGACCCCGGCGGCGCCCCGTCGCTCCTCGGTCGCGATGAGGACGCCCATGCCGACGACCGCGGCGGCGATCGCCGCCGGCACGGCATGGGCAAGGGCGGGCGTGAGCCCCGCCACCGTGACACCGGCGAGGTACCAGAGGGCATCCACGGTCCAGAACGAGTCGAGCGAGAGCCCCCAGTTGTGCAACATGGCGTGGCCGTGGCCCATCGCGTACCCCTCGAGCACCACGGTCGCGCCGTCGGAGTCCGGCGCGAAGGCATGCACGCTCACGGCCTCGAGGAGCACCGCGAGCCCGACGAGAGCGGCGACCGCGACGAGGCCGCGAAGAAGCCGTCCGGCGGCAGCTCGGGACATCGGGAGCGAACGATACTCAGCGCACCGGCCGCCGGGCGGACGGCGGCCCGCTCAGGCGATGAGGCCGGTCGGGCAGCTCACGCCGGTCCCACCGAGCCCGCAGTAGCCGCTCGGGTTCTTCGCCAGGTACTGCTGGTGGTACTCCTCCGCGTAGTAGAAGGGTCCGGCTGGCGCGATCTCAGTGGTGATGGCGCCGTACCCTGCCTCGGCGAGGGCGGCCTGGTACCGGTCGCGCGAGGAGAGCGCCAGCTCGCGCTGCGCATCCGAGGTCGTGTAGATGGCCGAGCGGTACTGGGTGCCGACGTCGTTGCCCTGGCGCATGCCCTGGGTCGGGTCGTGAGACTCCCAGAAGCGCTGCAGCAGCTCGCGATAGCCGAGCCGCGCAGGGTCGAACACCACGAGCACGACCTCTGCATGTCCTGTCTTCGAGCTGCACACCTCCTCGTAGGTCGGGTTCGGCGTGTAGCCCCCTGCGTAGCCCACCGCCGTCGTGTAGACGCCGTCGGCCTCCCAGAAGCGGCGCTCGGCACCCCAGAAGCACCCGAGGCCGAGCACCGCCGTCTCGAGGCCGTCGGGGAAGGGAGGCATGAGCGGGGTACCGAGCACGTAGTGACGCTCGGGCACCCGCATCCTCGCGGACCGGCCGGGCAAGGCTGCCTCGGGCGAGACCATCTCCTGCTTGCGTGAGGCGAACAGCACGGTCGGAGCTCCTTCGTCGGTGGTGCGTCATGGCCTTCAACACGGCGGCGGGGCGGAACGTTCCCTTGGGAGCGAGCCCGCTCGGCCTGCCCCCGTCACCGCCCTCAGCGGAGGCGGCCGGCCTCGACCCTCGTGTAGCGCTCGAGGTCGATCAGCCAGACGTGGAGGTGCACCGGGCCCGAGCTCAGCACAGCTCGACGCACGAGCCTCGGGTCGAACTGCTGGAGCGCGTCGTAGCACGACTGGAGCTCGAACCCGGTCATGCTCATGAGGAGGACCTGGCCGGGCCGCCGTTGCTCGATCTTGCGGGCCGCCACCGGGGCGAGCATGCCCCACGGCCCCGGGATCGAGTTGAACCCGGCGTGGTAGATGCCCATCGGCTCGATCATCTGCGAGAACTGGTCGATCGGCCACCAGATGAGGAGCTGCTCCCCTCGGTAGGCCGGCTCTCCGGTGAAGTGCGGCAGCTCGGCGGCGACGCGGTACTCGTCGATCGAGAGAGCGTCGTTCACGCCGAGGGTGGCGGCGTAGGCCGCAGGAGGATCGTTCACGGTGTGGGGGATATGGGCATGGGCGACCGCCGGGGCGACCGTGAGGACGAGGAGCCCACTCGCCGCCGCGATGGTCACGACCACTCCGGAGGCGAGACCGAGCGCCGATCGACCCGGCCTGGCGAGCGCCGTGCCGGCACGGGCCAGGATCGCCACGGCCACCACAGCGCCGGTCAGCGCAACGCCGGCCGGGCTCCAGGTGAAGGCCGGGACCGAACGCCGTGACTCGTAGACGAGTGGGACGGCGACGACGACGGCCACGGGCAGCCATCGCCCGAGGAGGTCGTCGCCGACGCGTCGCGTCAGCTCACCAAGGGCGAGGCCGAGCACGAGGTACGTCCCTGACCAGAGCAGGGACGACCAGAAGTGCACCTCCAGGATCTGCACGTTGCGGAAGAATTGGAGGTACGCCATCAGTCCTGCGGCGAGAGCGGTCGAGACTACGAGGAAGCTCTGCACCGGAGGCAGCCGGCGGGGCCACCTCGCGAACGCGACGGCGCCGATCCCGAGCACGGCGACGGGGACGAGGAGGTAGGTGTCGTACGGAAGCCAGTGCCAGTTCGTCGAGTGCCACTGGACCTGCTGCGACGGTGTGGAGAGGTAGACGTAGGCCTGCCAGGTCGGGGTGATGTAGTTGAGCGGGCCGATGAGGAAGTACGAGCCGACGGCGAGCACACCGGAGGTGACGACTGCGGAGCCGGCGAGCATCCCCACGTCGCCGAGCGCGCCTCGCCGTGACTGCCAGGAGCGGATCGCGACGTAGACGACGAGCGCCGGCAGGGCGACCACGGCGGCGGTCAGAAATGCCCAGACCGCCAGGGTCACGAGGGCGGCCCCGGCCGCGACCCAGGCGCTCCGGCGCCGCCGGGCCGCGAGGGCGAGACCGAGGCACGCGAGGGCGCCGGTCAGATAGGAGATGGCGGCGCTGTTGGGGTAGTCGGTGCCCCACGCCCTCACGAAGACCGGGCAGCTCAAGATGAGCACCACGGTCATCGCGGCCGCCGGACGCTGGTAGAGGCGCCGCACGAGCACGTAGGCCGGCACGACGGCGATCAGGGCGAGGAGGTACCGGAAGGCGACGAAGCCGCCGACGGAGCCGAACAGCTCGTAGAAGATCCGCCCCGGCACGACGAAACCGACCCGCGCACCTTCCCTCAGCCGAGCGGTCGAGGCGTAGGCCGCCTGGTAGCGCGCGTAGACCTGGTGGGGGTCGACGAGGTACGAGGTGTGGATGCTCGGATCGGGCAGCTCGACCGGCGACATGATGGCGAGCCGGAACACGAGCTCGGCCAGCAAAGGTGAGAGTGCGAGGAGCGCTCCCTCGACGACGAGCGGCCAGGCAGGGCGACGGTGGTGGCGAGGACGGGAGGCATGTGGCGCCCCGGCCGCACGTGCCGGTGGCACCGAGGAGACCGCGCTGCCGGCCGCGCCGGCAGGCGCCTTTGGCGGCAAGCCGGTGCTCACCCGGTCCACGCTGGTGCCCCGGAGCTCGTCCACCGCGCGGCGCTCAGTGGACCCGGTCGAGCTTGACGAGAAGCCATTCGAGCAGCAAGGTCTCGTTGACGTTGAGCAGTAGCCGGGACGCCGCCTCGTCGATCAGCTCGATCGCTGTGATCGCGCTGCGAGACTGCCCGCCGGCGCCGTCGAGCCGCCGGCGGTAGGAGCCGGCGAGCACAGCGAGCCCGGCCCGCAGCTCGTCGGTCCGCACCCGGCGCTGCTCCCGCCGGTGCCGCGCCTCGATCTCGGCGCGCCCCGGCACGCTCCGCTCGCCGGCGGCGCTCGCCTGGGCGGCGCGCTCCTCGAGCTCTCGGGCCTGGCGCTGCCTCACCACTTCGACCGGCTCCTCGGCCGACGCCACGAGCTGCGCAGCCAGGGCGGCGGCCGTGGCCCCGGTGCCGTCGAGGTGAGCGGGCAGGTCGCGCCAGAGCGCGACCCGGTGCGAGAACCCCGGATCCTGCAGCAGCAGGCGGGCGCGGTCGAGCCGACCCCGCGCCACCTGAGCCACGGTCTCGGCCGCTCCGCGGTCAGCGCCCTCGCCGACGAGCACCTCGACGAGGTCCTCGCTCGACAGCGGCCGGAAGTCGACTCGCGCGCACCTGCTCGCGATCGTGACGAAGTCGGCCGGGACCGAGTCGGCGGTCACGATGATGACGGTCGTCGAGGGCGGCTCCTCGATCGTCTTCAGCAGAGCCGGCGCGGCGGCGCCGATCAGGTGGAAGTCCACGAGCACGAGCACCTGGTACGGCGCGGCTCGCGGCGAGCGGGAGGCAAGCCGGACGACCTCGTCCACCTGCCATCTCGCAATGGCGGCGCCCTCCCGCTCGACAACGACCAGGTCGGGGTGGCGCCGCTCGAGGGTGGCTCGGCACACCTCGCACTTGCTGCAACCGCCGTCAGGGCAGAACAGAGCCGCCGCGAACGCGGCGGCAGCCTCCTCCCGGCCCGTGCCGGGCGGCCCCGCGAAGAGGTAGGCATGCAACGGCGCACGGAGCGAGGCCCGGAGCATCCGGACGGCGCCCTTCTGGCCGACGATGCGATCGAGCACGGGAGCGGCCGCGGCCCCGACGGTCACGCTCTCACCCTGCCACATGCGGCCCGAGCCGGTGCTGCACCCCCTCGAGCACCGCACGGGTGACCTCGCCCACCGGGCCGCTGCCGTCGACCACGAGCCAGTGGCCGGGGTCACGCGCGGCTTCGGCGAGGTAGCCGTTCCGCACGCGCTCGTGGAAGGAGCTGTCGGCCGCCTCGATCCGGTCCAGCCCCGGACGCTGCCGGCGCCTGGCTGCTCCGAGGGGTACCGGCACGTCGATGAGCACGTTCAGGTCCGGCCAGCGCTCGCCGGCAGCCAGCCCGCAGAGGAGCCGCACCTCCTCGACCGGGAGCCCACGCCCGTAGCCCTGGTAGGCAAGCGTGGATCCGGAGAAGCGGTCCACCACCACGTCGAGACCTCGGGCGAGCGCCGGCTCGATCCGCCGGACGAGGTGCTCGGCTCGCGCCGCCAGCATCAGCAAGAGCTCCGTGCGGTCGCCGATCTGGCCGGAACGAGGGTCGAGGAGGAGGCGGCGGACCTGTTCGCCGAGAGCAGTGCCGCCCGGCTCGCGTGTGAGCTCAGCTCCGAGGGCCGCCGCCAGCGCCGACGCCTGGGTCGACTTCCCAGCTCCCTCACCGCCCTCGATCGCGATCAGCCTTCCGGCCGGGGCTGTCACCGGCTGCGACCCGTTCAGCTCGGGTCGCCACTCGGGCGGCTTCGGCCACCGGCCCGCCCTGCCGCTGCGGCCGCCGACCCTCGGGGAGCAGCCCTCTTCGCCCCTCGAGCCGTTGCCGCGCCCGCCTTCTTCTTCGTCGCGCCCGCCTTGGCAGCGCCGGCCTTCTTCGCCGCCCCCGCCTTCTTCGTCGAGGCCGTCGCCTTCCTTGCTCCCCTGCTCCGGGTCGTGGGGCCGGCCTCTCTCCGCGCCTGCAGCAGCTCTGCTGCTCTCTCGGCCGTGATGGTCTCGGGATCGTCGCCTCGGCGCAGCGATGCATTGACCGTCCCGTCCGTCACGTACGGCCCGAACCGCCCCGAGCGCAGGACGATGGGCTGGCCACTCACCGGGTCGGCGCCGAGCTCACGGACCGGCGCCGCGGGCTGGCCGAAGCGGCGTTGCTTCGGCTGGGCGAGGCGGTCGAGCGCCTCCTCGAGGGTGATCTCGAACAGCTGCTCCTCGTCGTCCAGGCTGCGGGTGTCCCTGCCCCGCTTCAGGTAGGGGCCGTAGCGGCCGTTGCTCGCTACCACCGGCTCACCCGTTTCCGGGTCCGTGCCGAGGGTGCGCGGGAGCTGGAGGAGGCGGAGCGCGTCCTCGAGGGTGACGGTGTCGAGCGACATCGACCGGAACAGCGACGCCGTCCTCGGCTTCTCGCCGCCTTCGGCTCCGACCTCGCCGAGCTGGACGTAGGGCCCGAACCGCCCGGCTCTCGCGTAGACGGACTTCCCGGTCTCGGGGTCCCTGCCGAGCTCGCGATCGCCCGAGGGGCTCGAGAGCAGCTCGAGCGCGCGCTCCACCGTGAGCTCGTCCGGCGCGAGCTCGTCGGGGACACCGGCGCGCTCGTCGCCCCGCTGGACATACGGCCCGTACCGGCCGACACGCACCACGATCTCCTCGCCGTTGCCGTCCGCTCCGATCGGGATCGAGTTGACCTCCCGCGCGTCGATCTCCTCGAGGTGGGCGAGCACGGCGTCCTTGAGGCCCCGCTTTCCGTCGACCGCGAGCGAGTGCCGGGGCGCCGCCGCACCGCTGACGGCGCCGTCTGCGCCGTGGGCCACGCCAGTGGCCGAACCGGAGTGATGCCGGGGCTCCCCGAAGTAGAAGCGCTCCAGCCAGGGGATCTGCTCCTCGACTCCCGAGGCGATCTCATCGAGGTCGTCCTCCATGCTGGCGGTGAAGCCGTAGTCCACGAGGGACGGGAAGTGGCGCTCGAGCAGCTGCACGACGGCGAACGCCGTGAACGAAGGGACGAGCGCGTTGCCCTTTCGCCAGACGTAGCCGCGGTCCTGGATCGTCTGGAGGATCGTGGCATAGGTCGACGGCCGCCCTACCCCGAGCTCCTCGAGCCGTCGCACGAGCGACGCCTCGGTGTAGCGCGCCGGAGGTTTGGTGGAGTGACCCTCCACGTCGATTCCCTCGCAGCCCACCTCCTCGCCGGTCGAGAGCCGCGGCAGCCGGGTCTCCTCCGGCCGGCCGCGTGGGTCACCTCCCCCCTCGACGACCTCGTCCTCGTCCTCCCTGTAGACCTGGAGGAACCCCGGCGAGGTGATCACCGTGCCCGTGGCGACGAACCCGGCTATGGCGCCTGCGCCGGCGACGGAGGTGGCCGCGCTCGCCGCCGCCTCGAGCCGCACCCGGGCCGTCGTCCCGGTGGCGTCGATCATCTGCGACGCGACCGTCCGCTGCCACACGAGCTCGTACAGACGCGCCTCGTCGGGCGACAGTTCACCGGCGACCTGGCTCGGGAGGCGGAAGCGGTCGCCGGCAGGTCGGATCGCCTCGTGCGCCTCCTGCGCGTTCTTCACCCGGCTGCGGTAGAGCCGGGGCGACCCGGGCACCGACCCGGCCCCGTACAGCTCCTTGGCCTGCTCGCGCGCGGCGGCGACCGCGGTCTCCGAGAGCGTCGTCGAGTCGGTCCGCATGTAGGTGATGTAGCCCCGCTCGTACAGCGACTGGGCGGTTCGCATCGTGCGCTGGGCCGAGAAACGGAGCTTGCGGGCCGCCTCCTGCTGCAAGGTCGAGGTGATGAAGGGCGCCGCCGGCGCGCGCCGGAAGGGTCGCTCTTCGACCGAGGCCACGGCGAAGCTGGCTCCCTCGAGCACGGCGGCGAGCTCGGACGCGGTCTGCTCCTCGAGCAGCAACGCGTCCGGGTTCTCGATCCGGCCGCTCGGCCCGAAGTCGTCGCCAGTGGCGACACGGCGGCCACCCACGTCGACGAGGCGGGCGCCGAAGGGTTGGCCGGCGGACGAGAACCTCCCCTCGAGGCTCCACCACGCCGCCGAGGAGAAGCGCATGCGCTCCCGCTCCCGCTCGACGACGATCCGCGTGGCGACGCTCTGGACCCGCCCGGCCGACAGGCCCTGGCGCACCTTGCGCCACAGCACCGGCGAGACCTCGTAGCCGTAGAGCCGGTCGAGGATGCGGCGAGCCTCCTGGGCGTCGACGAGCCGGCGGTCGAGCTCGCGCGGATGCTCGATCGCGTCGCGGATCGCGCCTTCGGTGATCTCGTGGAAGACCATCCTCCGCACCGGCACCCTGGGGGAGAGCACCTCGACCAGATGCCAGGCGATCGACTCGCCCTCGCGGTCCCCGTCGGTGGCGAGGTAGACCTCGCTCGCATCGCCGACGAGCCGCTTCAGCTTCGCGACCTGCTCCTTCTTCTCCCGGCTGACGACGTAGAGCGCCTTGAAGTGGTTGTCGACGTCGACACCGAGCCGTGCCCACGGCTCCTTCTTGAACGCCGGCGGGACGTCGGCCGCCGACCGGGGCAGGTCGCGGATGTGGCCGATCGAGGACTCGACCACGTAGTCGCGCCCGAGGAACCCGGCGATGGTCTTCGCCTTCGCCGGAGACTCCACGATCACGAGCGGCTTGGGCATCTGCCCCCGTTCTAGGCCGACACGGGGGCGCCGCCCGTGCCGGCACCGGCCGGAGCGGCAGCGGCGTCGGCCTCGCCGGCGGCCGCAGAGGCCACCTGCGGGCTCTCCTCGCCGAAGCTTCCGGTCGAGCGCTTCGAGAACAGGATCGCTCCGAGGAGGATGACGATGGCGACCCCCGCGATGGCAAAGCGGGCGTCGCTGTGCCGCAAGGTGATGACGGCAGGGAGGATGAGGAGCGAGACCAGGTTCATCACCTTGATGAGCGGGTTCAGTGCCGGGCCGGCCGTGTCCTTGAACGGGTCGCCGACCGTGTCGCCGATCACCGCCGCCTTGTGGGCGTCGGACCCCTTGCCGCCGTGGAAGCCGTCCTCGATGTACTTCTTCGCGTTGTCCCAGGCGCCGCCCGAGTTCGAGAGGAAATTGGCCATCAGCTGGCCGGTGAGGATCGTCCCGGCGAGGAAGGCGCCGAGCGCCAGGTAGTTGATGAGGAAGCCGACGATCACGGGTGAGAGGATGGCGAGGAGCGCCGGCGTGGCGAGCTCCCGCTGCGCGGCGGCGGTGCAGATGCCGATCACCCGCCCGTACTCGGGCTTCTCGCTCCCGTCCATGATGCCGGGGTGCTCGCGGAACTGGCGGCGCACCTCGACCACGACCGTGCCGGCCGAGCGGCCGACGGCGCGGATGGCGAGCGAGGAGAACAAGAAGGCGATCGTGCCCCCGATGAGGAGGCCGATGAAGGTGGCCGGCTTGGCAACGTTGATCTGGGTGAGCGAGCTGCCGAACAGTGCGTTGCCGATCGCCGCGATGTGGAGCTGGCTCCCGATCGTCTCGATGAAGGAGGCGAACAGCGCCACCGACGCGATGACGGCGGACCCGATGGCGACACCCTTGGTGATGGCCTTCGTCGTGTTGCCGACGGCGTCGAGGCTCACCATCACCCGCTGAGCCTCGCCGTGGAACTCGCCCGACATCTCGGCGACTCCCGCTGCGTTGTCGGCCACCGGCCCGAAGGAGTCCTCCGAGATGACCATGCCCGTGGTCGACAGCATGCCGATGCCCACGAGGGCGACGAGGTACAGGTCGACGTCGATGTTGCGGCCGCCAAGCCCGACCGCCGCCGCGATGGCGACGACGATGGCGAGCACCGCCCAGACGCTGGACTCGAGGCCGAGCGAGATGCCGGAGAGCACGGTGGTCGCAGGACCGGTCCGCGTGGACTCGGCCACCTCGCGCACCGGCCGCGTCTCGGTGGAGGTGAAGTACTCGGTGATCAGGCTGGCCACGAGGGCGAGCGCGACGCCGACGAGGACGGCCCAGAACACCTTCAGGTTGTGGACCCAGAACTGGGCGACGAGGAATGCGCCGACGAGAGTGAGGAAGGCGGAGAGGCGAAAGCCCCGGTTGATCGGGGCCATGGCCGACTTGTCCCGGCCGCTCGCCCGCACGAGGAGGATGCCGAGAGCCGACGTGAGGATGCCGATCCCGGCGACGACGAGCGGGTAGATGAGCCCCTTCGCCCAGTTGCCCGGGTCATGGGCGTACAGGGTCCTGAACGCCGAGTAGCCGAGGATGAGCGAGGCGATGATCGTGATCTCGTAGGACTCGAACAGGTCGGCCGCCATTCCGGCGCAGTCGCCGACGTTGTCGCCGACGTTGTCGGCGATCGTGGCGGCGTTGCGGGGGTCGTCCTCGGGGATGCCCGCCTCGACCTTGCCGACGAGGTCGGCCCCCACGTCGGCGGCCTTGGTGAAGATGCCGCCGCCGACACGCATGAACAGCGCGAGGAGCGAGGCGCCGAAGCCGAACCCGACGAGCACCGCCGTCGCGCTGTTCTGGAAGATGAAGACGATGCCGGTGGCGCCGATGATGCCGAGGCCGACACAGAACATGCCGGTGATGCCACCGGTGCGGAAGGCGACCCGGAGGGCGCCCGGCAGCTGGCCGCTCCGGGCGGCAGCAGCCGTCCGCACGTTGCCGCGCACGGCGATGCTCATGCCGATGAAACCGGTGAGCGACGAGAAGAGCGCTCCGACGAGGAAGGCGACCGCTCGTGCGAAGCCGGCCGAGACGAACGTGAGCGCCACGTGGCCGCCTGGCCCGACGACCTTCGTGGCCGTGAAGAACACGAGGACGAACAGCGGGACGACGATGATGGCGATGGTCCGGAACTGCCGCCGAAGGAAGGCGACAGCGCCCTCTTGGATGGCGGCCGCAATCTCCCGCATCGACGGCGTGCCCTGGTCCGCGGCGAGCACGCCCCGCATCAGGTACAGCGCGACGAGGATGGCGACGGCTCCGGTGGCGAGGGCGAAGCCCAACCAGGCACGCTCGGCTCCGCCGAGGGAGAAGGCCTGGTAGCCGCCGGAGACCGCTAGGAGGTGGGAGGGCACCTATCGGCTCCTTTGCTTGAGTCGGGGGGAGGATAAACGAGTGGGACCAGGGTGTTCAAGATTTCACTAGTGCCGCTCACTCCTGCTGGCCAGCCGCGGCGTCGTCCTGTGCCGATCCCGACGACGCCTCCCCGGGGCGCACAATCTCGACTACGGGATTGATCATCGCCGTCCGGTGGTTGCGGTCCCCCACCATACCCTCTGCGGTCACGATCGCTCCCGGCTCGATCCCGGGATAACGTCGCCGGCCCTGGAACACGAGCAGGAGCTGCCCGGTCGGGTCGGCGAGGGTGCACTCGACGCTCGGCACGCCCGCTCGGGGCTGCACCCGCACGGAGCGCACCCGACCTGCCACCTTGGCCCGCTGCCGCCAGCGGAGCCGGGCGATCGGGATCGTGCCGGGCAGGCTTGCAAGGCGCGCCGAGGCGCCTTCGGCCGCCGCGGCCGAGGACCGCCCACCGTCCGGGCGGGCAAGGTGGCCGCCCGGCGGGCCGTCGCCGTGCCGGCCTGCGCCGCCCGCCCCGGAGCGAATGCGACCGTGCCCTACCCCGTCCGGCTTCGCCGCCTCTCCCGGGGGGCCGACCCGCCCGGCTGCGCCGGCGTCCTGCGGCGGGGCGCCTCCTCCCGCCGGCGGAGAGAGCCCCGCCTCGGCGAGGTCGCCCTCCGACTCGAGCACGTCGTGGCGGCGCCACGACCCGAGGTCCTTGCGCCGCTTGCCGAGAGGGAAGGGGACGATCGTCGCCGTGGCGTTCGGGAGCTGGCTCACGTACCCGGCGATACGGTCCGCCGTGCGGTCGTGGAGCACGCGACGCCACAGCCCCTCGAAGACGCGCCTCGGCAGCAGCACGCTCACCTCGGTGCGCCCGTCCTCTGCCACCTCGGCGACGAGCTCCATCGCGGCTCGCGTGAGGCGGCGGTCCGGGCATTCGATGAGGTCGAGTGGGAAGCGGCTGAGCCCGAGGCGGGTCCACTGGGCCTCGAGCTCGCTCGCGACGGCCGTGTCGAGGACGAAGTGGACGGCCCGGAGCTCGTCGGGCTGGAGGGTGCGGGCGTACTGGAGCGCCCGCGCCGTGGCGAGGTCCAGCCGCTCCACGAGGACAAGGACGACGTGGCGGCGGAGGATCGGCGCCTCGGCGGCATGCGGGGCGTTCTCCTCGAGCTCGGCCTTCTCCTCCTCGTACTGGCGGTGGAGGCGGATCAGCACGGTGAACAGGATCGGGAAGAGGACCACCACGAGCCAGGCGCCCTGGGTGAACTTGACCACCGCAAGGATGCCGACAATAAGGAAGGACAGGACGGCCGCGAAGCCGTTGATGACGATCTTGTACCGCCACCCGGTCTCGCGATGGGTGACGTGGTGCTTCACCATGCCGGCCCCTGCCATCGTGAAGCCGACGAAGACTCCGATGGCGTAGAGGGCGACGAGGGCGTTGACGCTCGCCCGGGTCACGACGAGCAGGACGGTCGAGGCGGCGGCGAGGATGACGATGCCGTTCGAGAACACGAGGCGGTGGCCGCGCCGCGTGAGCTGGCGGGGCAGGTAGGCGTCCTCGGCGACGAAGCTCGCGAGGTTCGGGAAGCCGTTGAAGCTCGTGTTGGCCCCCGTCCACAAGATCAGCATCGAGACGGCCTGGACGTAGTAGAAGGCCGCCCGCCCTGCCGCCGAGGAGCCGAACACGTACGACGCCTCCTGCGAGAGCACCGTCGGGTTCCCGAGGTCGTAGGGAACGGCGTGGGTGATCTTGGCAAGGAGGGAGACACCGAGCACGAGGAAGCCGAGGATCGCCGACATGACGACGAGCACCCGCCGGGCGTTCGGCCCCCTCGGCTCTTTGATCGTGGCGATCCCGTTCGAGATCGCCTCGAGGCCGGTGAGCGACGAGCCGCCGTTCGCGAACGCGCGCAGCACCACGAGAAGGCTCGCCCCGAAGAACAGGCCGCTCGTGGCGTGCCCGACCGACACCCCTGGCAGGTTGATGGGGTGGGCATGCAGCTGCCCGAGCCCCGCTCGGACGAGGCCGAGCACGACGAGGCCGCCCACGCCCAGCACGAACAGGTAGGTCGGCAGGGCGAAGGTCTTGCCCGCCTCACGGATGCCCCGCAGGTTCCCCCAGGTGAGGAGGAGGACGATGCCGACCGTGACGCCGACGACGTAGCCGACATGGTTGAGCACGAGGTGGCCGTTGACGTCGATGGCCGAGACGAGGGCGTCGGTGCCGGCGGCCGACTGGACGCAGACGGTGAGGATGTAGTCGATGATGAGCGCCGTGGCGGCGATCTGGGCCACCCGGGGGCCGAAGTTGTCCCGGCTCACGACGTACGAGCCGCCGGCCTTCGTGTAGACCATCACGACCTCTCGGTACGAGAGGGTCACGAAGAACAGCACGAGCAAGATGGCGAAGGTGATCGGCAGCAGCAGGGAGAAGGCCGCCACGCCGATCACCGGCACGAGCTGGTTCAGCATCTCCTCGGTGCCGTACGCGCTCGAGGAGATCATGTCCGGCGAGAGGACGCCGAGCGCAAGGACCTTCGACAGCTTCTCCTCCGAGAGCCGCTCGGTCGTGAGCGGTGGCCCGAGGAGCTTCAGCTTCAGGCGGTACCGCCACGGCTCGGTCAGCACGAAGGAGCCCGGCGGCGGCTCGGGCGGGCGCGGCTCGGCGACCGGCGTCGCGCCGGCGGCTCGGGCGGGCGCGCCGTCAGGGGACGAGCCCGCGCGCTCGCCGGGCCCTGGCTGCCCCGCTTTGCCCGTCGTGGCCATCCGGCTATCTTGACGTGGCCTGACCGGCCGGTCGAACCCGCCCGGTCTCGGGTTGAGCCGTACCCCGGCACGGGGAAGGATTGAGAGCGATGCACGTCATCATCGTCGGGTGCGGCCGGGTTGGCTCGGGCCTCGCCGTCGACCTCGCCATTGCCGGCCACAGCGTCACGGTGATCGACAAGCAAGAGCGTGCATTCCGCCGCCTGCCGCCCGAATGGACGGGCCGCACCGTGCTCGGGTTCGGCTTCGACCGGGACGATCTCGACGAGGCGGGAGCCCGCGAGGCCTCGGCCCTGGCGGCGGTCACGAGCGGCGACAACTCCAACATCCTCACCGCCCGGATCGCTCGTGAGACCTACGAGATCCCGAACGTCGTCGCCCGCATCTACGACCCGCGCCGTGCCCAGATCTTCCAGCGGCTCGGCATCCCGACCGTGCCGAGCGTGTCGTGGACCACCGACCAGGTCCTTCGCAAGATCGTGCCGGACGAGGGCTCCTGGGAGTGGACCGACTCGACCGGCGGGCTCCATCTCGTCGAGCGCGTGATGCCGGCCGCCTGGGCAGGACGGCGGCTCGCGGACGTCATCCCGACGGGGATCCGCATCGCGGCGGTCACCCGCGCCGGTATCCCGACCGTGCTCGTGCGTGACCTCGTCGGGCAGGAGGGCGACGTCCTCCACCTGCTCGTGACCGCCGACTCGGCTGCCGAGGTGCGGCGCCTGTTCCAATCGGCTGAGGCGATCCGATGAAGGTCGCCGTGGCGGGAGCGGGCAAGGTGGGGAGGTTCCTCGCAGAGGACCTCGCCCTGAGCGGCCACGACGTCATGCTGATCGACAAGGATCCGGACCGGGTGGCGGCCCTCGGCGAAGTCGACGCCCACGGTGTGAGGATCGTGACGGCCGACGCCTGCGAGGTCGCCTCGCTCCAGGCGCTTCACCTCGACGAGGTCGAGGTGATGGTGGCGGTCACCGGAGACGACGAGGACAACCTTGTCATCTCCCTGCTCGCCAAGCAGGAGTTCGCCGTTCCCCGGGTCATCGCCCGCGTGAACCACCCGAAGAACCACTGGCTGTTCAACGAGGCGTGGGGCGTCGATGTCGCCGTCTCCACGCCGCAGATCCTCGCCGGCCTCGTCGAGGAGGCGGTCTCGGTCGGTGTCCTCGTGAGGCTGCTGCAGTTCGAGGGCGGCAACACCCGCCTTGTCGAGGTCACCCTCGCCGAAGGCTCCCCCGCCGCGAGCCGCTCCCTCGCCGACCTCGGTCTGCCCCGAGGGGTCACCATCGTGGCCGTCGTCCGCGACGGCCACGTGGTCGTCCCGCGAGCCGACACGATGCTCGACACCGGCGACGAGGTCCTCCTCCTCGCGAGCGCCAGTACCGACGACGACGAGATCCGCGCTCTCCTCGCCGCGCCGTGACGACGGGCTCAGGGGCGGCGGGAGGGGGCGCACCGGCCGTCCCTCCTGGCGCCGGTCGACCTCTCCGCCAGGCTGCCTTTTTCGACCTCGACAAGACCGTGATCGCCCGCGCCTCGATCGTCGCCTTCGGCCGTCCCTTCTACCGCGGCGGCCTCATCACCCGCCGCACGGTGCTCCGGGCGCTCTACGGTCAGCTCGTCTACCTGCACCTCGGAGCCTCCGAAGAGCGGCTCGAGCGGATCCGGGAATCCGTGCTCAAGCTCACCAAGGGCTGGTCTCGCCAGCGGGTGGCTGACATCGTCGCCGAGGCCCTCGAGCAGATCGTCGAGCCGATCATCTACGCCGAGGCCGCCGATCTCATCGACCAGCACAAGGAGGCGGGACGCCTCGTCGTCATCGTCTCGGCCTCGCCCGAGGAGATCGTGTCGCCGCTCGGCCGCTACCTCGGTGCCGATCGGGTGATCGCGAGCAGGGCCCGCCTCGACGACGAGGGTCGCTACACGGGCTTGATGGAGTTCTACGCCTACGGCGAGTTCAAGGCCGAGGCGATGCGCCAACTCGCCGAGGCCGAAGGGATCGACCTCGCGGAGTCGTTCGCCTACACGGACTCCTACACCGACCTGCCGATGCTGGAGGCGGTCGGCCATCCCGTCGCGGTGAACCCCGACCGCGTCCTCGCCCGTTACGCCCGAGAGCACAGCTTCGAGGTCGCCCGCTTCTCCCAGCCGGTGCGACTGTGGGACCGCGTGCGCGGCCGGATCTCCTCGGTCCCGCCCAAGCCGGCCATCGCCGTGTCGGTCGGGGCCATCACCCTTTCTGCGGCGGCCGCCGCGCTCGGCTGGTGGCTCGGGTCGCGACGGACGTTGGAGCGCCTCCACGGCGCGCTCGAAGAGCTCTGACGGCCAACCCGCCGAGGCGCGGGGCGGCCTCGCTGGGCTGCTGGTGCCCGGGCGGTCGAGCCGGGGCGCTACCCGCGAAGGCGCTTCGCGGCGATGGCGCCGAGTGCGACCAGCACCACCAGGATGAGGACCTTCTTCAGCATGGGCAGCAGCGTAGCGGTCGCGCCTCGGGCACGTCCCTCAGACCGTGAGCAGGTCCCGGGCCCCCGTGTCGCTCGAGGGGTGGCGCAGCTTCGACATCGCTCGAGCCTCGATCTGGCGGATCCGCTCCCGGGTCAGGTTGAAGTGCTCCCCCACCTCCTCGAGGGTGCGGGGCTCGCCCCGGTCGAGGCCGAAGCGGAGGCGGAGGATCTCCCGCTCCCGCTCGTCGAGCGGAGCGAGGAGGCGGTTGATCTCGACCGGGAGGAGGGCCGTCGCCGCCACCTCGAACGGTGACTCAGCCGAGCGGTCCTCGACCACGTCGCCGAGCTCGGCGTCGCCGTCCTCGCGCAACGGCTCGGAGAGCGACAGCGGCTCTGCTCGGAACCTGAGCGCCTCGATCAGCTTGTCCTCGGGCAGCTCGACCTCGGCACCGAGCTCGGAGAGGGTCGCCGGGCGACCGAGCTTCAGCTCGAGCCGGGCCTGGGCCTTCTGAACTCTGGCCAGCGTGTCGCCGGCGTGAACCGGGAGGCGGATCGTGCGACCCGTGTTGGCGATGCCACGGGTGATCGCCTGGCGGATCCACCAGGTCGCGTAGGTGGAGAACTTGAAGCCCTTGCGCCAGTCGAACTTCTCGACGGCGTGCATGAGGCCGAGGTTGCCCTCTTGGATCAGGTCGAGAAGTGGCAGTCCTGATGCCTGGTACTTCTTCGCGATCGACACCACGAGCCGCAGGTTCGACTGGACGAAGGTCCGCTGGGCGCTCTCACCCTCCCGGATCGCCCGGTTGAGCTCCCGCCGCCGGGTGGGCGTCATCCCCTTCTTGTTGCTCTTCAGCTCCCGCTCGGCCTCCCAGCGGGCCTCGATGGCCTGAGCGAGGCGGACCTCGTCATCCTTGGTGAGCAGCGGGTACTGGCCGATGTCGGTGAGGTAGAGCCGTACCAGGTCCTCCTCGTCCCTCTCGACTCGCTCCTTCGCCAAATCCGAATCCTCCGTAATCGCAGTGTGGGGGTGTTCGATGCGGCTGAGGCGCCGTCGAGGTCGCCACCCGGCCCCTCAGGCTCGCTCACCCGTGAATCCGACTGCTCGTCGACCTATGGGGAAGCAGCCTTCAGAACGCCGTTCCGTAACGCTCCTGCCTCAGTGTACCGACGGAGTCAAGCCTTCCCGCCGAGGGTGGGCGTCCCACTCCCCGGCGTGGTGCCCGCGGCCTCGCCGCACGGTGCTCGGTCGACGGCGATCTCACCCGCTTCTCTATCGGCATCCGCAGCCAGCCGGTTGAGCATCCGGCGGGCGGGAGCACCTCCCGCCACGCCAACGCCCTCGCTGAGTGCCGCGTACACCGCGGAGAGCGCGCGGTACCACCGAGAGAGCGCACCCGAGTCGGCGGAGCGGAGCGCGACCTCGAGGTCCCGAGCCAGGGCGCCGCCGCTCGCGGAGGCTCGGGTCGACTCGTCGACCCCGGGAAGCCCGGCCGAGACCGGGAGCAGCTCACGCAGCTGCTCCGCCCGCCACGCGTGCGCCAGGCTCGCACCGGAGGCCCACACCGCCGTGCGCGGGGGCAACGATCCGCCTGCCGCGAGGGCGCCAAGACGGGCATGTCCCTCGAGCTCGAGCCAGCGAAGCGACCCGAGGGCGCGGGCCGACTCGAGGAGAGAGAGCTGCCCTTCCCGACCGGTGGGGGCGGGTGCAAGGCCCTCCCAGGCGGTCGGGATCACGAGGGCGCCGCCTCGCCGGCTCCGATCGGGCCCGACGGGCCCCGCTCCGCCTCGGGCGCTCTCGTGCTCGGCACCGCCCGGATCTCCCGGTAGTGGTTCGTGATCGGCATGCGGCGGTCCTTCCCGAACCCTCGGGAGGTCACCCGCGGCCCGGGCGCTGCCTGGCGCCGCTTGTACTCGGCTCGGTCGACGAGCTCGACCACCTTCGCGACCACCGCCGGGTCGAATCCGGCGGCCACGAGCTCGTCGATCGTGCGGTCCTCTTCGACGTAGCCCTGCAGGATCGGGTCGAGGACCTCGTACGGCGGCAGGCTCTCGTCGTCGCGCTGTCCGGGCCGCAGCTCGGCCGACGGCGGCTTCGCGAGCACGCCTTCGGGGATGAGGTCGGTCCCGGCACGCCCGTTGCGCCAGCGGCACAGGTCGTAGACGAGCGTCTTTGGCACGTCCTTGATCACGGCGTAGCCGCCCGCCATGTCCCCGTACAAGGTGGCGTAGCCGACCGCCATCTCGCTTTTGTTGCCGGTGGTGAGGACGAGCCAGCCGAGCTCGTTCGAGATCGCCATGACGATGACGCCGCGGATGCGCGCCTGGAGGTTCTCGTCGGTGAGGCCCCCGAGCTCTGCTCCGCTTCGAACAACGGGCGACAGCATCGAGGAGAGCGCCTCGTGCGCAGCCTCGATCTCGATCGTCCGTACCTCGATGCCGAGGTTGCTCCCGAGCGCGAGGGCGTCGGCACGGGAGTGGTCCGAGGAGTACCGGGAGGGGAGCGAGACCCCGTGGACGCGGCCAGGGCCGAGCGCGTCGACGGCGACCGCGGCGACGAGGGAGGAGTCGATGCCCCCGGAGAGCGCGACGAGCACGCCTGAGAAGCCGCCCTTGTCGACGTAGTCCCGCGTCCCGAGCACGAGCGCGCGGTACACCTCCTCGCACTCCTCGAGCGGCGCCGCGAGCGGGGGTGCCACCCGTGCCAAGCCGGCGCCACGGGGCGCCTCGGTGACGGGAACGGCCGGCAGGACCGGGGCGCCTTCGGAACCCCGGGGGTCGAGGAGCCGCTTGCGGTAGGCCGGCTGGATCTCGAGGTCGACGAGCTCGACCCGCTCCTCGAACTGCGGCAGCGAGGCGACGATCTCGCCCGAGTGGTCCACGACCATCGAGCCCCCGTCGAACACGAGCTCGTCCTGGCCGCCGACGAGGTTCACGTACACGAGGGCCACCGAGGCGTCGGCGGCCCGCGTCGCGAGCATGCGGCGGCGCTCCCAGAGCACGCCGCGCCGGTACGGCGACGCGTTCACGACGACGACGAGCTCAGCGCCTCCCGCCCCGAGGAGCGCAACCGGCCCAGCCGGGCTCCAGGCGTCCTCGCAGATCGTGACACCGACCCGCACCCCGCCGACGAGGACGACCTCGGCAGGGTCGCGCCCCGGTGCGAAGTAGCGACGTTCATCGAATACCCCGTAGTTCGGCAGAAGCTGCTTTCTGAAAACGGCCTGGATCTTCCCCCCGGCAAGGACGGCCGCCGCGTTGTGGAGGTAGCCGTCCTCGGCCACGTACCCGACGACGCTTGCGACCCGCCGGCTCTCTCCTGCGAGCCGGTCGAGCGCGCGGAGGTTCTCCGCGACGAACGAGGGCTTGAAGAGGAGGTCCTCGGGCGGGTAGCCCGTGACCGCGAGCTCCGGGAAGACCGCGAGGTCGGCGCCGCCCTCCTCGGCGCTGGCCATCGCCGCGAGGATCTTCGCGACGTTCGCCTCGAGGTCGCCGACCACGAGATCGAGCTGGCACAGCGCGACACGGCAGTGAGCCACGCAGGTGAGCGTACCGGCGCACCCGCCGCCCCCTCGTTACCCTTGACCCAGGTCATGGCCACTCTCCCTCCGCCGATCGAGGACGCGGCCCGGTCCTCGGCGGACCCCGCGGCCGTCCGCCTCGCGGCCGAACGGATCGCCGAGGCTCGGCCGGCGAGCCTCGACCGCCTCGACGAGCCGCTGGCCCGCACCTTCGCCGCCGTGGTCGCCGCGAGCAGGTCGCTCTCCCGCCTCGTCGTGGCCGATGCCGACGCCCTCGCGGCTCTCGAGGGGCCGATCGACCTCGCCGCCGTGGCGGGGGCGGCCGACGCCCCGGAGCTCGCCCGCCGCAAGCGCCTCTGCTTCCTGCGGATCGCCGCAGCCGACCTCACGGGGGACGCCACCCTCGAGCAGGTCGGCGAGGCCCTCTCGCGCCTCGCCGACGCCGTGCTCGCCGGGGCCTACCGTCTCGCTGAGCCCGAAGTGCCGCTGGCGGTGATCGGTATGGGCAAGCACGGGGCCGAGGAGCTCAATTACGCGAGCGACGTGGACGTCGTCGTCGTCGCTCCGAACGGGGTCGAGCTGGCCGTCGCCACGACGGCGGCTCGCCGGGTGCTCGCCCTCGCCTCCCAGTCCTACCGGATCGACACCGACCTGCGCCCGGAGGGGCGCAACGGCGCCCTCGTCCGGACACTCGACGCCTACGAGGCCTACTGGGCGAGATGGGCCCGTCCCTGGGAGTTCCAGGCGCTCGTGAAGGCACGGCCGTCGGCCGGCGACGAGGAGCTCGGCCGGCGCTTCGCCCTCTCGGCTGCCGAGGCCCTCTGGTCACGCCGGATCGACGCCGAGGCGCTCGCGGAGCTGCGGACGATGAAGGCGCGGACCGAGGAGATCGTCGTCCGTCGCGGCCTCGCAGGACGGGAGCTGAAGCGCGGCCCAGGTGGGATCCGCGACGTCGAGTTCGCGGTTCAGCTCCTCCAGCTCGTGCACGGTCCGTCCGACACCGCCCTGCGGGTGCGCCAGACACTCGGGGCTCTCTCCGAGCTCGCCGGGGCCGGGTACGTCGACGCCGGCGACGCCACGGCGCTCGCGCTCGCCTACCGCTTCCTTCGAACCGTCGAGCACCGGCTCCAGCTCGTCGAGGAGGCCCAGGTCCACACCGTGCCGCCCCCCGGCCCGGCCCGCGACCACCTGGTGCGGGTCCTCGGCTTCGCCGGGGCGCCGCTCGGCCCCGTGCCCGAGGAGGACCCTCCGCTCGCGACGAGACGCCGCACGACGAGCGCCGGCAGGAGCCGGACCGACCGCTTCGACGTGGTCCTCGCCCGTCACCAGTCCGCGGCTCGCTCGATCCACGAGCGGCTGTTCTTCCGCCCGCTGCTCGAGGTCTTCGCCGCCGGCCTTCCCGGCGGCGAGACCGGCGCCGCGGGCGGCGCCTTGCGGCTCTCGGAGGCTGCCGCCGCCGAGCGCCTCGCCGCCTTCGGCTTCCGCCGGACGGACCGGACGCGCGAGGCACTCACGGAGCTGACGCGTGGCCTCACCCGCTCCTCCCGCCTCATGCACCAGCTCCTACCGGTGCTCCTCGACTGGCTCTCTGAGACTCCCGACCCGGACCTCGGTCTGCTTGGCCTGCGCAATCTGGCGGGGATGCCGCACCAGCGCGACGTGCTCGTCGCCGCCTTCCGCGACTCGCCTGAGCTCGCGCGCCGGCTTTGTGTCGTGCTCGGGACGAGCAGAAGCCTTGGAGAGCTCGCCAAGCGCCACCCCGCTGCCGCGCTCGCCATCGGCGACGACGCCTCGCTCGCGCCACCGGCGCGCCAGGCACTCGTCGAGCAAGCCGTCATGGCCGCCGACTGCGACCCCTCCCGGGCAGGCCGCGCCCTGCGCAGGGTCGTCGGCGAGCACGTGCTGCGCATCGCGGCAGCCGACCTCCTCTCCAACAAGGAGCGCCGGGTCGAGCCGCCGGTCTCCCGCCAGCTCGCCGAGCTCGGTGAGGCAACCCTCGCCGCCGCGCTCCATGTGGCGGCACCGGGGCTCCCCTTCGGGCTCGTCGCCATGGGCCGCCTCGGTGGCTCGGAGCTCGCCTACGGGAGCGACCTCGACGTGCTCGCCGTCTACGACGGCCACGGCGCCGCCGACACCGCAGAGGGCGAGCGCGCAGCAGCCGCGCTGCTACGGCTGCTGAACGGCCCGACGCCGTCCGAGGGCGTCTGGGCCACCGACGCCTCCTTGCGCCCGGAGGGTCGCCGCGGACCTCTCGCCCGCTCGCTCGACGCGTTCGCCCAGTACCACGCCCGCTGGATCTCCCCCTGGGAGCGCCAGGCCCTCGTCCGGGCCCGCCCGCTCGCAGGGGACGCCGGAGTGCTCGACCGGTTCATGAGGCTCGCCGAGGCCACCGTGTGGGAGCGGCCATTCGGCACGGACGACCTGCGTGAGATCCGGCGCCTCAAGGCTCGCACCGAGCGGGAGCGGATCCCGAGCGGAGAGGACCCGCAGTTCCACTTCAAGCTCGGGCGGGGCTCCCTCGCGGATATCGAGTGGACCGTGCAGCTGCTCCAGATCGAGCACGGCGTGCGAGCCACGAGCACGGGCGAGGCCCTCGCGGCTCTGGAGCAGGCAGGCGCGCTGGCGCCGGGCGAGAGCGCGGCGCTGGGCGAGGCCCTCGCCTTCCTCGAGCGCACCCGGAACCGCTGGCACCTCGTCGGCAACTACGTGGCCGGGGCAGGAGCCGCCATCACCCGCTCGGGCGCCGACTCCCTCCCTCAGTCATCCGAACGGCTCGCCCTGCTCGCCCGCTCCCTCGGTGAGCTTCCGTCGGAGCTACGAGAGCGGTACCGGCGGGTGACCCGGCGCGCCCGCCGGGTCGTTGAGCAGCGCTTCTACGGCCTGTGACCCTGGGCGGTGCTCCCGTTCTCGTTCAGGGAGCCCTCCCGCCTTCGAGATCGAGCCCGAGGCGGCACAGGTCGCCGGGCAGGTCGACGTCGGCGAGCTCGGTCGCAGCATCGATCGGCGGGGTGCAGCGCGCGAGGTCGCCCTCGGTGAGGCGAAGCAGCGGGCCGTGATCGAGAGCTGCCTGGACCCGCCGCTCGCCCTGTGCCACGAGAGCAGCGGCGCGCTCGAGCGCGCCGGCAGACCATCTCGCGCACAGCGGCTGCAGGCGACCGTGGAGGACGGGCACGACGCTCGAGCCCTTCGGGGCCGGCCACGAGGCGATCTCGCGAAGGCACCTCGGCGAGAGCCGGGGCAGGTCGGTCGCGAGCACGAGCGCCGGTCCGGGCCTGCCGTGCGCGAGCAGGTACGACCAGCCCGCGGCGATGGCGGCGAGAGGGCCCTCGCCCGGATCCGGCTCGTCAGGCACCGGGAGTCCGGAGTGCCCGGGTCCCACCTCGAGGGCGACGCCGGTGACCGCCGCGAGCGAGCGACCGAGGGTGCGGGCGAGGGGTTCCCCGCCCTCCCCGACGGGCAGCAGGGCCTTGTCCCGGCCGAGCCGCCGGCTGGCGCCGCCGGTGAGCAGCAGGCCGCTCAGCTCAGCTGGCATCTGTGCCGGCGATCTCAGCGGCCACCTGCCGAGCCGCCGCTGCGCTCACCCCGGCGCGCGCCGCGATCCAGCACGAGACCGGTGCAGCCGTCCGCTCCGACGCGTGAGCGGCCAAGCCGGCGAGCGCTAGGAGGTCCTCGACCTCCTCCTCGGTCGGCGGGTCGGTCCCGAGCCGCTCGGCAAGCTCGCGCAACCACTCCGTGCCCGTCATGCCCGTGCACGGTACCGCCGCGCGGCGCCCATGCTCGCAGGCGGCACCCTCATCCGGAACACAGCGCGCGCCCGTGGCTCGCGCTGACAGCCTAAAATCGAGCGCCATGGAAGTGGGTCGGCCCCTGGTAGCAGCGCGCCCTCACGGCGACGTGACCCTGCTCGACCCGGCCGACCCCGAGCTCCTGGGCGGAGCCGGCGTGTCCAGCAAGACTGTCACTGCCCCGCGTGCCACCGTCACCGAGCTCGAGCTCGAGACCGTCGCCCACCCAAGCCGCCGCGAGCAGTTCCGAGAGGAGCTGCGCTGGCCCCTCCTCACCTACGGCGGGACGCGGCTCGCCCTCTTGCTGCTCGCCATCGTCTGCGACGTCGTCTTCGGCCCGATCGTGCCGAAGACCTCGATCGCGCACGAGATCGGCAACTGGGACGGCTACTGGTACATCAGGGTGGCCACGCTCGGCTACCCGGCCGCCGTGTCGCACGCTCAGACCACGCTCGGCTTCTTCCCCCTCTACTCGATGGTCATGTGGCTCGTCAGCCACGTCACCATGCTCCCCTACTTCGTGAGCGGCCTCGTCGTCTCCCTGATCGGCGGCTTCGTCGCCACCGTCATCGTCCAGCGCCTCGCGACCGAGTGGTGGGGTCCCGACGTGGCCCGCAAGGCGGTGCTGCTGTTCTGTTTGTTCCCTGGCTCCGTCGTGTTCTCGATGGACTACTCCGAGGGCCTGCTCATCCCGCTGGCTGCCGGCTGCATGCTGGCGCTCTCGAAGCGCCGGTGGCTGCTCGCCGGCGTCCTGGCCGGGTTCGCCACGGCCATCGGCCCGGACTCGTTCACGCTGATCGCAATGTGCGCGGTCGCATCCCTCGTCCAGCTGCGACGGTACGGCTGGCGCGACGCCGAGGCTCGCCGCAGCCTCGTGGCGCCCCTCCTCGCCCCCGCCGGGGCGGTCGCGTTCGCACTCTTCCTGAAGCTGTGGACGGGGTCGTTCCTCGCGAGCTTCATCGCCCAGAAGGACGGCTGGAACGAGACCACTACTCCTTTTGCCATCCCCGCCACGATCGTCGACACCGTCCGAGAGCTGTTCGCCCCGGGCAACATCTCGAACCTCAACTTGAACAACATCTCCGGCATCCTCGGGGCCGCCTTCCTGCTCGTCGGGCTGCGCTGGCTATGGCGCGACCGGTTCACGATCCCGATCGAGGTGTGGGCCTTCGTGGGAACGATGACGGTGCTCATGTGCACCTCGGCACACGTCCCTCCGAACCCGCGGATGCTGATCACCGCCTTCCCGGTCGTCCTCATCTTCGCCAAGTGGGTGCGCGGCCGGGCATGGACGCGCTTTGTCTGGGCGATGGGCGGAGCACTGATCGTGATGAGCACGCTCACCTACGTCGGCAGCGTCCTCCGTCCATAGGCAGCGGTTCTCTAGCATTTTCTAAGCAGGCATATTCATGGCTTAGACACAGCTAGATTCGTCTCGTGCAACGCCGGGACAACCCCTACACCCCGGGCGCAGGCCGCAAGCCGCCCTACCTGGCCGGCCGGGACCGCGACCTCGAGGACTTCAGCTCGCTCGTCGAGATCCTCTCCGGCGGCGGCTCGGACCGCAGCCTCGTGTACTACGGGCTGCGGGGCGTCGGCAAGACGGTGCTCCTCCTCGAGTTCGACGTCCTCGCATCCGAGGCGGGCTGGGCGACGACCGATGTCCAGGAGGTTGGCTCCCAGCCGGACTTCCGAGCGACCTTCGCCCAGATGGCCTCCAGGCTGCTTCGCGAGATGAGCCGGCGGTACCGGATGAAGGAGCGGGTCGACCGGGCGCTCGGTGTCGTGAAGGCCTTCAGCCTCGTTGGCCCCGGAGGAGTCCAGTTGAAGCTCGACGTCGCGCCTACACGAGGAGTGGCCGACTCGGGCGACCCCGAGCAGGACCTCGTCGACCTGCTCCGCGAGATCGGCGAGGCGGCGCGCTCGGCCGGCAGCGGCGCCCTGTTCCTCGTGGACGAGATGCACAACCTCGATGCAGCCTGCCTGGCGGCAGTCTGCATGGCGTTCCAGACGATCAGCCGGGAGGCACTCCCCGTGGCACTTGTCGGAGCAGGCCTCCCCGACCTCAAGGTCCGCCTGATGCGGGCGAAGCCCTACGCCGACCGGTTATTCGAGTACCGCGAGCTCGGGAGCCTTCGCGACCCGGAGGCGCGGGTGGCCCTCGTGAAGCCCGCCGCCACCCTCGGGGTCGAGTTCGAGCTCGAGGCCGCGCGCGAGGTCGTGCGGCTCGCCGCCGGTTACCCCTACTTCCTCCAGGAGTACGGGCGCGAGCTGTGGAACGCCGCGGAGCGGTCTCCGATCACCTTGAGCGACGTCCGGGAGGTCCACGACCTCGTCCGGGAACAGCTGAGCCGGACCTTCTACGGGACCCGCCTCGCAATGGCGAGCGACGCCGAGCAGCGCTACCTCGCCGCCATGGCCTCGCTCGGAGCCGGCCCGTACTCCACGGCCGAGGTCAGCCGGGCATGGGGCGCGACCGACCAGCGCAGGACGTCACCGCATCGCGACGGGCTGCTCCAAAAAGGGCTCGTCTGGTCGCCACGGCGGGGTCAGATCGACTTCACCGTGCCGCTGTTCGCCGAGTACCTGCGCGACCAGCATCCCGTCGCCGGCTTTGATTAATGCCCGCGCGCTCGGCGCTCACCGGCGGTCCTGGAACAGCCAGATGTCGATCTGGCTTGCGTAGCTCATTCGGACGAGGCGGTGGCCAACGTAGCGGGACTCGAGCCCGCGCACGAGGGCGAGGTAGCGGGAGTAGTGGACCCGGGAGAGCGGCGTGCCGTTCGGCACCCCGGCGTGGGAGGAAACGAACCAGACCCGCCGGCAGGATCGGGCCACGGCGTCGAGCTGCGCGCCGCCGAGCGTCGCGTAGTCCTCGACGTAGGGGCGGACCTCCGTGAACGGCGCCGTCGGCAGGACGGGTCTCGGCCACGAGCTCCGGGGAGCACTCGAGTGGAGAAGGTAGTAGTCGAACGCCTGGCGGACGTCGGAGGGGTAGAACAGCGCGCAGTCACCGGGGCGTTCCCGAGCGAGCACGTAGGCCGTCGCCGCGTGCCAGTCCTCCGGCGATACGCCGTAGGTCGGCACAATCTGAGCGCCGCGGAGCACGAGCAGGCCCGCCAGCCCGCACCATGCGAGGGCCGGAGCGAGCCCGGACTCGAACAGCCCCCACGCGAGGAGCAGCGCCACGGCGGGCGCCGACATGAGCAGGTAACGGGACTCGAAGACCGACTGGCCGACGAGCGACTCGGCGAAATCGAGCACCGTCGGCACGACGAGCCAGGCGGCGACGAGCGCACCCGCCCACCGAGCGGGGGAGATCCCGTCGGCCAGTGGCTGCCGGCTGGCACGGCGGAGACCGGCGGTGGCGGCCGCGAGGACGCCGAGCACAGTGAGGACGAGAAGCGGAACGCTCGAGGCGGTGTTGTGGAACACCGGCGGCAGGCCGGAGCCGGCCACGGCTTGGACGACCTCCGACTCCGACTGGAGGTTCGGGCGGGGGACCCAGAACAGCTGCGAGGACCCCCTTGCGTGTGCAAGGAGCACGATGGGAACCGAGGCGACCGCCGCCACCGCGAGGCACGCCGCGACGAGGCCGAACCGGCGCCGGTACCAGTAGAGCGAGACCAGCTGCGCCGGCACAACGAGGACGGCGACGAAGCTCATGTAGAGCGCGAGGACGAGAGCCGCGCTGTAGCCGATCGCCGCCAGGCGCGAGGCGTGGCCCGGCCGGCGCCGGGAGTCGCCGGTCACGAGGTGGGCAAAGGCGACATAGGACAGGGCGACGAAGGCGAACATGAAGGCGTAGGCGCGTCCGTTCTGGCCCCAGTACACGTACGCCACGCTGACGGCCGTGAGAAGGCCGGCGGCGAGCCCGACGACGGGACGGAACAGGCGGGCTCCAAGTGCCGCCACCGCCCCGGCGGTGAGACCAGCCGCCACGACCGACGGCGCACGCAGCACGGCCGTGCCGTCACCGAACCAGGAGAACAGCAGGTGCACAAGGGCGTAGTAGGCGAGCATGTTGCCGCCGTCCCGCCGCATGGCAGCCCAGAGGGCCGCTCCGTGCTGGCTCGCGATGCTGAGTGTCGCCGACTCGTCGATCCAGATGCTCCGGCCGGACAGGTCGACGGCGCACAGCGCGACGGCAACGGCGGCCGGCACGAGGACGACAACCAGGCGGCGCCAGCCCGGTCGACGCCGCGACTGGTCGGGAGGCTGCCCGGAGCTCGTACTCGCACGCTGCGGTGCCATCGGTGGAGGAGGCACCTCGACGGGCTGCCCGATCACCGGAGTGCTCTCCGGACCCTCAGCGCCGCCGGAACCACCAGCCGAGGATCTCGTCGCGAGCCGGCAGCCGTACGCGAACAAAGTGGCGGTGGAACCAGCCCGAGAGCTCCCGCGTCCAGGGGATGCGAAGGTGGAACCGCCGAGTGAGGTAGACGTAACGGGCGCGGCCGAACCACCGTTGCCACTGGGCGGCAAGAGCCACGTAGGCCGCGCGCCGCCGGCCGAGCTCCGCCAAGGTGACGAGGCGTTCGCCGTCGGAGTCGATGACGACCGGGCAGAGGGGTCCTCCCGTGGTGAGGCGGTTGGCGGCTTCGAGCATCTCCGACTCGTCGCTCACGACACAGCTCGTGGCTGGCGTCGCTGAGACAAGACGGAGGATCGCCGCATTTTGGGGCGCGGTGTCGAATTTACGGGCCGACCACAGCTCGCGCGTCGGCACCACCACGATCGCCACGAGCACGACGGCCATCACCAGCCCGGTCATACTCCGCCGTGACCGTGCAGGATCCCCGGCAGAGCCTCGGAGCGCGAGCCGCCCTGAGGCTCCGACGACGGCCCGGGCCACAAGAGAGCCGGCCGACAGCGCCGCCCATGGGGCGAGGATGTCGGAGTAGTGGGCGTAGTAGGGGTGACCGAGCATCAAGATGCACAGGATCACTACGGCCACCACGGCGACGTACCATTCGAAGGACCGCCCAGACCTGTCGGCGGTGGGGGCGAGGAGATGTGCTGCGGCAAGGAGCGCCACCCAGACGGCGATGAGCAGGACGGCCCACCATGCGGGGAGACGCAGGTACTTGACGCCGCTCACGAGCACGAACCGGTGGAAGCCGAAGCCGACGAGGTCGAGACGGTTCACCTGGGCGAGAAAGACGTCGCGGATGAACGCCCGCGGCGCAAGGGCGAGGAAGGGACCGTAGATCGCGGCCACCCCCGCGACGACTCCGCCCGTGTATCGCGCAACGTCCCGCGCACCGGAGCGGAAGACCCAGAGAACGCCGAGGCCGGCCGGGATGACGGCCCACACCTTGAAGCCGAAGGCCAGCCCGAACGCGAGGCCGGCCAGGGCGAGCCGCCAGCCCGTCGCGAGGTGGCCGCCGCGGAACAGCAGCACCACGCCGGCAAGGCACAACAGGTCGAGGTATGGCTCGAGGAGCGTGGAGCTGAACGCGGTGTAGGCGAGCGGGAAGGCGGCCAGTGCCCCGCCGGCCACCATCATCCCGACGACCCCCCGGTGACGGAGAGCAAGAGCCGCCAGTCCCGAGCCGAGTGCTGTGGCGATCGCTGTCATCACCCGAGCCGCCGATAGGACATCCTCGGTCCCGAGACCGGCGAGGCGGAACAGGCCGGCCACCGGGGCGAGCAGGAGCGAGATGCCCGGCGGCTGGACGAAGGCAAAGTCCTTGTAGGGCACGAGGCCCCGGGCGAGCTCGATGGCAGACCCGACATAGGCGCCCTCGTCGTAGGAGAACACCCCCGCCCAGTGGTGGGGCCAGGTGAGTGGGATCACGCAGATGGCAAGAGCCGCTATCGCCGGGAGGATCGCGAGAGATCGGGCGGGCGGCCGGACGGTCCCACTCGTGGCAGCTGGGGTGCGATCCGATCGCCGCCCGTGCAGCCGCGCGCTCCCGTGGGAACGACGGCGAGGCCGCTCAGCTGCGGCGATCGGGGTGTCGACCATCGAGGGCGGAGCGCACATGTAGCCAGACGTCGACACGGCCCACCACCAGCGGCGAGCTGCCGAGGGCCTCGGTGACGATCCTCGCCACAAGGACGGAGTGGAGCGCCTTTTGGACCACGAGCACGTCGTCGACACCCTCGCGACGTAAGTACGAGCGCAGCATCGGAACGAGCTCCGGTCCGTCGGGCGGATGCAGGTCCCACTGTCCGTGTGAGTTGCGCCACGACGAGACGAGCAGCGTCGCGAGGGGTGCCGGGGCCTGAGGACGCTGGTGGCTGAGCGCAACGCCCTCCGGGCCGGGAACCGTTGCCTCCCCGCCGAGGATGCGGTACCTCATGCGGGAGGTCACCTGCCAGACCATCGGGGCGTCGTAGGGAGCGAGGTTGTAGGGGAAGGTCAGCACGAGCGCACCGGTCGGGACGAGCCGGAGGTCGCGGCTCGTCACGAAGAACGGCGGCGCACCCACACGTTTCGAAGCGATCGGCAGCCGCGGCATCACAGGGGCGAGCGCGACGGCGACGGCGACGCAGGCGAGCAGCGCCCGCGGCCACGCCCCGGGAGATGCCGACCTCAGGTGGCGCCCTCGCTCGGTGGCGGCCGGGGATCGCCACCGCCAGCCGGCGGCGCGGAGCCGGTCGAGCCCTACGGCGAGGACGGTGACGGCGCCGAGCCACATGAACAGGGTCATCCGAGCCGGCTCGAGGTTCCTCAGCAAGGGCAGGTGGGTGAGGAGCGCGAACGGGAGCGGCACGTGCAGGTCCTTCCCGTCGACGTAGAGCCGGGGGCCGAGCCCGAGGACAAAGGCGGCGATGGCGACAAGGGCTCCGATCGCGACGACGCGATCGCGCCGGAAACGGATGGCGAGGCAGCCGAGCAGAACGATGAGCGGGGCGCCAAGATAGAAGCCGTCCTCCACCCGGCTCGCGTACACGAACCGCTGCGCGACGTTGCTGAAGTGCCACCAGGTGAAGCTGCTCGGGAACAGCGGCGCGAGGAGGTCGCCGTGGTAGTGGGCGAGATTTGAGAGGTCGTGCAGGCCGGCCGCGGGGCGCTGCGGCCCGTAGAGCAGCATCCAGAGCGGGTATCCCGTGAGGACGAGGAAGAGCCCTCCAGCGGCGAGGCCGCCTTTCCACAGCCTCGCGAGCCGGGAGCGGACCGCCTGTCGGTGGCGGGCTGCCAGGACGGCCACCGTCCCGGCGAGCACCACCGCCGTCCCGGCGAGCACCTCCACCGAGACGAGGAACTGCAGCGCCGCGACGAGGCCGACGAGCAACCCGGAGGCGACCGGTCCCCTGCGGCACGACCAGAGCCAGTCGTCGACGAGAAGGACCAGCATCGGCACGAAGACGACGAAGGTGAGGAAGTCGTGACGGTGAGCGTGCCCCATCAGGTACGGGCTGAGCTCGAACACGAGGCCCCCGAGCGCTGCGGCGGGCCACCAGCTCGTGTACCGGCGGAGCATGAAGTAGGTGCTTGCCCCCGAGAGCCCCACGCCCAGCCGGAACAGGAGGTTGAAGGCAGCGAGCGGGCCCGCGAGCAGCGTGACGGGCATCACGAGGAGGCTGAGGAGCGGCGCCGTGTTGTCGAGGGCAAGGTTCGCGCCCTTCGGGGCGAGCAGGTAGTGGGTGTAAAAGGGGTTGAGCCCGTGGGTGAGGGCGAAGGCAAACCACTCGACGAACCACAGGCCCTGTGCGAGGTCGCTCGTGGGCCGGGTCACGATCCGGCCGCTCGCGATGGGCGAGTCGGGCCAGTAGCAGAGGAACCCCACGAGGAGGAAGAACGCTGTCGCACCGAGCCCGGCGGCGACGCGTCTCCACCGGCGAGGGGATCGCGCCGACAGCTCGACCTCGAGGGTGCCAAGTAGGTCGGGGTCTCGCTCGGTGCTCTGGTCCGAGGACCCTCCGGACGGTACGTCGATCTCCGTAGCCGTCACAACGACCGTGCCCACTGCCTCGAGTTCCTCAGCGCCGTCGCCATGATAGTCAGCGTCGGGTTGTGCCCCCCGGAGGTCGGGAAGACCGAGCCGTCGGCCACGAAGAGGTTGTCGAGCTGGTGGTGCCGGCCCGTGCCGTCCGTGACGCTCGTGCGGGGGTTCGTGCCCATCCTCATCCCCCCCATGACGTGCTCGGTGTCGATCACGGGGCTGGCGCCGATCGGAAAGGTCTTCGAGGGGTCCTGGGGGATCGCGATCGACACGTCCGCACCGGCGCCGTCGAGCAGCTTCACCAGCCAGGGGAGGTAGAAGGCCTGGGCAGCCAGCTCATAGCGCCCGGGGCTGTAGGTGATACGGGCGACCGGGTGGCCCCGCCAGTCGCGGACCGACGGGTCGAGGTCGACACGGTTGGTCGCGTAGGGCAAGTCCTCGCCCATGAGGGTGAGGCCGAGCAGGCGGTCACGCAGCAGGCTCGCCCGCATCAGCTTCTTGAACGGGACCCCGAACGGCTTGCGGGGTGAGAGCACCGGCAAGATCTCGAGGTACTGGTGCGCCTCTCCGAGAGGGCGATCGGTCCCGCCCATCTCGACCTTGCCCGCCCGGAAGTAGGGCAAGCCGGCCTCTCTGGCGGCGGCCCGCGCCCCGGGGAAGTCGGGGTCGGCAAAGTCGTCGATGTCGTGGGTGTGGTCGCGCCCCCGGTAGGCATGCAGCCGCTCCGAGAAGAACAGGCCAGAGGCGTCGGTGAACCAGTGGAACATCACGTAGCGACCGGTGGTCCCGTACGGATCCGGCAGCTCGGAGAGAAGGGCGAGACGGGAGGACTCGATCGCGTTCCCGGCGAGCACGACGGCGTCGAAGTGCTCCCGGTAGTAGCCGCCGCCCTCCCTCATCACGAGCACGCCGTCCACCTTGCGCCCCTGGTGCCCCACCCGCACGACCACCGAGCGCTCCCGCACCTCGGCGCCGGCGAGCAGCGCTCGGCGGAGCGGTGCGAGGGCGCCGATCCTCGCGAGGATCGGGCAGCCGTAGCCGGAGCAGAACCCGCAGTCGTTGCAGGCCGGACGACCGGCATAGGGCACGCTGTTGATGGCCATCGCCGCAGGGAAGGGGTGGAGGCCAACTGACCTCGCGCCCTTGGCGGCGAGGAGGGACGAGTACTGAGGGGGGCCGGGCGGCATCGGGAAGTTTCCCGAGCGGGGAGCGTGGCGGAGTGTCAGCTCCGGGAGGCTCGCCACGTCGCCCTGGACGCCGATGAGCGCCTCGACGGCGTCGTAGTGGGGGGCGATCTCGTCGTAGGTGAACGGCCAGTCCTCGACGGCGGCTCCGGGCAGCGGCCCGAGCAGGCTCAGCTTCTGGAAGTCGATGTCCCAGTAGCGGGGAGTCTTCGCGTCCCAGTGCACGGCGCCCCCTCCCACCGTCTGCGGGAGCGACTGGACTGCCCCGACGAACGGGTTCGAGTCCGACGGGGAGGTGCGAAAGACCCGGGGCTCGGCGATGGAGTCGGGCTCGGCGAAGCTCCGGTCGTCTTTCAGCTCGTCATTCGAAAAGACCGTGCCCGGGCGCTCGGAGGTGAGGTCGGTGAAGAAATTGGCGCCCTTCTCGAAGACCACGACGTCGAGGCCCGCCTCGGCGAGCACCATGGCGGCCGTCGCGCCACCCGGCCCGCTGCCCACGATGGCAACTCGGGTTCTCATCGCTCGTTCGACAGCCGGATCAGGTCGACGAGGGCCTTCCCTGGGCCTTCCGGGTCGTAGGGGTCGGGACCGTCGGAGCGGCTCACCTCGCTCGCCGTGTAGCCGCGCGGCTGGACGTCGCCCGGGAAGGAGATGTCTTTCCAGCCGACCAGGCCTCTGTTGCCGCCGTACTCGGGGACCGAGTACATCCCGTCGACGGCATGTCCGAACAACAGGGTCGTGAAGCCGTTCGGGTTCTCAGCCAGGGCGCGGTCACGCTCGGTGTCCGTCGCCCTCGTGAAGTCGCCCCCGGTGAGGTCGTCGAGGGCCACCACGCCGGCGCGGTACGCCTGCCGCCAGGCCGCGAGCCGGATCCTCCAACCGTAGGCCTGGCTCGAGGTGAGGCCGATGAACTGTGCCATGTCGTCGACAGGCCAGCCGGCCCGGTTCGAGAAGGGACCACCGGCGAAGACCTTCTGGGGCGAGTGGTCGAGGCAGCCGAGCATGGTGTCGATGAAGCGCACGACGTCGGCCTCTCTCGCACCTGGATGACCCCGCTCTGCGGGGTCGTCGTAGGGTCCGGGGATGAGGCGAGCCGTCGCCTCCCGCACCACGGCCGCCTCGTGGCGAGTGAAGACCAGCCAGTGCTCCTCGCCCGCAACGCGGCGGCGGGCGGCGGCGGGCGCCCGCTCACCCGGCCTGCGCAGCAGTTCCGGCGGCAGGAGCATGGCGAGCCCGGCGAGCGACGCCGAGCTGCCGCGTTGCAACACCTGGCGGCGAGAGATGGCGCTCATGGGCGCAGATCCTCGCACGCTGACCCGCCGTCTGCCGACTGGGTCCCAGGCGCTGCCGGCGCGCGAGACTGAGCTGTGAGCGAGACGCGGACGCCGGCTACCCTCATGCGCACGGCCCCGCACTACCTCTCTGCGGAGCCCGAGCACTTCGATGTGGTCGTGGTGGGTGCCGGCCTCTCGGGGATCGGGGCCGCCTGCCACCTCTCGAACGCCTGCCCGGGCAAGAGCTTCGTCATCCTCGAGGCGCGAGCGTCCATGGGCGGCACCTGGGACCTGTTCCGGTACCCGGGCATCCGCTCGGACTCCGACATGTTCACCCTCGGCTACTCCTTCAACCCCTGGACCGAGCTGAAGACGCTCGCCGATGGACCCTCGATCCTCGGCTACATCCGGGAGACCGCCGCCGCCTACGGTCTCGACCGGCACATCCGCTACCGCCAGCGCGTCGTGAAGGCCAGTTGGTCCACCCCGAGAGCGCGCTGGCATCTCGAAGTGGCCGACGAGACGACGGGCCGCAGCTCGGAGCTCACCTGCTCCTTCCTCTACCTGAACTGTGGCTACTACCGCTACGACGCCGGCTATGTGCCAGAGCTCCCCGAGGCGGACCGCTTCGAGGGGACGATCGTCCATCCCCAGCACTGGCCCGAGGACCTCGACTACGAGAACAAGCGGGTGGTCGTGATCGGCAGCGGTGCGACGGCCGTCACTCTGGTGCCGGCCATGGCGGAGAAGGCAGCCCACGTCACCATGCTCCAGCGGTCCCCGTCCTACGTTGCCTCGGTCCCGACGCTCGATCCCTTCGCCGCCCTGCTGCGTCGACACCTCCCGGCTCGCGCCGTCTACCCGCTGGTGCGCTGGAAGAACATCCTGGCCGCCATCGTGCTCTACCAGATCTGCCAGCGGGCGCCCCGCTTCATGAGGAGGGTGCTCCGAAAGGGGGTGGCAAAGAGCCTGCCGTCCAGCTACGACGTCGACACCCACTTCAACCCGCGCTACGACCCCTGGGACCAGAGGATGTGCTTCGTCCCGGACTCCGACCTCTTTGAGGCCATCAGGGCAGAGGCGGTCAGCGTCGTGACCGACGAGATCGAGGCCTTCACCGAGCACGGCCTGCGGCTCGCCTCCGGCGGGGAGCTGGAGGCCGAGGTCGTCGTCACGGCCACGGGCCTCAACTTTCAGCTCCTGGGCGGCATCGAGCTCGACGTGGACGGGCACGCTGTCGATCTCTCGGCGACCTTCAGCTACAAGGGGATCATGTTCACGGGCCTGCCGAACCTGGCATCCACCTTCGGGTACACGAACGCGTCGTGGACCTTGAAGGCGGACCTCGGCGCCCGGTACGTCTGCCGCCTGCTCAAGTTCATGGAGGAGCAGGGCTACGACCTCGCGATCCCGAGGGCACCCGACCCCGGGATGGGCACCGAACCGTTCATCGGGCTCACCTCCGGTTACGTCCGGCGTTCTCTCGACCGGCTGCCCAAGCAGGCGACGCGGACGCCGTGGCGCCTGCACCAGAACTACCTGCTCGACCTGCGACTCCTTCGCGGCCGACAGGTCGACGATGGCACGATCGAGCTCTCCCGGGCCGTGGCGGCGCCAGCAGACGTAGCCGTGGCGGCGCCAGCAGACGTAGCCGCGCCCGCCACGTGACCCGCCCACGGCTCGCCCCGGCCCGAGGTCCCGCGACACCTCGGGCCGGCTCCCTCCCGCTCACTTCGCTCGGATAGGCTGGCCGCGACGCAGCGGCACACCTGCGAAGGACCATCGGCACCAGGGGGTAGGGGCATAAGGGCTCGGCGTCGTCTCGCGCACACCGACCTTCCGGGCAAGCCGGCGTGGCGGGTCGCCTGGGTCGTCGCGTCCAGTGCGCTGGTCCTGGCGGCGGCCGCCACTGGAGCCGTCTCGCCCCGGGCCGGTGCGACCACGGGCGGTGCGGCGCCGGGCACACGGGGAGCGACCGTCTCCGCAGCCACGACGGCGACCGCTACCTGCCCGGACGAGCTCGCCCAGGCGTCGGTGGCAAGCTCCAGGCCGGACTACGCACTGGACAACCAGATGCGGTCGTACGCGAACAGCAACGAGGGCTGGAGCGGCGGCGACGGCGGAGTCTCCGCAGCGCTCCCCGGCGGTGACGTTGCCTGGCTGTTCGATGACAGCTACCCGAACCCCGTCGTGAACGGCACGAGGCCGGTGGCGCACATGATCCACAACATGGTCGTCATCCAGCACGGGACGACCTACACCGCCCTCCATCGGATCCGGGACGGGCAGGAGCTCGAGTACATGAACTACCGGGTTCGGCGGGGTTCGCGGCACTTTTACTGGAACAACGGCGCCGTTGCGAGCGACGGCGCACTCTACGTCTCCTACTCGTCCTACTACTACCCCGAGACGCCGACGGTGTTCGGCTTCGTGCGAACCGGAACCGTCATCGCGAAGTACGACCTGCCGAGCATGCGGCTCGCGGCGGTGGACGTTCTCCACGCGACGATCCAGTGGGGAGTGTGGATGATGCACCACGGCCCCTACGTGTACATCTACGGGACCAACTCGATCCCGGGCATCGTCCCCACAACGAGGATGTACCTCGCCCGGGCTCCCTACACCGACCTGCTCGGGGCATGGCAGTACTGGGACGGATCCGCCTGGACGAGCGACCCGCAGGCGGGTGTCGCCATCTCGACCGTCACCGGCCCGCAGTTCAGCATCACCATGGTCGGCAACGTCTACGTCCTGGTCACGATGGCCCGCGGCTACCTGCCCGACGTGGTGAAGGCCTACTTCGCCTGCCGCCCGATGGGCCCATTCGTGCGGGGATCCTTCCTCTACCGGACCGAAGGCGGTCCCCTGCCATACGGCACGAACGGGATCACCAGCGTGTACACCTACGGCGCGACCGTCCACCCCGAGCTCACCAACGGCCACCAGATCATCGTCTCCTACGACGTGAACACCTCGGACTGGGCGCTGCTCAACGAGAACGTGAACATCATCCGCCCGCGCTACGTGCGGGCGAACCTCACCTTCGGGACCGCCACCGCGAGCTGAGTCGGCCTCCCGAGCCCGCTCACGGGTGCTCGTCCGGGCCAGCGGGGAGATGCTAAGAATGGCCCCGCGCTGTACGCCGTTTGGGCTCGCCGTCTTCGCGCGCCCCCGGGAGAAAGGGCCGCATGCTGGAGGACGACAGCCCGACCGCGTTGGACGCGCAGGCGGGTGGCCAGACCGAGTGGTCCTTCGAGTACGGCGCGAGCTGCCGGCTCGATCTCGAGACCGGCTCGAGCGATCCCGCGATCCGCGTGAGAGGTGAGGTCGCGGTCGGCCTCGACCCGGAGGGCGTCGTCGTCGACGGCACGACCAACCGCGCCTACGTCGCCTGCTCGCGCTCGGGGAGCGTCGCAGTCGTCGACCTCGAGAAGCTCGAGCGGATCGGAGAGATCGCGGTCGGCCAGGAACCGATCGACATCGTGCTCGACCCCGTCTCGCGCCGGGCGTTCACCGCGGACGCCCGGTCGAACCAGGTCTCCGTCATCGACCTCGACGTGGGCGAGGTGACTGCCACGATCCCCGTGGGTGCCTATCCGGCCGGGCTCGCCATCGACGTCGAGCGCCGCCGCCTGTACTGCGGCGACACGATGGGCTCGACACTCAGCATCGTCGACGTGGATCGTCTGGAGCGCCTCGGCACCGTGGAGGCCGAGCTCGGCGCGGGCGCCGTCGACGTCGATCGGGCACGGAACGTGGCCTACTGCGTCAACTTCGTCACCGGCTCGGTGACCGTTGCGGACCTGGAGGCCATGGAGGCGGTCGACCGGATCGTCGTGGGCGAGGGTCCGTGCGCGGCGGTGGTCGTGCCCGATCGTGACGAGGTGTTCGTCGTCAATTCGCTCGCCGGCACCATCGCACGGATCGGTCTTGACGACCATCGCGTGCGGGAGGAGCTCCCCGTCCCCAACGCTCCGGTCGGGATCACGGCGGCGCCGTCAGGGGATCGGATCTACGTCGCCAACCGCGGCGACGGGAGCATGAGCGTCCTCGGTTGCGACGGGCTCGAGTGGGCGAGGGTGGCGGTCGGCGCCGCCCCCGGAGGGGTCATCGTGCACCCGGAGGACCCCCGGATCGTCCTCGTGGCCAACGCCGGAACGGGATCCATCACGGTCGTCGAGGACGACCTCACCGGGCCGCCCGCCTCGCGGGTCGAAGCGATCGAGCACCCGCTCGTCGGGAGACCGCTGCCGGAGTTCGCGCTCCCCGATCTGCACACCGGGGCACTTCGCCACCAGGTCGAGTGGGCAGAGAAGAAGTACATCCTCAACTTCTTCGCCAGCTGGTGAGGCCCGTGCAACGCGGAGGCGCCGGTCATCGAGGACCTGCGCCGACGCACCGGCCGGTCGGGCCTGGAGATCATCCTCGTGAATGTCTGGGAGGGCGTGAACGCTCTCGACGAGGCACGCAGCTTCTGCGAGCTGTGGGGCGTGGACGGCACCGTCCTGCTCGACGAGCGTGGTGAGTTCGCGCGCGCCGTCGGGGTGCGAGGTGTACCGACGAACGTCTTCGTCGACTCGGACGGCACCGTCATGGCCGTGGGCGCGGTCTCGCCCGACGATCTCGAAGCGGCCACCCGCCGCCTCCTCGGCTCCGGGGCAGAGATCGATCCACCCGGCCGCCCCCACGACGAGCGCGACCTGAGCCACATCGAGGGCAACATCAGCGCACGGAGCGTGACAGGGCCTGAGGCGGGCGCCTGAGGCGGCTCTCGTCCGAGCAGGGCGGCACGGCACCGGAGAGCGCCGATCGAGCGGAGAGGGGCGCACCGTTGCCGATGCGCTGCCGGAGTGCAGCAGACTGTTGAGAGTCCGCTGTCCGCGCTCGCTGCAATGAGGGAGGTCCCAGTGGGATGGTCCTACCGCCACGGAGTGTCCGAGGTGCCGCTGCTCGGCGAGACGATCGGCGACAACCTCGCTGCCACCGCAGCTCGGCTGCCTGAGCACGAGGCCCTCGTCGAGCGCGCGAGCGGGCGGCGATGGAGCTACCGGGAGCTCGACGCCTGGGCGCACGAGGTGGCGCGGGCCCTGCTCGCCCGCGGCCTCCGGCCCGGGGACCGGGTCGGCATCTGGAGCCCGAACTGCGCCGAGTGGGTAGCCGTGCAGTACGGCACGGCACTCATGGGGGCGATCCTCGTCAACGTCAACCCGGCCTACCGCACCTCGGAGCTCGAGTACGTCCTCCGCCAGTCGGGCACCTCCCTGCTCGTGAGCGCCACCACGCACAAGACGAGCAACTACCGCGAGATGGTCGAGCAGGTGCGGCCGGCGGCACCCCAGCTCCGGGACGTGGTCTACATCGGCGACGAGAGCTGGGACGCCTTCGTCGCCGGCGGTGCGAGCATCGAGTCCGCGGAGCTCGAGGCGATCGGAGCGACCCTGTCCTTCGACGACCCGATCAACATCCAGTACACCTCGGGCACGACGGGCTTCCCGAAGGGCGCCACGCTCTCCCACCACAACATCCTCAACAACGGCTATTTCGTGACGGAGCTCCTCGGCTACACCGAGGCGGACCGGGTCTGCCTTCCCGTGCCCTTCTACCACTGCTTCGGGATGGTCATGGGCAACCTCGGCTGCACGTCCCACGGTGCCACCATCGTCATCCCCGCTCCCCTGTTCGACCCCGGCGCCACGCTCACCGCCGTGGCCGAGGAGCGGTGCACGTCGTTGTACGGCGTGCCGACCATGTTCATCTCCGAGCTGGCCCTGCCCGACTTCGACCGCTACGACCTGTCCTCGCTTCGCACCGGCATCATGGCCGGCTCACCCTGCCCGATCGAGGTCATGAAGCGCGTGATGACCGAGATGCACATGAGCGAGGTGGCGATCTCTTATGGCATGACGGAGACCTCGCCCGTGTCGACTCAGACCCGCCGCGACGACGACATCGGCCGCCGCACTGCCACGGTCGGTCGACCCCTCCCCCACATCGAGGTGAAGGTCGTCGACCCGGCGAGCGGCCGCGTGGTGCCCGAGGGAACGCCCGGGGAGATCTGCACCCGCGGCTACTCGGTGATGCTCGGCTACTGGGAGGAGCCCGACAAGACCGCCGAGGCCATCGACCCGGCCCGTTGGATGCACACCGGCGACCTTGGCGTGATGGGTGAGGACGGGTACGTCAACATCGTCGGCAGGATCAAGGACCTCGTGATCCGGGGCGGGGAGAACATCTACCCCCGCGAGATCGAGGAGTTCCTCTATGGCCACCCCGACATCGAGGACGTGCAGGTGATCGGCGTCCCCGACGAGCGCTACGGCGAGGAGCTGATGGCCTGGATCCGGATGCGGGAGGGTCGGGCGCCGATCACCGCCGAGGCGCTGCGGGAGTACTGCACAGGCAAGATCGCGCACCACAAGATCCCCCGCTACGTAAAGGTCGTCGACGCCTTTCCGATGACGGTGACCGGTAAGGTCCGCAAGGTCGAGATGCGAGAAGTCAGCATCGCCGAGCTCGGCCTCTGCGGGGCCGCCTCGGTGCAGACGGCGTGACGCTCACGACCGCGAGGGCGCCGGGCGTGGGCGGACGGCGCGCAGTAGGGTCGAGCCCGGACAGGGGGACTTGAGGTGCTTGAGCGGATCGCCTTCGTCGACTACCTCGTGCTCGAGCCGGAGCCCCACCTGGTCGCGCACGAGTGCATGAGCTGCGGCGCCCGCTTCTTCGACCACCGCAACGCTTGCGCGGCCTGCAGCGCGACCGCCTTCCACGACGTGGAGGTGGCGACCGAAGGTGAGGTAAGAGCCTTCACGATCGTCTCGCTCGCCGCCCCGGGCATCCCGACGCCGTTCGTCGCGGCCGTCGTCGACTGCGACGGCACGAGCGTCCGGGGCAACCTGGTCAACGTGCCGCCCGACCCCGCCCACGTGCTGACGGGAATGAAGGTGCGGCTCACCACGCAGCTCGTGGGAGTCGACGGAGCCGGCACGGAGGCGATCGGCTACGGCTTCGAGCCGGTGGAAGGAGCGAGCAATGGCCAGTGACGACATCTGGATCCTCGGCATCTACATGACCAAGTTCGGCAAGCACCCCGACAAGGATCTCGTCGATCTCGCCTCGGAGGCCGTCCTCGGCGCCCTCGCGGACGGCGGCGTCCGGATGAAGGACATTGGCGTCCTCGCCGCCGGCAACCTCATGGGCGGAGCCGGCGGCATCGGCCAGCTCATCCAGAAGCAGGTGGGCCAGACGGGCATCCCCGTCTACAACGTGGCGAACGCGTGCGCCACCGGCGCCACTGCGCTTCGAACCGCCATCATGGCCGTGAAGGCGGGCGAATGTGACATGGGTCTTGCCGTCGGCGTCGAGAAGCTGGCCGGAGCCGGCCTCCTCACCGGATCCAACCGCGCGAAGGACGCCGAGACCTGGGAGCGGCGCGGGCGCTTCGGCCAGGTGGCGGCGACGGACGGGCGGGTCGGGACCGAGACGATGCCGGGCGTCTTCGCCCAGATCGGCATCGAGTACGGGCACCGCTACGGCGGCGTGGACTTCGAGCTCTTCGCCGCCATCGCCGAGAAGAACCATGCCCACTCGACACTCAACCCCCTCGCCAGCTACCAGAAGCGCTTCACCCTCGAGGAGATCATGAACGACGTCATGAT
>DATGKK010000124.1:0-40528 GCA_035294725.1 Acidimicrobiales bacterium | reverse complement strand
TTCCAGAAGCGATTGCCGGGCCGCGCGAAGTGGTGCCCGGTCGCGCCGGACCACAGGCCCGGATTGATCCCGCAGAACAGGACCGAGAGGCCATCCCGCAGGACGTCCGGGACCCGCCGTCTAACCGCTGCCTCGAGCTCTGCGGCGCTCGGGCGTGGCACAGCCGGCCGGCTGGCTGGGCGCCTCAGCGCGGGCCCTGCCGGCGGACCTGCCGTGCGCCGCCGGGGAGCCCGGGGCGGACGCCCTTCCCGCTACCGCTCCGGCGGTCCTGGCGTTCGAGCGCCCTGCGCATCACGCGGCTCTGTGGCTGGGTGCGGGTGGCCGAGCCGAACTCGAGGAGCTGCTCGATCGTCTCGACCTGGCGGGTCGGGGAGAGGTGGCGGATCCGGCGCTCGATCTCGACGAGGTTCTCGGGGAGCTTGCGCCCCTTCTTCCGCGACTTGCGCAGCGAGCGGGCGAGGTACTTCGCGTACCGCCTGCGCATCCATGGTGTGCGGGCGATGAAGTCGCCCGGGATCTCGCGAAGGCGCCTCCGCTTCCGCTTGCCGGTCCCGTCCTCGCCCTCCTGCCCCTTTGGCATCGTGCTCCCGTTCTCCCGGTCTCGCCCCATCAACCGAGCAGGTGCCGGCTCGGCGCTAGGAACTCTACGGAGGCGACGGGCCCGGCGTCGCGTCGTGCGGCCGGCCGCCCGCAGGAGGCCGCGGAAGACGCGGCCCGGCGTCGGTAGCATCGGCTGGCGCGGTGCTCGCTCGCTGGCCGGCACACGCCGGGTGCCGGCTCCGGCCTTGGTCGTGCAAATGGGGGGATACTTCGGACCGGTCCCTTGACGAGCAGAGGAGCAGCGATGCCCGAGTACCTCATCTTCTTCAACGACGAGTGGGTGACCGATGCGAGCGACGCCGAGTGGCAGGAGCGCTCCCAAGCGGCGCGCGCGGTGGTCGAGGAGATGAAAGCAGCCGGGGTCTTCATCTTCACCGGTGGCCTCGACAACGATGCGCCGGCGTTCCACGTCGTACCTGAGGGCGGCATCCCGGTGGTCATGGACGGGCCGTACGCCGAGACCGAGGAGACCTTCGGCGGTTTCGCCGCCGTGGACGTGCCTGATGAGGCGGCGGCTCGGTACTGGGCGGGCCGGATCGCCGTGGCATGTGGCTGGCCGCAAGAAGTGAGGATCCTCCGCACGCCCGCACAGGTCCCGACGCCGGATGCCGACCGGGAGGCCGCCGCCAACCAGGCGTGAAGGGCTCGCTTGAGGTCGGGCAGGTCCCGCAGGACGAGCCGACCTGCCGAAGCGGCCACGTTCGGGTCAGCAGACGACCGAGCCGTGGCGAGCCAGCTCCCGTAAGAGGACCCACTCGGCGATCCGGGCGAGCGCCCATGTCGCCCAGCTCCCGGCAAGGGCGGCCCGGATCGTCGAGGCGAGGGTTGGCGGCGAGAGCGTCCGCTCGACGTCGATGGCGCACTGCCGGGCACAAGAGACCGGCACAGAAGGGAGGCCCGAGCCGAAGGCGCGTGACGCCGCGATCTGCGATTGCCGCGCCGGCCGGCCTGCGCCAGGAGGGTCGTCGCTCCGCGGAGTTCACCAAGATTTCACCTCTAGGTCACTTTCCATCCACCTCTCGTTCGTACCGGCGACACCTGGCCTGGCGAAGCTGGCAGTGTCTCAGCCGATGCTGACGACGGGCATTTTGTCGAAGTGACAGTGAGAGGAGAGCGAGCGATCTTGAGCGCCGAGACGGCGTCAGCCGGCGACCTGTACCGCTCCCTGGACGATGCGGAGATCGGCCGAAAGCACTGGCTGACGGTGTTCACCGCCGGCATGGGTTTCTTCACCGACGCGTACGACCTGTTCATCATCGGGACGGTCACGGTCCTGCTGACCCCGATCTTCCACCTGAGCACGAACCAGATCTCCCTGCTCAATTCGGTCTCCCTGCTCGCATCTGTCGCCGGTGCGCTCACCTTCGGCAAGCTGATGGACCTCTGGGGTCGCAAGCGCATGTACGGCGTCGAGGTGGCGATCCTCGTCGTGGGCGCCATCCTCTGCGCCTTTGCCTGGAACTTCACCTCTCTTTTCATCTTCCGCCTCGTCGTCGGCTACGGAGTCGGTGGCGACTACGCCACGTCGGCCGTGATCACCTCGGAGTACGCCAACCGCAAGTCGCGGGGCAGGCTCGTGGGATCGGTGTTCGCGATGCAGGGTCTCGGGCTGCTGGCCGGTCCCGCGATCGCTTCGATCTTCCTTGCGAGCGGCGTACCGAACGACGTGGCGTGGCGGATCATGCTCGGTCTCGGTGCCATCCCGGCCGCGTCGGTGATCTACCTCCGCCGCAAGATCCGCGAGACTCCCCGCTACACCCTGAGCGTCCAGGGCGACGCCGCCGCAACGGCGAAGACGGTGGAGTGGGTGATCGGCGAGCAGCGGTCCGTCCAGGCGAACGTTGCCGGCCCCATGGCAGATGCGAGCTCGTCCGTTGTGAGCAAGAACGGGAGCAGCCCCGGTCACAGGGTGCGTGCGAAGCTCACCTCCAAGCCCTTCCTCCTCCGCCTCATCGGCACCGCCGGAAGCTGGTTCCTCCTCGACGTCGCGTTCTACGGCAACTCGGTTTCGAGCCCGCTCATCTTGAAGCTGCTCCAGCCAAGCGGCACCCTGCTTGACCACACCCTGATCTCGCTTGCCATCTTCGCGGTCGCGGCCTTCCCCGGTTACTGGGTGGCCGTGTTCTTGATGGATCGCATCGGGCGAAAGCGCATCCAGTGGCAGGGCTTTGCCGTCATGGCCCTGGCCTTCGCCCTCATCTGGTTGCTCCCTGACGGTGCGACCGCCGTCGGGGTGTTCCTGCCGCTGTTCGCCATCAGCTACTTCTTCACCGAGTTCGGGCCCAACATGACCACGTTCGTCTACCCCTCCGAGGTGTTCCCGACGTCGGTCCGGGGCGTCGGCGATGGCATCTCTGCCGCCTCCGGCAAGATCGGAGCCTTCTTGGGGGCGCTGCTCGTCCCGCACCTGCTCAAGTCGGTCGGGATCAGTGGAGTGATGGGGATCATGGCGGCAGTGTCGGTGGTCGGCGTTGCCCTTACCCTCGTGGCTCTGCCAGAGCCCAAGGGCAAGACCCTGGAGCTCGCCTCCGCCGAGATCGAGCCCGAGCCTGAGCCCGAGCGCGAGATGGCGGTCGCTGCCACTGCGATCGGGTGAGCGACACCGCCAAGGTCAAAGGGTTCTTGGAACGGACGCTCCTTATGAGGAGCTCCGCCGGACGTTCATGGACCTCTGTGCCGGGCGGGTTTGCCGAACGGCCGTCTTGCGACGTCCGCATCGCTCGGAGCTGAGACCGGCTCTCATCGGCGGCGAGCAGGGCCAGCGGGCGGCTGATCCTCGGCGGACCCTTCACAGCCAGGTCAGTCCAACCGAGATGCCCCACGGAAAGCCGACACTGATGGACCACGAGCTCGCACCTGTGACTCGTGCGGCGGCTGCGAGTGGCCTGAGGAGTACGTTCGCAGCCGTTTGGATCTGGGTAATCGCCTTCTTGCCCCAGCCGATGAGACGCCTTGGCATCGGGCTCGCCGGGCCGTAGATGGCGCTCGAGACGTACGAGATCAGACTGGCCCACTCGTGCACGACGACGAGCATGGCCTCTGCTGCGCCGAGGTCCGCTGCCGACGGGGTCCCGTCCTGAGCCGCAACGTGACCAAGTCGGCCAATCCCGTCGGAGTCCCCGTCGACGTCGCTCGCAGCTGCGGCGGCGATCATGGCGAAGAGCACCTCTGCGATGGCCTCCTCGTTGCTGCCCCGTGCGTCGGCTGGAGGAAGGGCGAGGAGCTCTTCAGCGATGCGGTCCCGCAGATCGTCGTTCGGTCCCTGCACGGCGACACCTCCTTGTAAGAGACGAGGCACCAGGGTGAGACCTGGACATCATCGTGGGTGGTGGGCCCGGGAGGGATCGAACCTCCGACCCAGGGATTATGAGTCCCCTGCTCTGACCACTGAGCTACGGGCCCCGGCTGGCGGAGCATGTCCCGGGTGGACCATCCGCTGGTCGCTGACGCGGCAGGCTACATGCGCCAGCGGGGTCGGGCTCTTCCCTGCGCGCTGGAGCCAGCTCACCCTCGCAGGCGGCGCCCGCCTGCCCTAACTTGGCGGGATGGACATCGATCGGGCGCGCGAGCGCCTCGAGACCCTCCATCGGGCCGTGATCTGCACGCGGCGGAGGGACGGCTCGCCACAGATGTCCCCCGTGGTCTGTGCGCTCGGAGAGGCCGGCCGGGTCGTCGTGTCGACGCGTGAGACCGCGATGAAGGTCCGCCATCTGCAGCGTGACCCGAGGGTGGCTCTGTGCGTGCTCGGGGACGGCTTTTTCGGGGAATGGCTGCAGATCGAGGGCACTGCCGAGATCCGGCGCCTTCCCGAGGCGATGGAGGGGCTCGTCGCCTACTACCGGGCGGTGTCGGGTGAGCACCCGGATTGGGAGGAGTACCGCAGGGCGATGGTGGAGGAACGGCGGGTCCTGCTCGAGATCACGATCGAGCGTGCCGGGCCCGATCGCTCCGGCTGAGCTCCCCAACACCCCGATGCGGCCATGGCCGCTTCAGCCGCCGGTGATCAGCATGACGATCCCGACCACCACCGGCACCGTCAGCAGGAACAGGCCGATCCAAAGGACGAGCCACCAGCCTGCCCGGTGGTCCGGAGGCTGATCCGGGCGAGGGGGCCGATCCCGCGGTATGCCCCGCTCGAACGAGAACACGATCGCCACCAGCAATCCGGCTAGGACGAAGAGGAGACGGGCAGCGTCGCCCCAGCGGAGCGGGCCTGGTGAGGCAGCAGGCAGGCTCTTCACGTCCCGGGAGGCCGCGCCCTGTCCCTGCGTGGTGAGCGATCGGCTTCGGGAACAACGACCTTCCATCGAGAGCGCTCCGGGGGAGAGACTCGAACTCTCAACCTAGCGGTTAACAGCCGCTTGCTCTGCCGATTGAGCTACCCCGGAATGTGCTGCGCCAACCCACGCCACCGGCGGGAGCACCATGCCGGGGCGGGAGCGCCGGCCAGCCTACCCAGTCGGAGGGAGCCCGTTCGACAGCCTGAGAGCCCGCCTGAGAACGAGCCGGGCTGGCGCTGCCCCACCAGAGGGGGTAGAAGGGTGGCGTGAAGTTCAAGACGGGTTTCGTGCTCGGGGCGGCGGCAGGTGCGTGGGCGGCGAGCAAGGCCGCTGGGCTGCAGCGGTCGAGGAGCACGACCGCCCCGAGGCCTACCGGCCTCGGCGACGAGGCGGCCGAGAAGCTCCGTGCACTCACGGGGCTCGCTCGCGAGCGGCTCGCCGACATCATGGACGGCCCGGTCGCCAAGGTGGCGGGCGAGCGGGCGGCCAACCTTGCCCGCGACCGCATCGTCGATCTCATCGGGGCCGGCGCTGCCGCCTCGATGCGGCCCGGCAGCCGCTCGGGAGCGAGCCGGTCCCACCTCAACGGCGCCATCGACGCGAACGGCCGCTGGCCCCGGTAGCCGGCTGGGGTTCACGCCAGGCGGGGCGAAGGGGGTCAGTCCCCTTCCACGTACTCCCGGAGGGGGCGTGAGACCATCGGGTGGCGCAGCTTCGCGAGCGTCTTCATCTCGATCTGGCGGATCCGCTCCCGGGTCACCCCGAAGTGCTGGCCCACCTCCTCGAGGGTGCGGACGCGCCCGTCGTCGAGCCCGAAACGGAGCCGTACCACGGCCTGCTCCCGCTCAGAGAGCTCGTCGAGCGCTCGCTTCACGGCCTCGTTGAGGAGCATGCGGGTGGCGGCGTCGGACGGGACCTCGGCCGTCTGGTCCACGATCAGGTCGGAGAGGCTGAAGTCCTCCTCCTCACCGATCGGTTGGTCGATCGAGATGGTGTCCTGGCCGATCCTCTGCAGCTCGCGCACCCGCTCGAGGGGCATCTGGACCTTCGCCGCGACCTCCTCGACCGTCGGCTCCCTCCCGAGCTCCTGGGCGAGCTGGCGGTGGGTCCGCATCACCTTGTTGATCGTCTCCACCATGTGGACGGGGATCCGGATCGTGCGCGCCTGGTCGGCAACGGCGCGGGTGATCGCCTGGCGGATCCACCAGGTGGCGTAGGTCGAGAACTTGAAGCCCCGGCGGTAGTCGAACTTCTCGACGGCCCTCATGAGCCCGAGGTTCCCCTCCTGGATGAGGTCGAGGAACGCCATCCCCCGGTTGCGGTACCGCTTCGCGATCGACACGACGAGGCGCAGGTTCGCCTCGATGAGGAGGTCTTTTGCCTCCTGGCCGCTCTCGATCGCCTGCAGGATCTCGCGCCGCTCGGCGGCCGGCACGCTCGCGAGGGTGCCCTCGGCGACCCAGGAGTCGTAGATGGCTTGGGCCTCGTTGCCGGCCTCAATCTGCTTCGCGCAGAGCACCTCGAGCTCCGAGGTGAGCAGCGGCACCCTGCCGATCTCGCGGAGGTACGCGCGAACCGGATCGGTCCCGCCGCCGGCATGATGGTCAGCCGAGAGGGCGGCGGCACCCTCCAGGCGCAGCCGTCGCCCGTCGTTGCGGGACGAGTCCCGAGGGTCCTCCTCGCTCTCGTCCGCCGGCGGGTCTGCGGTGGTCATCTCGTCTCCCCCTGAGCCCCGGACAACCACGCTAGCAACCGGTCTGCCGCCTCCGTCACCGCCCGCGGGGGGTGGTCCCCCGCTCCGACGTTGCCGAACACCTCCAGCTCCGCTTTGCACCAGGCGATGAGCCGAGCGGCTTGGAGCGCGCGCTCCTCGTCCCCGTTCGCCTGGGCCCGGCGCGCCTCCGCGTGCAGCTCGCTCACGGCTTCGGTCGCTCGGGCTCGCACGAGGGCGACGACGACCTGATCGGGGCTGGCCGGGGGGTCGGTGTTCGCGAGCTCGACGAGGAGACGCGAGACGGCATCGTCGGAGGTCTCGATCGCCTCGTGCAAGTCGTCGGCACCGGCGAGGGCCCGGAAGGCGGCCCGCTGGAGGGGGTCGGTGAACAGCGGCTCGGCGATCCGGCCGGCCATCGCCTGCGGATCGTGGATGGCGAGGGCGAGCGCGTCCCTACCCGCGCGCTCGCCTGGGGTTGCGCGAGCCGGCTTGCTCGGTGACGGGCGGGGGCGCGCCGAGGCCGGGCGACCCTCCCATCCCGGTTCGTCGTAGGGGGGAGGCTCTTCACCGGCAACAGGCGCTGTCGCGCCGGCCTCGCGAGCCCCGCCCGGGGCTCTGGGTCCGTCGCGAGCGCCAGGCCTGCTCGTGGAGGCGGGCTTCGGGCTGGACCCGCCGCTGCCGGTTCTCTTCGCCCGGAGGGCGGCCTCGAGCCGCTGCCGGAGCTGCTCGTGGTCGAGGCGGGTCTGGTCCGCGACCTGCATGAGGTACTGGTCTCTCACGAGCTCGTTCGGGTGCTCTGCGACGACGGCGACCGCGGTCTCGGCGGCTCTCGCCCGCCCTTCGGGGTGGCGGAGGTCGGCGGCGGCGAGCGCCCGCTCCAGGCGAAACTGGAGGTAGGTCTTCGCATTCCGGACGGCCTCCCGCAGCCGGTCGGGGTCGGAGGTGGCCAGGTCGCCCGGGTCCTCGCCCTCTGGGAGGTCGGCGACGGCGACCTCGACCTCGTGGCGCCGCTCCCACTCGTAGAAGCGGGCGGCGGCCGACTGCCCGGCTCCGTCGGCGTCGAAGGCGAGGACGATCCTCCGGCCGAAGCGGGCGAGGAGGCGGAAGTGCTCTTCGGTGAGCGAGGTGCCGCAGGTGGCGACGGCCCGCCCGAGGCCCACGCGGAACATCCCGATCACGTCGGTGTAGCCCTCGCAGACGATGACCTCGCCGGTCTGCACGATGGCCTGGCGCGAGAGGTGGAGGCCATAGAGCGTGGAGCGCTTCTGGTAGATGGGCGTCTCGGGCGAGTTGCGGTACTTCGGTCCCTCGCCGCTCCCGACGCCGGGGACGAGGCGGCCGCCGAGGGCGACCGGCTTCCCGTCAGGCTGGTAGATCGGGAAGATGATCCGGCCGCGAAAGGCGTCCCTCGGCCCGTAGCTGCCCTGGACGACGAGCCCGGCACCGGCGAGCGCGGAGGCACTCGACCGGGCCGCCCGGATGAGGTGGTTGCCGCCCTCGGGCGCCCAACCGAGGGCGAACTGGCGGACGGTCTCGCCGTCGAGCCCCCTCGAGCGAAGGTACTGGCGGGCCCTCGCCGCGTCGTCGTGGTGGAGGAGGCGGTCGTGGTAGAAGGCGACGGCCTCCTCCATCGCCCGGTAGAGGGCGTTCTTCCTGTCCCGCGCCGCCCGGTCCGCGTCGCCCGCGTCGTTGCGCACCTGCACTCCGCTCCGGGCGCCGAGCCGCTCGACCGCCTCGACGAAGCTGCAGCCCTCGATGGCGCGAAGGAAGGTGATGGCATCGCCCGAGGCGCCGCAGCCGAAGCAGTAGTAGAGGCCCTCCGTGGCGTTGACGCTGAACGAGGGCGACTTCTCGGAGTGGAACGGGCAGAGCCCCGTGAACCGGACCCCCACCCGCTTGAGCGGCGTGTACTCGCCGATCAGCGCCACGATGTCCGTCGCGGCCCGGACGGCGGCGACGTCCTCGTCGGGGATGGCCATAGGTCAGTCGACGGTACCGCAGGGCCGGGCTGCCCGCGCCCGGGCCGGCGGCGCTCTCAGGCCCGTGGTGGTCCCGCCCTCACGCAGGCGACGACTTCGTGGGCGGGCTCGCCGGGAGCGTAGGAGTCGAGCCACCAGGTCATCCCGGCCGACTCCAGCTCGTCGAGCCGAGCCGCCCGGTCGGCCTCCGGCACGAGCCCCGTCGCCCCCCGGCAGACGATGTCGACACGCGGCCCCGCTCCGTGCCGACCCAGCGCCTCCCGAACGGCCGACACGTCGCCGGGATCCGGGAACAGCGGTGGGTTCCCCTGGGGCAACAGCGGGAAGCAGCCCTGGTGGCGGGCGGCTCTCGCGAGGGGAGCCGTCCGGGGCCAGATGCACGCGACCCACACCGGCAGCGGGTCCTGCACGGGCTGGGGGAGGAAGGGGCCCGCGTGCACCGACAGCAGCTCGCCCTCGACGTCGACGGCCTCGCCGGACCAGCATCGACGCAGTACCTCGATCGACTCGTCAAGAAGCCGTCCCCGCCGAGCCGGATCGACGACCTCCCCGCCAAAGGAGCTGAGCTCTCGCCAGCCGTCGTCGCCCAGCCCCACTCCGACGACGAGGCGTCCGTGCGAGAGCCGGTCGAGGGTCGCCGCCTGGCGGGCGACCACCCAGGGTCGCCGTCTGGCAAGGGGGGTCACCATCGTCCCGAGCCGGAGCCGCTCGGTCGCCGCCGCGACCGCGCTCAGCGCAACCCAGGGGTCGGCGACGGCCATGCCGGGCGCGGCGAGGATGTGGTCCCACAAAAAGAGCCCGTCCCACCCGGATCGCTCGGCGACGCCGGCGAGCTCCACGAGCCGGTCCGGCTCCGCCAGCTCCCCGAAGGGGGGCAGGAAGACCCCGAACGAGAGCGTCACCGTGAGCGCCGAGGTCGCTTCACGGCGCTCCCGGTCACTGCGCAGCCAGCACGGACTGGGCCGCGGCCAGGCGGGCGATCGGGACCCGGAAGGGCGAGCAGCTCACGTAGTCGAGGCCGGCCCGGTAGAACACGTCGATCGAGGCGGGATCGCCGCCGTGCTCGCCGCAGATGCCGCACTTGAGATCCGGGCGGGCCTCGCGGCCCGCCGCCACGGCCATGCGCACGAGCTCGCCGACTCCGCGAGCGTCGACGGTCTCGAACGGGTTCGCCGCGAGGAGGCCCTGTTCGAGGTAGGCGTTCATCATCCGGCCCTCGACGTCGTCCCTGCTGAAGCCGAAGGTCATCTGCGTGAGGTCGTTCGTGCCGAAGGAGAAGAAGTCGGCCACCTCCGCGATCTCGCCCGCGACGAGGGCGGCCCGCGGGGTCTCGATCATCGTGCCGATCGCCACCTCGATGCTCCCGGCGGCGTCGCCGGCTCCGGCCGCCTCGATGGCCTCCTCGACCCACGAGCGGGCGAGGGCGAGCTCCTCACGGGACACCGTGAGGGGGATCATCACCTCGACGACGGGACGGCCGCCGGCCCGTGCCCGCTCGAGTGCCGCCTCCATGAGGGCCCGCACCTGCATGCCGTACAGGCCTGGCTTCAGCACCCCGAGCCTCACCCCGCGCGTGCCGAGCATCGGGTTGGCCTCCCGCCACGCCCGGGCAGCGGCGAGGAGCCGCTGCTCCTCGGGCGTGAGCCCCTCTCTCGCCTCTTTCACGAGGAGGCTCTCCACGTCGGGGAGGAACTCGTGCAACGGGGGATCGAGGAGCCGCACGACGACGGGAAGGCCGTCCATCGCCTCCAGGATCTCGAGGAAGTCGGCCTTCTGGGCCACCCGGAGCTGCTCGAGCGCGGCCGCCTCCTCCTCGGAGCCCTCGGCGAGGATCATGCGGCGCACGATCGGGAGCCGGTCGTCCCCGAGGAACATGTGCTCGGTCCGGCACAGCCCGATCCCCTCGGCGCCGAGGCGGCGCGCGTTGGCGGCGTCGGGCCCGTTGTCGGCGTTCGCTCGCACGCCAAGGCGGGTGCCCCGGATCTCGTCCGCCCAGGCGAGGATGCGCTCGAGCTCCTCGGGCGGCTCGGCGGCCGTGAGCTCGACGGGACCGGCGACGACGACGCCGGTCGAGCCGTCGATCGAGATGACGTCGCCTTCGGCGACCGTCGTGCCGCCCGCCGAGAAGGTGCGGGCGGCGGTGTCGATCCGCACCTGCTCCGCACCGACGACGGCAGGCTTGCCCCAGCCCCGGGCCACGACGGCGGCGTGCGAGACGAGGCCGCCCCGTGCGGTGAGGATCCCCTCGGCGGCCAGCATGCCGTGCACGTCCTCGGGGCTCGTCTCGTTGCGCACGAGGATCACCTTCGTGCCGGCGGCCGCCTTGGCGGCGGCGTCGTCGGCGGAGAACACGACCGCTCCGACGGCGGCGCCCGGTGAGGCGCCGAGTCCCTTGGTGAGCGGCACGACCGAGCTCTCTGCGAACTGGGGGTGGAGCACCTGGTCGATGTGCTCGGCCGTGATGCGCTGCACCGCCTCGGAGCGCGTGAGGCGGATGACCGGGTCGTCCACCATGTCGACCGCCATCCGGAGCGCTGCCCGCCCTGTCCGCTTGCCGACGCGAGTCTGCAGCATCCAGAGCTTGCCCTGCTCGATGGTGAACTCCGTGTCGCACATGTCGCGGTAGTGCGCCTCGAGGCGGGCGAAGATGTCCATGAGGTCGGCGTAGATCTGGGGGAACCGGTGCTCGAGCGCGGAGAGCGGCTCGGTGTTGCGGATGCCGGCGACGACGTCCTCCCCCTGGGCGTTCACGAGGAAGTCGCCGTAGGCGCCCTGGGCCCCTGTGGCCGGGTCGCGGGTGAAACCGACCCCGGTGCCCGAGTTGTCGTCCCGGTTGCCGAAGACCATCGCCTGGACGTTGACGGCGGTGCCGAGGTCGTGCGGGATGCGCTCGCGGACCCGGTAGGCGATCGCCCTCGCCCCGTTCCACGAGCCGAAGACGGCTTCGATGGCGCCCCGGAGCTGGTCCTCGGGACGCTCGGGGAACGGGTGGCCGGTCGCTCGCTCGACGGTCTGCTTCAGCTCCTCGACGAGCTTTCGCAGCGTGTCGGCCGGGAGCTCGGCATCGGTGCGGGCGCCTGCGGCCTCCTTGGCCCGCTCGAGCGGCTCGTCGAGCACCTCGCCGGAGATGCCGAGCACGATCCGCCCGTACATCTGCACGAAGCGCCGGTAGGAGTCGAAGGCGAAGCGCTCGTCGCTCGTCTGGCGCGCGAGGCCCTCGACCGACTCGTCGTTGAGGCCGAGGTTGAGCACCGTGTCCATCATCCCGGGCATGGAGAACTTGGCCCCCGAGCGCACGGAGACGAGGAGGGGATCCGAAGGGTCACCGAGCCGGCGGCCCATGCTCTGCTCGAGCCGCTCGAGGTGCTCGGCCACCTCGCCGGAGAGCCCGTCCGGCCATCCCCGCTCGATGTAGGCCCGGCAGGCATCCGTCGAGATCGTGAAGCCGTGGGGCACCGGGAGACCGAGCACCGACGTCATCTCCGCCAGGTTGGCCCCCTTGCCCCCGAGGAGATCCTTCATCTCCATCGGCGGCCGTGGGTGCGAGTGGTCGAAGTCGTAGACGTAGGACATCAGTGCTCTCCTCCGCGATCCGAACCCGGCCGATGCTAACGACCACCCCAGTTCGCCAACGCCTGGGCGATCCCGGCGCCGCGCCGTCTCCAGGTCAGGCCCCGGGGTCGGCCAGCCGTTCGGAGAGCACCTTCACGAGGTCGGCGATCGGCACCCGGACCTGCGCGGTCGAGTCCCGCTCCCGCACCGTGGCCTGATCGTCGTCGAGCGAGTCGAAGTCGATCGTGACGCAGTACGGCGTCCCGATCTCGTCCTGGCGGCGGTAGCGCCGCCCGATCGCCTGCGTCTCGTCGTAGTCGCACATCCAGTGCCGCTGGAGCCGGTGCAGCACCTCGCGTGCGAGCGGTGTCAGCGTCTCCTTCTTCGAGAGGGGCAGCACGGCGACCTGGTAGGGAGCGATGAGCGGGTGGAGGCGCAGCACCGTCCGGCGCTCGCCGGCGACGACGTCCTCGTCGTAGGCGGCGAGAAGGAAGGCCATCGCCGTGCGGGTCAGCCCCTGGGCGGGCTCGATCACGTAGGGCACGTAGCGCTCGCCGGTCGACTGATCGAAGTACTCGAGGCGCTGGCCGGAGTGCTGCGAGTGCGCCGTGAGGTCGTAGTCGGTGCGGTTGGCGATGCCCATGAGCTCGCCCCAGCCCCACGGGAAGAGGAACTCGATGTCGGCCGTGGCGGCGGAGTAGTGGGAGAGCTCCTCGGTCTCGTGCTGGCGGAGCCTGAGGAGGCGGTCGGGGATCCCGTAGCGCCGGTGCCAGGCGAGCCGCTCGTCGCACCAGTACTCGAACCACCCCGCCGCCTCGGCCGGCGGCACGAAGAACTCGAGCTCCATCTGGTCGAACTCTCTTGTCCGGAACACGAAGTTCCCGGGCGTGATCTCGTTGCGGAACGACCGCCCGATCTGGGCGATCCCGAACGGCGGCCGCTTGCGGGTCGTCTGGAGGACGTTGAGGAAGTTCACGAACATGCCCTGGGCCGTCTCGGGCCGGAGGTAGGCGATCGCGGCCTCCTCCTCGACCGGGCCGACGAAGGTCTTGAACATGAGGTTGAACGGGCGGGCCTCGGTGAGGTCGTGGGAGCCGCACTTCGGGCAGGTGTCGCCGATGTGGTCGGCCCGCCACCGCTCCTTGCAGTTGCGGCAGTCGACCATCGGGTCGGCGAAGGTGGCGAGGTGGCCGGAGGCCTCCCAGACCTTCGGGTTCGTGAGGATGGCGGCGTCGATGGCGACGACGTCGTCGCGCTCTTGCACGGTCGCCCGCCACCACGCCTCCCTCACGTTGCGCAGCAGCAAGGCGCCGAGCGGCCCCCAGTCGTAGGTTGAGCGCATCCCGCCGTAGATCTCGGCAGAGGGGAAGACGAACCCCCGCCGCTTGCAGAGGTTGACGATGGCGTCGAACAGCTCGGGATTCGGCTCTGCCTCGCCGCCCTGCTCGGTCTGCGGCTCGGGTGCGGGCGCGGACGCAGAGGCCTGGCTCGTCATGGGCGAAGGTTAGTCGGGCGCCGCGGGCCGTCCCGTGGCCGCTCGGGCCGGCCGCCGGTCCGGCCCCTCGAGCCCTCGAGTGTGCCAACGTGAGGAGATGCCGCCTTCGGACCACGTGACGCACCCGGCCCTCCTCCCCCGCCCGCGCTCGGTGTCCTGGGGGTCGGGCGTAGGGGCGAGGCTCGCGGATGGGCTCGCCCTTGGCTGCGAGCCTGGCGCCGGCTTCGAGCCCGTCGCCCGCTGGTTCCGCCGCCAGCTCGAGGCCGCCACCGGCTGGCAGGTCGGCCTCGAGACCTCCGCGCTCGTTCCGGGCGGGGCCGCCACCATCGAGCTGCGGGCGGGCGAGGTCGCCGTCCCCGGGTGCGGGCCGAGCGCCCTCGGCGGCGTCGAGGAGACCTACCGCCTCGAGGTCGGCGGAGGCCGGGTGCGGGTCACGGCCGGAGCCCCCGCGGGGGCGTTCTACGCCCTCCAGACACTGCGCCAGCTCCTTCCTGACGCGCTCTACCGCTCCGCTGCGCTGCCGCCGGACCCGTGTCCTCCGATCGACGTGCCGGAGGCCGTCGTGGAGGACGGGCCGCGCTGTCGCTGGCGGGGCGTCCACCTCGACGTGGCGCGGCACTTCATGCCGCTGCCCTTCCTCCTCCGGCTCGTCGACCTCGCCGCTGTGCACAAGCTCAATGTCCTCCACCTTCACCTGACCGACGATCAGGGCTGGCGGGTGCCGGTGCCGGCCTACCCCCGCCTCATCGAGGTCGGCGCGTGGCGGCGGGAGTCCCCACTCAACCACTGGAGCGAGCCGCCCCAGGGCGACGGCCGGCCGCACGGGGGCTTCTACCAGCGCGAGGACCTCGAGGAGCTCGTCGCCTACGCCGCCGAGCGGCATGTCACCGTGCTGCCCGAGATCGACATGCCGGGCCACATGGCGGCCGCGATCGCCGCCTACCCCGAGCTCGGCAACGGCCGCAGGCCGCTCGAGGTGCGCACCCGCTGGGGGATCTCCTCGCACGTGCTCAACCTCGAGGAGGAGACGGTGAGGTTCTGCGAGGAGGTGCTGACCGAGGTGGCCGGGATCTTCCCCGGGACCCACCTCCACATCGGCGGCGACGAGTGCCCGACCAAGGAGTGGGAGGCTCCAGAGAACCGGCGTGCGGCGCAGCTCATGGCGGAGCACTCGATGAGCTCGCCGGCGGAGCTCCAGGGGTGGTTCACCGCGAGGATCGCCGGGCACCTCCGCCGCCTCGGGCGCACCCTCGTCGGCTGGGACGAGATCCTCGATGCCGGCGCCCCCGAGGACGCGGTCGTCATGTCCTGGCGGGGAGAGGAGGGCGGGATCGCCGCCGCGGCCGCCGGCCACGACGTGGTGATGGCCCCCCAGCAGTGGCTCTACTTCGACTGGGCCTACGAGGACAGCCCGGCCGAGCCGGTCGCGATCCTCGCCGCGACGAGCCTCGAGCGCGTCTACTCCTACGACCCGGTCGCATCGATCCCCGCCGAGCACCGCCACCACGTGCTCGGCCTCCAGGCGCAGCTGTGGACCGAGTACGTCTCGACTCCCGAGCACGCCGAGTACCTCTACTTCCCGAGGCTGTGCGCCTCGGCCGAGGTGGCGTGGTCGCCACCCGAGCGCGACTTCGCCGAGTTCGAGGCCCGGCTCGCCGCCCACCTCGGGCGGCTTCGCGCCATGGGGGTGAACTACCGCCCGCTCTCCGGGCCGACGCCGGGCCAGTCGAGGGTCTGGCAGGGGGCCGAAGCGGCCCCGGCCCCGTGAGCGCCTCGCTCGGGCCCGGCGCCGAGCAGGTCGCCGATCGCCTCGGGATCCGGCCGGGGACGTTCGCCCACTTGTGGCTCGCTGAGCTCGAGGCGGTCGGCCCCCCTCCGCCGGAGCTGGCGCCCGAGCCGCTCACCGAGGCGGTCGCCGCCGAGCGGCTCGCCCTCCTCGGGGTGCCGGAGGCCGACGCCGCCGACGTGCTCGCCACCCTTCCCCACCCCGGCGACGAGAGCTGGTGGTGCCTCGAGCGCGAGGTCCATCGCCTCGTGGCCGCGATGGGGGATCCCGACGCGAGGCGAGGCGTCTGGCCCTCGTTCGAGGGCGAGCGGCATCCGGTGGCGCTGCGCTGCCATTTCATCCACGTCGCCCTCGCCACGATGCCCTTCACGCTGGCCTGGCGGGCGGCCCGAGGCGAGCCCGAGGCGACCGCGATCGAGTCGCTCGCCGACGTCGCCCGCCACATGGCGATCCACCGGAGAGTGCACGGCTGCACGGGCATCGAGGCGGCCTGGTGGGTCACCTTGGCGCTGCGGGCCGAGCTCACCGACCTCGGCCGCCTCCAGTTCAACCGGCTCACCCTGCAGGTGAGCGACCAGGCTCCGCCCTGGTACCCGCCTGAGGTCGCCGCCGAGATGGGCCCTGGCTTCCGCCCGGGCGACCCCTGCCTCGGGATCCACATCCCCGAGGGAGCGCCGCTCGATCACGCGGCGGTGGAGGCCTCACTCGAGCGCGCCGCGGAGTACTTCGGGCGCCACTACCCCGTCGGGCAGCGTCGAGTGGCGACCTGTGTCTCCTGGCTCCTCGACGACCAGCTCGCCGACTACCTTCCCGAGACGTCCAACATCGTCATGTTCCAGCGTCGCTTCGAGCTCCTCCCCGGCTTCTTCGACGGGGACGCGAGCATCCTCGAGTTCGTGTTCAGGGTGGCGGCCGACCATCCTCTCGACCGCCTCGCGCAGCGCACCACGCTCGAGCGGGCAGTCGTTGCGCACCTTCGGGCCGGGCGCCACTGGCGGGTCCGCACGGGCTGGCTGGACCTGCCAGTGGCCTCAGCTCCTCGTTGAGGGTGCGCCGGCACGACCAGGAGGCCGGACCACCTGCCCGGCTACCTGGGACGGAGGTCGAGCCGCAGGCCGGCCGGAGCGGAGCAGCGCAGCGTGCCGTCGGCTCCCACGGCGACGCTGAGGCGTTCGCGGCCAAGGGGGACGTCCTCGATCGTAAGTGCGCCCCACTCCGGCGGGAGGGCCGGTGCCAGGCGGACGACCCCTGCGGGGACGTCCGGCTCGAGGCCGAGCAAGGCGGTCAGCACCCCGACGGGCGCGGCGGAGGCCCACGCCTGCGGCGAGCAGCTCGCCGGGTAGGGCACGGGACCGGGCACCTCGCTCCGGTCGAAGCCGCAGAACAGCTCGGGCAGGCGGCCGGAGAAGTAGGACGCCGCCTCGAGCAGGCCGGTCGCCACCTTCGTCGCGAGCTCGGTGAAGCCGTAGCTCACGAGGCCGGCCACACAGATGGCGGTGTCGTGCGGCCACACCGAGCCGTTGTGGTAGCTGGCCGGGTTGTAGGCGCCCATCGAGGTGGCGAGCGTGCGGATGCCGTAGCCGCTGAACAGCTCCGGCGAGCAGAGGTGGCCGGCGACGGAGGCCGCCTTCTCGGCGTCGACGATCCCGGCCCAGAGCGCGTGCCCCATGTTCGAGGCGAGGGCGTCGATGGGGCGCTTGGCTGCGTCGAGACCCACGGCGAAATAGCCCCGGTCGGAGAGCCAGAAATCCTTGTTGAAACGAGCCTTGAGGCCCCTCGCCCGCTCTGCCCAGTGGGACGCCGCCTCCTCGTCGCCCCGCCTCGCCGCGAGCTCGGCCCGGGCGCAGAAGGCGCCGTAGACGTAGCCCTGGACCTCGACGAGAGCGATCGGCGGCTCGGCGAGGGTGCCGTCGGCGAAGTTGACGCCGTCGGCCGAGTCCTTCCAGCCCTGGTTGCGAAGTCCCCGGTCCGTGCTGCGCCGGTACTCGACGTAGCCGTCGCCGTCCTGGTCCCCGTAGGCGTCGATCCAGGCAAGGGCGGCGTCGGCGGCCGGCAGCAGGGCGTCGACCACCTCGGGGTCCGCCCCCCACCTCGCCAGCTGGCCAAGGAGGAGCACGAACAACGGCGTCGCGTCGACCGACCCGAAGTAGCGCTCGGCCCCGCCGAGGGCGAAGGACACGTCGACGCCGAAGCGGAGCTCGTGGAGGATCTTGCCCGGCTCCTCCTCGCTCAGCGGGTCGAGGGCCCTCCCCTGGTGCCGGGCGAGCGCGCGCAGGCTGCCGGTGGCGATCTCGGTGTTGAGCGCCATCGTGAGGGCGCTCGTGATGAGCGAGTCGCGCCCGAACAGGGCCATGAACCACGGCGCCCCCGCCGCGATGACGGTGAGGTCGGGCTCCGTCGGGTCCGCGAGGCGCAGCGAGGCGAGGTCGTCCTCGCTCCGCTTGATGGTGAGGTCGAGGGCGAGCGAGTCTGAGCGCACCCTCGCCGTCGCCCGCTGCCACTCGGCGATGCTGCGCACGGGAGCGGCGTGCTCGACGGGGGTGTCGAGCGGGAAGCGCATCGGGAGCAGCTCGCCGTCGAGCTCGGTGGCGGCCGCGATCGAGGCCCGCCACTGCCCATGGGGTGGGACGACCGCCCGCCACACGAGCCCTTCGGCGGTCGCCGTCGCCCCGAGCGCCCTCACGTGCACGGCGCGGTCGTGGGAGCCCTGGCGGCCGGTGGCCGTCCACTCCTCGCCCGCTGCGGTCACCTCGACCCGGGAGCCCTCGCCCGCCTCGCCGAGCTTCACCGCGAACAGGTCGGCGAAGTCGGCGCCCACCTCGAGGGCGACGGTGACCCCGGCGGCCTCTCCGCCGAAGTTGCGCAGGACGAGGTCCTCACGCATGCCGGTGCCGACGTACCGCCGCCGCTCGACGAGCAGCGTCGGCTCGAGGTGGCCGTCGCGCACCTGGCCCCTCCCGACGAAGACCCCGGCAAACGGCTCGGAGCGAAACCCGCCGAGGGCGCCCACCGGCTTGCCGTCGATCCGGAGGCACCACCGCGAGACCACGCGGGCGTCCCGGACGAACAGCCCCTGGCCCGGCCCGTCGATGTCGCCGCCGGGCCCGCTCACGACGAAGGTCGTCCCCTCGACGAGGACCTGGCCCGCCCGGTCCGGCGACTCGGCGCCGAAGCCCGAATGGCCGGGCGCCTCCCCGCCCCGGTGCTCGCTGCCGGGGAGGGGAGCCGCCGTGGCGGCCTCCCGCCGGGCCGCACGCTGTTCGACCATGTTGACAAGATAGCTCACAGAAAAGTAAGAAGGTAGGTAATAGGAACGTGACCGATCCCGACGACCCGAACCCGTGTTGCCATGTCGATGCCGGCGAGACAGCAGGTGCGCAGACGAGAGCCCCAGCCAGAAGGCGGCGACGACGCCCGCCGCCGTGAGCGGGCTGCCCTCGGGGCTGCGCTCAGCGACGACCGGGCGCCTCGCTACACGGTCGGCCAGGTGACGAGCCTGCTCGGAGTCCAGCCATGGTTCCTCCGGCGGCTCGACGCCATGGGTGTCGTCACGCCGACGCGTAGCGGCGGTGACCAGCGCCTCTACAGCCGGGCAGATCTCGAGCGCCTGATCGACGCCCGCAGCCTCATGCGCGAAGGGGTGAGCGTGGCCGGGGTCCGCCAGGTCCTCGACCTTCGCGACCGGGTGGCGGCGCTCGAGGTGGAGCTGGCCGAGATGCGCGAGCGGCGCAACGGCGCAGCGGCGAGCCGGCGGGCCGTGGCGGAGCCGGCCGCCGGGAGGGCGGCGGGAGAGGACGAGAGAACGGAGGACGAAGGAGGGCGATCGTGATGGAGGTCTCGACCCCAGAGCTCATCGACGAGAGGGCGGAGGACGCGGGCGGCCCGCCACTTCGCATCGGCATGATCGCCCCTCCGTGGTTCGCGATCCCGCCGGTCGGCTATGGAGGGATCGAGGCGATGGTGGCCGGCCTCGTGGACGGCCTCGTCGCCCGGGGCCACCAGGTGACCCTCGTCGGCGCCGGCGCGCCGGGCACGAACGCCCAGCGGTACGTCGCCGTCTTCCCCGAGCCGCCGTCCTCCCGCCTCGGCGAGCCGATGCCGGAGGTGCTCCACGCGGCGGCGGCCGCCGCGGCGCTCGAGAAGGCCGAGCTCGACGTGGTGCACGACCACACCCTGGCCGGCCCCCTCCTCGCCCGGGCGTGGCCCGTCCCCACCGTCGTCACGGCCCACGGGCCGGTGACGGGCGAGCCCGGCGACTACCTGGCCCGGCTCGGGGCCACCGTCGAGGTCGTCGCGATCTCCGACGCCCAGCGCCGGATCCGTCCCGAGCTCAATTGGCTCGCGACCGTCCACAACGGCGTCGACGTCGCCTCGTTCCCGCTCGGCGAGGGCGACGGCGGCTACCTGCTCTTCCTCGGCCGCTTCCACCCCGACAAGGGCGCCCATCTCGCCATCGAGGTGGCGCGGCGGACCAAGCGGCGGCTCCTGCTCGCCGGCAAGCTGAACGAGGCGCCTGAGCGGGCATACTTCGAGGCCGCCGTCGCGCCTCGCCTCGGGAACGGGATCGAGTTCGTCGGTGAGGCCGACGCCGCCACCAAGCGCGAGCTGCTCGCGGGTGCGAGCGCACTGCTCTTCCCCGTCCAGTGGGACGAGCCGTTCGGCCTCGTCATGGTCGAGGCGATGGCCTGCGGGACGCCCGTCGTCGCGTGCAGGCGCGGCAGCGTGCCAGAGGTCGTCGCCCACGGCCTGAGCGGCCTCGTGGTGGACGATCTCGACGGGCTCGTCTCCGCTGTCGAGATCGCCGAGCAGCTCGACCGGCGCCGCTGCCGGGCGTGGGCGAAGGAGCACTTCGACCTGTCGCGGATGGTCCTTGGCTACGAGGCCGCCTACCGCACGGTCGTCGAAGGGCGCCAGCTCCACCTCGAGGCCCGGCCGGACGACCCGGCCCTCGTCGGCGCGTAGGGCGGAGGGCGCACCGGGCGGGCGCCCGGGATCACGCCGACGGCGCAGGGAGAGGCCAGCCCCGGTGTCCCGGCGCTGAGCAGCGCGCGCCGCTCAGGTGGGGATCGCTCACACCTCGGGAGCCCCTCCGTCCTCTCCCGCCGGCGCCGGCTCGGCGGGTCGGACCGAAGGGGGCGACGGCGGTGTGGCCGGTGCGGCCTCCGGCCGTGGCGGCGCGGGCCTCGGCTCTGGCATCCCGGGCACCTCCACCTTGATGCCGAAGCCGCCCGGCAGCCCCGAGAGGAGCCTCGGGGCGAGCGTGAGGTGGCCGGCCATCCGGCTCGGGGAGAGGGTCGGGCCCTCCTCGGCAGGAGGGGCGACCTCGAAGCCGCCCCGGCCGAGGGCCCGGAGCGCCTCGATGAAGTCGTCCTCGCTGGGGGACGCCAGCTCTCCCTCGGGCGCCAGGTCCTCTTCCTCGATGAGCGAGAGCCGGGCCTCCACCTTCTCGGGCAGCTCGGGATCGAAGTGGGCGCCGGAGCGCCGGATCGCCCGGCGGCCCTCGACGGTGAGGCCGAGGCCGCCGACCCCCCACTCGACGAGGCCGGCATCGACGAGGAGCGAGGTGGACTCAGCCATCGTCGCCGCCGTCGCGAGTGCCCCGAAGAGCTGCTCGAAGGCGGCGATCACCTGCTCGAGCGGAGCCGCCTCGCCTCCGTTGGCTCGCTCGACGGCGAGGAGGGTGGCCGCCTCGTAGCGGCCGAAGAGCGACTCCATCGCACCATCCTGCCCCGTTCCCGCCGAGCGTGCGCGATCGGTCCGCTCGGGCTCAGGCGAACAGCCCTCCCGGGTCGTGCACGGGCCGGCCGCCGACGATCGTCGCCGCGACCCGCAGGTCCGCCTCGAGCACGACGAGGTCGGCCGGCCCTCCCGGCTCGATCCGCCCATGCCCTCCGCCGACGATGGCGCCCGGGGTCGAGGTGACGGCCCGGAGCGCATCGTGCCAGCCGAGCCCGGCCGGACCGGCCAGGTTCGCGAGGGCGCGGTCCATCGTGAGCACGCTCCCGGCGAGGGTGGCGGGGTCGTCGGCGAGCACCACCCGACCTCCCGCCACCACCACGTCCCGGTCGCCGAGCGGGTGCCGCCCGTCGCCGAGGCCGGCGGCCGGGACCGAGTCCGTGACGGCGACGAGCCGCCCTGGTGCCGAGCGCGCCGCCAGGCAGAGAGCGGCCGGGTGGACGTGCTCGAGATCCGCGATGACCTCGAGCGTGACGCCCGGCGTGACGAGGGCGGCGCCGACGGCCCCCGGCTCACGGTGGTGCAGCGGCGACATCGCGTTGAACAGGTGGGTCACGTGCGTGGCGCCGGCCTCGAAGGCGCGCCGGACCGTGGCGAAGTCGGCGTCGGTGTGGCCGACGGCCACCTGCACGCCGCGCCGGCGGGCGTGCTCGACGAGCTCGAGGGCACCGGGCAGCTCCGGTGCGAGGGTGACGAGCAGGACCGCGCCGGCGCCGGCGTCGATCCACTCGTCGAGCTCCGCCCGGTCGGGCGGTCGCAGCTTGGTCCGGGTGTGCGCCCCCATCCTCGCCGGAGCGATGAAGGGGCCTTCGAGGTTCGCGCCCACGACCCGTGCGCCGGCCGGTCCGGCCGCCGCTGCTGCGTCCCTGGCACGGGCCTCGGCGATGCCCCGCAACGTCGCGAGCGTCCGCCGCCGGCTGTCGGAGACGGTCGTCGCCACGAAGGCGGTCGTGCCGTGGGCGGCGAAGAAGCGGCCGATCTCGGCGAGGTCGGCCGCCACCTCCGAGGGGTCGTCGCCGTTCACGAAGCGACCGGCGCCGCCATGGGTGTGCACGTCGACGAAACCCGGCACGACGACGCGGTCGCCGAGATCGACGGCACCGGCCGGCCAGCCGCCCCGGCCGGCCGACGGGTCGAGCGCGGTCAGCTCGGTCACGACCCCCGCCACCCGGTCGAGCGTCACGGCGCCGGGGGCGAGCTCCTCGTCGGGGGTGAGGACGCGCCCTGCGACGAGGGTCCAGGCGGAGCCGGCGGGCACGGGCGCCGGGCCCCGTCAGCGGGTGCCCGGCGCGAGGTGCGCCGATCGCAGCCTGCGGTCGAGGTGGTGCTCCATCGCCACGGTGGCGAGCCGCTCGACCTCGGCCGTGGCCCGGCTCGCCGGAGCCGCGAGGGCCGCCCTCAGCCGCCCGCCGAGGATCAGCCGGACGAGCTCGACCGTCTCGGCGTCGACGGCGCGGCCGCTGCGGCACTCCCGGCAGAGGAACCCGCCCACCTGCTCGTCGAAGGCGACGAGCGGGCCGTCCCCGCCGCAGGAGGTGCAGCGGTCGGCGACCGGGCCAACACCCTCGACGGCGAGCATGCGCAGGAGGAAGGCCCCGAGCAGGACGGGTGCCGGGGCCTCCTCGAGAGCGCGCAGCGCCCCGGTCAGCACGCGGAAGAGCTCTGGCGCCGGCTGGCGCTCGACTGCGACGAGGTCGGCCGTCTCGAGCATCGTGAAGGCGGCCGGCATCCGGTCGAGGTCCTCGCGGATCGCCCGGAACGAGTCGACCACCTCGGCCTGGGTGACGACGTCGAGCTCCCGCCCCTTCCAGCACATCATCGAGACGTGCGTGATGGGCTCGAGGCGGCCCGCCAGCTTGCTCTTCGGCTTGCGCACGCCCTTCGCGACGGCCCTCACCTTGCCGTGGCCGGGGGTGACGAAGGTCACGATGCGGTCGGCCTCGCCGAGCTTGATCGTGCGCAGCACGACGCCGTCGTCCTTGAACGTCGCCACCGCGAGCAGGCTAGGGCCGCTCAGCGCCGGCCGCGCGAACCGTGGAGCTGGCTCCCGAAGAAGATGAGGGCGACCCCGATCACGATCACGACGAGGATCCCGAGCGCCCCGGGGTCCCCCGCCGCCGCGATGAGCACGAGGACGGCGAGCGCGACGAGCCCGAGCACGACCCCGGAGACGACGCCGATGTGGTCGCGAAGGCGCCAGCGGATCACGACCGGTTGCAGCTCGGGAAGGACCTCCTCCGAGCCGTCGTCGCCGCCGGGGCCGGCCTCGCTCATGCCCTCACCCTCTCACACCGCCATAGCGGCGCTCGCGTCGCTGGTACTCCCGGATCGCCGCGAAGAGGTCCTCGCGCCGGAAGTCGGGCCAGAGCACGTCGGTGAAGTACAGCTCGGAGTAGGCGAGCTGCCAGAGGAGGAAGTTCGAGATCCGGTACTCGCCGGAGGTGCGCACCACGAGGTCGGGGTCCGGCAGGTCGGGCCAGTACAGCCGGGAGCGGATCGAGCGCTCGTCGATCCGGCGGGCGTCGGCGCCCTCGGCGACAAGGGAGCGCACGGCGTCGACGATCTCGGCCCTGCCCCCGTAGTTGAAGCAGATCGTGAGGGTCATCCGCCGATTGCGCTCGGTCATGGCGGCCGTCTCGTCCATGTGGCGGACGATGCGGCGGGGCACCCGCCAGTCGCGGCGCCCGGCGAAGCGGATCCTCACCCCCTTGCGGTCGAGGTCGTCCCGGTGGGCCGAGAGGACCCGCTCGTTGAAGTTCATGAGGTACCGGACCTCGTCGGGCGGCCGCCGCCAGTTCTCGGTCGAGAAGGCGAACATCGTGAGCCACTCGACGCCGACCTCGAGGGCGCCTTCGACGGCGTCGAACATCGCCTCCTCGCCAGCGGCGTGGCCCTCGGTGCGCGGGAGGCCCCGGGCTCGCGCCCAGCGGCCGTTGCCGTCCATGACGCAGGCGATGTGCCGCGGGACGTGGGCGAGGTCGATCCCGTCGGCGGTCACGCCGGCCGAAGATAGTGCCTCAGGGCCTCTTCGCTTCGGCCGCGGCGGCGACGAAGGCGCTCAGGCTGTCGGCGGCCTCGCTCGACCGCCCTGCCTCGACGAGGGGCCAGAGCGACGCTGCGAGCCCCTCCCAGTCGAGGCCCTCGGTCGGCCGCCTCGCGCTCCTGATCTCCCGGCGCGCCCGCCCGAGGAGCGCCACCATCTCGGCGACGCTCTCGTCGAGGAGGGGCTCGAGGCGCTCCCGCACCCACCGGGCGCCGTAGGGGCTCGCCCCTCCGGTCGAGACGGCGACCGAGACGTCGCCGCACCGGGCGACCGACGGCATGATCCAGGTGCACTGGTCGGGGTCGTCGGCGGCGTTCACGAGGATCCCTGCGCGCCGGGCGTCGAGGGAGACCTCCCGGTCGACCTCGGCGACGCCGGTCGCCGTGATCACGAGGCGGTACCCCGGGCGCTCGCCGGCGCACGCCTGCGGCTCGAGGGGAGCGCTCGCGGGCAGCGCGGCCGCCTCGCCGGCCCGGTAGGCCCGCCGGAGCACCTCGAGGCGTCCCCCGGTCGGCGCCGCCTCGAGGGCCTCGAGGTCGGGGCCGGTCGAGCGGGCGACGACGGTCACCCTCGCCCCGGCCTCGAGGAGCGCTCCGGCCTTGCGCGCCGCCACGGCCCCTCCTCCGACCACGAGGCAACGCTCGCCCTCGAGCCGGAGCGCGACGTGGAACAGCCGCAGGGGTCGGGTCGAGGTGGGCTCGGGCATGGGTGTCGAAAGTCGCAAAATATGATCAGTTTAGTCATGTATAGTACCGTGGGATGAGTGCCCGGCGGAAAGGCGCGAGCAGCAGGCGGCGTGCCAGAGCGGCGGGGCCGAGAGGGAAGGCAGGTGGTGAGGTGAGCGACGGCACGACCCCGGCGAGGACCGGCCAGGTCGAGGGCGACGGTGGCCCGGCTCCGGAGCATGGGCTCGAGGCGGAGCTCGCCCGGCTCTCGGCGGAGTGGGAGACGCTCCCGGTCCGGGACGCCGCCGCCGCGGCCGTCGAGTGGACCTTCGCGCGCTACGGCGACGACGCCATCGTGGCGAGCTCGTTCCAGGACGTCGTCCTCGTCGACCTCGTGCGCAAGGTGAAGGCCGATGCCGAGATCGTCTTCCTCGACACCGGGTACCACTTCCCCGAGACGCTCGCCTTCGTCGAGCACCTCCGGACGAGCTGGGGCCTCAACCTCACGGTCACCCACCCCGAGGTTGCGCCCGACGTCCAGCCCTGCGGGAGTGACGGGTGCTGCCAGGTCCGCAAGGTCGAGCCGCTCGCGCGGGCGATCGCCGGGCGAGGGGCCTGGGTCACGGGCCTGAAGAGGGTCGACACCCCCGAGCGGGCCGGCGCCCCCATCGCCGGCGTCGACGCGGCTCGGGACATGGTGAAGGTGAACCCGCTTGCCACCTGGTCCGACGAGGACGTCGACGAGTACCTCGCCGAGCACGGGCTCCCCCTGCACCCCCTCACCTACGTCGGCTACGTCTCCATCGGCTGCGCGCCGACGACACAGCCGGTCGCCGCCGGCCACCACCCGCGCGAGGGGCGGTGGCCCGGGCAGGACAAGACCGAGTGCGGCCTGCACCTCTGACGCCCTGGCGACAGCGAGCGCGACGATGGAATTCCTCCTGCGGCGGGGTGAGCCGCTCAACCAGGTCGAGCAGTGGAAGCTCGAGCGGCACCCGCTCGAGGTGGCCGAGGCCGTCCGGAGCCGGTACGCCCACGAGGGCCCGGCGGCGATCGCGGCGGTGCCGGGCGAGACCGAGCGGCTGAAGTGGGTCGGGATCTACCCCCAGCGCCAGGGCGGCGACGCCTTCATGCTGCGGGTGAAGGTCCCGGCCGGACGGCTCAGAGCCGCCCAGGTGCGGGTGATCGGCGAGCTCATCGAGCAGTACGCCGAGGCGCCGGCGGAGCACCCGGTCTGGGGCGCCCGGTACGGCGACCTCACGACCCGCCAGGACGTCCAGCTCCACTGGGTCCGGATCGGCACGGTGCCCGAGATCTGGGACCGTCTCGAGGCGGCCGGCCTCACGACCGTGCAGGCCTGCGGCGACTCGGCCCGCAACGTGGTCTCGTGCCCGGTCGCAGGTGTCGACCGTGACGAGGCCTTCGACGCCTCACCGGTGGCCCGTGCGGTCTCCGACTTCTTCACCGGCAACCGCGAGTACGCCAACCTCCCGCGCAAGTTCAAGCTGTCGATCACCGGCTGCCTCGACGACTGCGCCCAGGCCGAGATCAACGACGTCGGCCTGTGGCCCGCCGAGGGCCCGGGCGGCGAGCTCGGCTTCAACCTCCTTGTCGGCGGGGGCCTGTCTGACGGGCCCCGCATGGCGACCGATCTCGACGTCTTCGTCGGGCGGCACGAGGCCGTCGAGCTCTGCCGGGCGATCGCCCAGCTGTTCGGGGAGCTCGGCAACCGGGAGAACCGCGGGACGGCGAGGCTCCGCTACCTCGTCGAGGAGCTCGGGCCGGAGAGGATCCGACTCGAGCTCGCGCGGCGGGCGGCGGTCGAGCTCCGCCCGGCGGGCACCGAGCTCACCCGCCGTTACCGGGGCGACCACATCGGGGTGCACGCCGAGCACCGGCCCGGCCGCTCGTACGTCGGCTGCTCCGTGCCAGTCGGGAGGATGGCCGGGGCCGACTTCATCGAGCTCGCCCGGCTCGCCGAGAGCTACGGCGAGGGTGAGGTGCGGCTCGCGAACGACCAGAACTTCGTGATCACCGGGGTGGCCGAGGATCGGCTCGACGACCTCCTCGCCGAGGAGCTGCTCGAGCGGTGCTCGCCGTTCCCCGGGCCCTTCGAGCGCGGCGTCGTCGCCTGCACCGGGAGCGAGCTCTGCCGGTTCGCGATCGTCGAGACCAAGGTCCGGGCCCTCGGCTGGGCCCGGGAGCTCGACCGGCGCTTCGCCGGGCGGTTCGGGGGCCCTCAGGGCACCCGGGACCGGCGCCTCGACGACGTCATCCGCCTGCACCTCTCGGGCTGCCCGGCCTCGTGCGCCCAGCCCCAGATCGCCGACATCGGGTTCCGCGGCGAGACGGCGCACGTCGGCGACGAGATCGTGGAGGCCGTCGACATCTGCCTCGGGGGGAGCCTCGGCAGGGACGCCGGCTTTGGCGACTGGGTGGAAGGCGCCCTCCCCATGGCCGAGGTGCCCGAGGCGCTCGCCCGCGTCGTCGAGCGCTTCATCGAGCAGCGCTCGGGCAACGAGCGTTTCCACGAGTGGGCCCGACGGACGCCCCTCGACGAGGTCCACGCCGCCATCAGCCCCGACCACGACCACCGGCCCCGCCCGGCCGGCTCGGCCCTTTCACCGCGATGACCGCTCCGGTGCCGGTCGCGCTCTCCCATCCCCGGGAGAGGGCCCGGATGAGCGGGATGGCCGAGGCCCCCGGCAAGGTCTGGTTCTGGCAGCTCGCGTCAGCCGTGATCGACGCCGATCGCTGCGTCCGCTGCGGGGCCTGCGTCGCCGCCTGCCCGACCGACTCCATCGGGATCGGCCGCAACGACCTGCCCGAGCTCGTGAAGATGTGCACCGGCTGCTCCCTTTGCTGGGACTTCTGCCCCCGTGGCGGCCTCCGCTACGAGGCGACGTGGCTGCCCTCTGGCGAGACGGCCGCGGCCGCGGACGAGGTCCCCGACGAGCGAGCATGCGCGACGGTCGCTCCAGGACCTGAGGTCTCCGGCCTCGGCCGGGTGGAGCAGCTGCTTGCCGCCCGGGTCCGCCCCGAGAGCCCTCGCTTCGCCCCCTCGGCCCAAGACGGCGGCGTCGTCACGGCCATCCTCCTCGCCTGCCTTGCGGCGGGGGAGATCGACGGCGCGGTTGTGGCCCGCGAGGATCCCGCCCAGCCGTGCAAGGGTGTGGCGCACCTCGCCACGACGCCGGAGGAGATCCGGGAGGCCGCCGGGAGCTTCTACAACCAGACGCTCGCCCTCTCTGTCCTCGACCTTGCCCGGGCGGGGCTCGATCCCTCCGCCCGGATCGCGTTCGTCGGCACCCCGTGTGAGATCGAGGGCCTCCGGGCGCTGCAGGCGAGACGCTGGCGGCGGGGCGCGCACGGCTCCGGCGTCGACTCGGTCGTGCTCACGATCGCCCTGTACTGCACGAAGAGCTTCGACTACTCCAAGCTCATGGTGCGCGAGCTGCAGGACGCTCGCGGGGTCGACCTCGCCCGGGTCGGGAAGGTGGACGTGGTCCATGGCCGCCTCGTCGTCACCGACCGCGACGGGGAGGTGCTCGTCGACGAGCCGGTGAAGGCGTTCCACGGCGCCGCCCTTTCCGGGTGCGACGAGTGCAGCGACTTCCTCGGCCGGGCGGCCGACCTCTCCGTCGGCAGCGTGGGGTCGGGGCCGGGCCTCTCGACCGTCATCGCCCGCACCGGCGCCGGGACGCGGGCGCTCGCCCTCGTGGCCGGGGAGCTCGAGGTGCGCGAGCCCGACTCTCCCGAGGCGCTCGAGCGGCTCGACCGCCTCGACGCGAAGGTCGCGAGGGGCTCCCTGCACCGGCCCTTCGAGCCCGAGGGGCCCCTGTTCGTCCCCTACGACGAGCACCTCGCCTTCTACGGGGGCACTGACCGGGCTCCGGCCTGGATGCAATGAGCACGGCGGGTCGCCTCGCCGGGCGGCGTTCGCCCCGCCTCGCTCCGCTCGCCGAGCCGGCGGGGCTGCTCGCTGTGCTGCGCGAGGCGGCCCGGCAGGCACCGGCGCAGGCTCGTGACAGCGCCCCGCGCGTCCTCGCGGCCCACGCCGCGAGGGCATGGCAGGACGGGGCGGGGCCGGCGAGGGAAGCGGTCGAGGCGGCCTTCGCCTCGGCGAGGCGGGAGATCTGGCTGTGGGTGAAGGGGAACCGGTCCTGGGAGCAGCTCGCCGGCTCGCTCGCGGGACGGGTCGAGCGCCGGCTCCGGTGAGCCCTCAGACTCGCCGCGTCCCTTCGACCCAGACGGCCGTCGGCTCTAGCCCGTAGGACCAGGCAAAGGCGCCTTCGTGGTCCACCGGCCAGGCCACGAGATCGGCCCGCAGGCCGGGCTCGAGGCGGCCGCGGTCGGGCCGGCGCAACGAGCGGGCCCCGCCCGCCGTCGCCGCCACGAGGGCCTCGTCCACCGAGAGGCCGAGCTCGGCGACGGCGAGGGCGACGACGAGGCTCATCGAGGTCGTGCCGCAGGTGCCCGGGTTGTGGTCGCTCCCGAGCGCGACCGTCACTCCGGCGTCGAGCAGCGCCCGGGCCGGCGGTGTCCTGCCCATGGCGAGGGCCGTGACCGGGGCGAGCGTTGCCGCGACCCCGGCGGCAGCAAGGGCGGCGATGCCGGGGTCGTCGACACAGAGGAGGTGGTCGGCCGAGGCGCAGCCGAGCTCGGCGGCGAGCTCGGCGCCTCGGCTGCGGGCGAGCTCGTCGGCGTGCAGGCGGGGGATCAGGCCGGCCTGCCTCGCGGCGGAGAGCATCACGCGTGCTTGGTCGACCGTGAAGTAGCCGGCGTCGCAGAACACGTCCGCGTGGCGGGCTCCGGCCGCCTTGGCCGGGCCGGACCAGCGCGCGACCTCGGCCGCGTACCCGTCGGGATCGCCCTCCCACTCGGGCCCGACGGCGTGGCCGGCGAGGTAGGTCACCTCGACGGCCGGGAGCCGTTCGCTCGACCGGGAGGCGGGCTCGGCGAGGCCGGCGAGCAGCCGGACGTCGGAGAGCTCGCCGGCCTCGTCGAGGTGGTAGCCCGTCTTCGCCTCGACCGTCGTGGTGCCGCCGGCGAGCCATGCCTCGAGGCGCGAGCGCACCCCGAGCTCGAGCTCGGCGGGCGCGGCTGCCCTCGTCGCGGCGACGCTCGAGGCGATCCCGCCCCCCGAGCGGGCGATCTCGGAGTAGGAGGCGCCCCTCGATCGTGCCGAGATCTCGGCGAAGCGGTGCCCCCCGTAGACCGGATGGGTGTGGGCGTCGACGAGACCCGGTGTCACGAGGGCCCCTTCGAGGTCGACCTCCTCGATCTCGCCCGTCCCGCCCGCTCGAAGCGCCTCCCGGAGCTCGGAGCCCTCGCCGACGACGGCGATGCGGCCCTCCTCGGCGAGGAGCGCACCGGACGCGATGACGCCGCCGGTGGGCTCGCGGGAGGTGAACAGGCGGGCCGAGCGGAGCAGGAGCCGGCTCACTCGATCACCCGCAGGATCGCCCGGCGCAGGCCGGCCGCGACGGCTCGCCGCGGGCCGAGGCGGACGTGCTCGCCCCCCTCGACGAGGGTCTCGCCCCCGACGACGACCCGCTCGACGTCGCCCGGCCCGGCCGCGAACACGGCGAGGGCGCGGGACTCGTCCTCCGAGGTGTCGCCGCCGGCGAGCGGCAGCGAGCCGTCGAGGCGGAGCTCGACGTAGTCGCGGCCCTCGATCGCGGCGGGATCCCATCCGAGGGAGCGGGCGCCGCCCGCGCTCGCCGCGTGGAGGAGGGCGTCGACGCCGAACACGCCCCGGCGCTCGGCAACGAGGCGGCAGTGGGTCTCGAGCGAGCGCGCCTCCTCGAAGGGGTCGACGACGGCGTGCGAGTCGCTCCCGAGGCAAAGGCGAGCTCCCGAGTCGACAAGGTCGGGGAAGGGGCCGACGCCGTCGCCGAGGTCGCGCTCGGTCGTCGGGCAGGCGCAGACGCTCGCCCGGGCGAACCCCCAGCGGGTGACGTCGCTCGCCGTGAGATGGGTGGCGTGCACGGCAGTCGCCGCCGAGGTGACGGCTCCCGCCGCGACCAGCACCTCGGTCGGCGTCATGGAGAGCTCGGCGAGCGCCTCGTCGTTCTCGCGGCGCTGCTCGGAGACGTGCACGTGCAGGGGCGCGTCGTTGTGGGCCGCCCAGGCGGCGACCGAGCCCATCGCCGAGGGCGGGACGGCCCTGACGCTGTGGATCGCCGCGCCGAGGCGCGCCCGGCCCTCGCCGGCCGCGAGGCGCCCCGACTCGGCCGCCTCGGTCACCCTCCGGCTCCAGCTGTCGCCGTCCCCGTCCGAGAAGCGGAGCTGGGCCCCGCTCAGCTCCTCGCCCTTCACGCCGGCCTGCAGGTAGCAGGCGTCGAGCACGGTGAGGCGGATGCCGGCAACGCGCGCCGCCTCGAGGATGGACCAGGTCATCTCGTTGCGGTCCGAGTACGGGGTGCCCCCGGGACCGTGGTGGAGGTAGTGGAACTCGCCGACCGCCGTCCACCCGGCGAGCACCATCTCGGCATAGACGTAGGTGGCGAGCTCCCGGTAGGAGTCCGGGTCGAGCCGGTCCGCCACGGAGTACATGAGCTGGCGCCAGGTCCAAAAGTCGCCCGAGCGCAGCTCGCTCAGCCCCCTCAGCGCGCGGTGGAAGGCATGCGAGTGGGCGTTCACGAAGCCCGGGAGGCGCAGGAGCCGGCTCTCGCCCTGGCTGCTCACGGCGCCGCAGCCCTCGCTCTCACCAGCTCGCCGGCCGCCCGAGGCCCTCCGAGGGCAGCCAGACCCCCCGTTCCCGCGCCGTGTCGAGGGCGGACCGATAGCCGGCATCGGCGTGGCGCATCACGCCCGTGCCGGGGTCGTTCGTGAGCACGCGGCGGAGTCGCTCGGCCGCGAGCTCGCTCCCGTCCGCGACGACGACGACCCCGGCGTGGAGCGATCGCCCGATCCCGACCCCGCCCCCGTGGTGCACCGAGACCCAGGAGGCACCGGAGGCCGTGTTGAGGAGGGCGTTCAGGATGGGCCAGTCCGCGATGGCGTCCGAGCCGTCGGCCATCGCCTCGGTCTCCCGGTAGGGCGAGGCGACCGAGCCGGAGTCGAGGTGGTCGCGGCCGATCACGATCGGCGCCCGCACCTCCCCCGAGGCCACGAGGTCGTTGAACGCAAGGCCCGCCCGGTGCCGCTCGCCGTAGCCGAGCCAGCAGATCCGAGCCGGGAGGCCCTGGTAGGCGACCTTGTCCTCGGCCATCCGGATCCAGCGCAACAGGTCGTCGGCCTCGGGGAAGGCGGAGATCACCGCCCGGTCGGTCGCCCCGATGTCGGCGGGGTCGCCCGAGAGGGCCGCCCAGCGGAACGGCCCCTTGCCCTCGCAGAACAGGGGCCGGATGTAGGCGGGCACGAAGCCCGGGTAGTCGAAGGCCCGGGAGTACCCCTCGGCCTTCGCCTCGGCGCGGATCCCGTTGCCGTAGTCGAACACCTCGGCGCCCTTGTCGAGAAAGGCCACCATCCCCTCGACGTGGCGGGCCATCGAGGCCCGCGCCCGCCGGAGGTACTCGTCGAGGTCGCGGGCGCGTAGCTCGGCGGCGTCCTCGAGGGAGAGGCCGGCGGGGATGTAGGTCGCCGGGTCGTGGGCCGAGGTCTGGTCCGTCACGACGTCGATCGCAACGTCCGAGGCGGCGAGGGCCGGCACGACCTCGGCCGCGTTGGCGATGAGGGCGATCGACAACGGCCGGCGGTCACCGGCCGCCTCCGTGGCGAGCCGGACCGCCTCGGCGAGGTCGTCGGTGACGGTGTCCACATAGCGCGTCTCGAGGCGGCGCCGGGCCCGATGGGGGTCGACCTCGACGCAGATCGCCACCCCGCCGTTCATCGTCACCGCGAGCGGTTGGGCCCCGCCCATGCCGCCGAGGCCGGCGGTGAGCACGATGCGGCCGCTCAGCGAGCCGCCGAAGCGGGCGGCGCCGATCGCGGCGAAGGTCTCGTACGTGCCCTGCAGGATGCCCTGGGTCCCGATGTAGATCCACGAGCCTGCCGTCATCTGGCCGTACATGGTGAGGCCCTTCGCCTCGAGGCGGCGGAACTCCTCGGGCGTCGCCCAGTCCGGGACGAGGAGCGAGTTGGCGATGAGGACCCGGGGCGCCCACTCGTGGGTCTGGAAGACGCCGACCGGCTTGCCCGACTGGATAAGGAGGGTCTCGTCGTCGCCGAGCTCCCTCAGCGTCGCCACGATCGTGTCGAAGGCCTGCCAGCTGCGCGCGGCCCGGCCGGAGCCCCCGTAGACGACGAGGTCCTCGGGCCGCTCGGCCACCTCGGGGTCGAGGTTGTTCATGAGCATGCGCAGCGCCGCCTCCTGCGCCCAGCCCCGGCAGGTGAGCTCGGCGCCCCGGGGCGCCCTCACCACGCGAGCCCCGTGGTCGGCCGGCCGGGCCGGGCTCACTCGAGGGCTCCGATCTCGCCCTCGACCGCCTCGAGCAGCTCGCCGGAGCGGACGAGCTCGATCGCGGCGTCGACGTCCGGCTTGAGCTCCCGGTCGTGGTCGAGATGGGCGATCCTCCGGCGGAGGGCGCCAAGGGCGGCGCCGGTGCCCGGGGCCGGCCGCAGTGGGGCGCGCAGCTCGCAGCCCTGGGCCGCCGCAAGGAGCTCGAGGGCGACGACGGCCTCCGCGTTGGCGACGCAGGCCCTGGCGTGGCGGGCGGCGATCATCCCCATGCTCACGTGGTCCTCCTGCCCGGCCGAGGAGGTGATCGAGTCGACGGCGGCCGGGTGGGCGAGCGACTTCGACTCCGAGACGAGGGAGGCCGCCGTGTACTGGCAGACCATGAACCCGGAGTTGACGCCCGCCTCGCCGACGAGGAAGGGCGCGAGCCCGTTGCTCGTCTTCGGGTCGAGGAGCCGGTAGAGCCGGCGCTCGGAGATCGAGGCGGTGCTGACGAGGGCAGCCGCAAGGGAGTCGCAGGCATGCGCGACGGGCTGGCCGTGGAAGTTCCCGCACGAGAGGATCTCCCCGTCGCCGGCAAGGACGATGGGGTTGTCGGAGACCGACGCCATCTCGACCTCGAGGGTGCGCACCGTGTTGGCGATCACGTCCCGAAGGGCGCCGTGCACCTGGGGAGCGCACCGGATGGAGTAGGCGTCCTGCACGATGTGGTGGCCCTCGCGGTGGGAGGCGAGGATCTCGCTGCGCTCGAGGAGGCGGACGAGGTTGCGGGCGGAGGCCTGCTGGCCGGGGTGGGGGCGGAGGCCGATCACCCGGGGGTCGAAGGCGCGGTCCGTCCCGAGGATCGCCTCGATCGTGAGGGCGGCGGCGACGTCGGCGGTCTTTGCGAGCCGCCCGGCTCGGTGGGCGGCGAGGGCGCCGACGGCCGTCATGCCCTGGGTCCCGTTGATGAGGGCGAGCCCCTCTTTCGCCTCGAGCGTGATCGGGGCGAGGCCGGCTGCCGCGAGGGCCGGCGCGGCCGGCACCGCCTCGCTTCCTCCCCGCACTCGCACCCGCCCCTCGCCGAGGGCCCCGAGCGCGAGGTGGGCGAGGGGAGCGAGGTCGCCTGAGGCTCCGAGCGAGCCCTGCTCGGGCACGACCGGATAGATGCCGTGCTCGAGCAGCTCGAGGAAGCGCTCGGCCACCTCGAGCCGCACCCCCGAGCAGCCGAGGGCGAGGACGTGGGCGCGAAGGGCGAGCATGGCCCGCACCTCCTCGACCGAGAGCTCGTCGCCGACGGCGACGGCGTGAGAGCGGACGAGGCCGTGCTGGAGGGCGGAAGCGTGCTCGGGCGAGAGCCGGACCTCGGCCAGGCTGCCGAAGCCCGTCGTCACCCCGTAGACGACCGCTCCTGAGGCGAGCGCGGCCTCGACGACCGCCCGGGAGGCGCGGACCCGTTCGGCCACGCCCTCCCCGAAGCGGGCGGGGGCTCCCTCGGCGATCGCGACGACGTCGGCGAGGCGCAGCTCGCCGCCGAGCACGACCGGCTCCTCGCCCGGGCGGCCGGCCCGGCCAGCAGCGCCCCGGGCCGCCACCTCCGGCCCGGCCTCGCCAGTCCCTGCGGCCGGTCGCGCGGGAGCCTCGTTGCTCATTCGCGAGACTCTAGGAGGTGAGGGCCCGTCCGCTCGGCCAGCAAGGCTCCGAGCTCGCCTACCGACCTGCGCTGGACGGCCTGAGGGGGGTCGCCGTCCTCGCCGTCCTGCTCTACCACGGCGGTGTCGGCTGGGCGGGCGGGGGCTTTCTCGGCGTCGAGGCCTTCTTCGTCCTCTCGGGCTACCTCATCACCTCGCTCCTGCTCGCCGAGTGGGAGAGGGACGGCACGGTCCACCTCGGCAACTTCTGGGCCCGGCGCGCCCGGCGGCTCCTGCCGGCCCTGTTCTGCCTCGTCGTCGTCACCTCGATCTACGAGATCGCCGTCGGCCCCGGCCACGCGGTGCCGGACTTCGGCGCCGACGCGCTCGCGACGCTGCTCTACGTCGGCAACTGGCACCAGATCTGGACCGGGAACGGCTACTTCGCCCAGGCGGCGCTCGTCTCGCCCCTTCAGCACACCTGGTCGCTCGCGATCGAGGAGCAGTTCTACCTGCTCTGGCCGCTCGTGGTGCTGGGCATGCTCTCCCGCCTCCGCCGGCGCCCGCCCGGCGATCTTGCTGCCGAGGCCGAGCGGCTCTCGGCCCGCCGGCTCTGGCCCCTCCTCGTGCTCGCCGTCGCCGGCGCCCTTTGCTCGTGTGTCGAGACGGCCGTGCTCTACGGCAACGGCGCCGGCGTGAACCGCGTCTACTACGGCACCGACACCCGTGCCGAGGGCCTCCTCGTGGGCGCCGCCCTCGCCACAGCTCTCGCCATCCGCCACCGTCGCCACGCTGCGAGCTCGCTCTCGGTCCCGGCGATCTCGCCTCGCGCCGGCGCCGTCGCGGGAGTGGTGGGAGCGGCCGGGATGGGATGTGCGATCGCGTACGCGACCGGGTCGTCGAGCTGGCTCTACCGGGGAGGCTGGCTCGGCTTCGACCTGTGCGTCGCCGGTGTTGTCGTCGCGGCCGTGGCGGGGCGAGGACTCTCCCCGGTCCGCCGCCTGCTCGAGACGGCGCCGCTTCGCGCCGTCGGCCTGATCTCCTACGGGCTCTACCTCTGGCACTTCCCCCTCTACCTCTTCCTCGACGAGCAGACGACGGGGCTCGGCGGCTTCAGCCTTCTCGTGGCCCGCCTCGGGGCGAGCCTCGCCGTCGCCACGGCCTCGTTCTTCCTCGTCGAGCAGCCGATCCGCCAGCGCAGGGTGCGCGGCGTGGCGCTTCGCACGCTGGCCGGGGCTGCCACCGCCGGGGTGGTCGCCCTCGTCCCGCTCGTCTGGAGCCTCGACGCGCCGCAGCTCGGGCCCGAGCCCCGGCTCGTCTCCGCCCCCGTGCCGGACGTGCTGCCGGGGCATGTCACCTGCACGGTGCCGATCCCGGGGGCGACCGGGGGCAGGTTCTCTCCGACCACGGCGGTGCTCCACGTCTGCCCAGCCCTTCGCGTCCTCGGGGTCGGCGACTCGGTCGGCGTGACGCTTGGCGTCCAGCTCGCCCTCGGTGCCGCCAGGTACGGCGTCTACTTCGCCAACGAGGCCCGCCTCGGCTGCAGCTTCACCCCGCCGAGGGCGACCGGCGGGCCCTCTCGCGCCGGAGGCTCGAGCGGGTCCGGCTGGCAGGTCATCGCCGCGGGCGGGCCGACGACCGAGGACCCGGCCTGCATCAAGCTCTACGCCAAGTGGCGCGCCTACGAGCACGAGCTGCACGCCCAGGCGGTCGTCGTCGAGATGGGCTACTGGGACACCGCCGACTGGCTCGAGCACGGTCGTGTCGTGCACATCGGCGAGCCGGCGTTCGACCGCACGCTGCACGACCGGATGGTCGACCTCGTCCGCACACTCGGCTCGCGGCGGGTGCCGGTCGTCTTCCTCACCGTCCCGGTCGTCGACCCGCCCCCCCTTCCGGACGGCTCACCCGAGCCCCAGGCCGCGCCGGCTCGCAATCGGGAGATCAACGCGATGCTCGCCGCCGTCGCCCGCCAGTTCCCCGGCGAGGTGCACGTGTGGGACATCTCGCCGTGGGTGACCCCTGGCGGCCGCTTCTCGACCTACGTGGACGGCTCGATCTGCCGGGACTCCGACGGCGTCCACTTCGCAGGAAGCGGGAGCTCGTTCGCCGACTTCCACGAGACGGCCTGCGGGGAGCGGCTCCAGGCGGCCTTCCTCCCCTGGCTCCGGCGGCTTGTGCTCGGCCATCACGCCTCGAGCTGACCGTCGCCGCAGGGCGGCTCGCTCAGGTGCCGAGCCGCTCCTCGAGCTCGATCCTGACGGGCTCGAGGTCGTCCGCCGGAGTGAAGCCGAGCACCCGCCCGTAGAAGTAGAGCTCGGCCTCCGCGGTCCGCTTCACGTTCTCCGCCTTGCGGAAGCCGTGCTGCTCGCCCTCGTAGGCGATGTAGGCATGGGGGACCTGCTTCTCGGCAAGGGCGGCCGCCATCGCCTCGGCCTGGGCGGGCGGCACCACCTTGTCCTCGAGGCCCTGGAACAAGATGAGGGGCGTGCGCAGCCGGTCGGTGTGGAAGATCGGGGAGCGCTCCCGGTAGACCTCCTCGGCCTCGGGCCACGGTCCGATCATGCTGTCGAGGTAGCGGGACTCGAACTTGTGGGTGTCCCGTGCGAGCGCCCCGGCGTCGGCCACCCCGAAGTAGCTCGCGCCGGCCGCGAACACGTCCCGGAAGGTGACGGCGCACAGCGTCGTGTAGCCGCCGGCGCTCCCGCCGTGGATGAGCAGGCGAGCCGGGTCGGCCCGGCCGGAGGCGGCAAGGTAGCGGGCCGCGTTGACGCAGTCGTCGAGGTCGACGATGCCCCAGTTCCCCCGGAGCCGCTCGCGGTAGGCCCGGCCGTAGCCGGTGCTCCCGCCGTAGTTCACGTCCACCACCCCGATGCCCCGGGAGGTCCAGAACTGGATCCCGTAGTCGAGCACCGAGGTCGTCGCCGAGGTGGGGCCGCCGTGGCTGCGCACGATGAGGGGCGGGAGCTCGCCGGCCGGGGCGACGAAGTCCGGGTTGTGGGGCGGGTAGAAGAGGGCGTGCGCCTCGAGGCCGTGCTCGGTCGGGAAGTCGATCGGCTCGGGGACCGACAGGTAGGCGGCGTCGATGGTGGCGGCGCGGCTGCGCCGGAGCACCTCGATCGCTCCCGAGGCGGAGTCGATCCGCACGATCGAGGGCGCCTCGGTCGGCGACCCCGCGACGGCGAGGACGTGCCGGCCGTCATCGCTCGAGCGAAGCTGCCCGAAGTCGGTGAAGCTGGTGCGGATCTCGCGGAAGGCGCCCCCGGCGGCCGGTGGCGTGCCCTCGAGCACGCCGAGCCGCCCGGTCCCCTCCTCGTGCCAGGAGGCGACGACCGTCCCTCCCGCCAGGACGGCGTACTGGGAGGCGCCGAAGGCCCAGTCCGGCACGCCGAGGTCGGCCTCCATCGGAGCGAGGGCTTCGTGGCGGCCGCCGGCGCCGACCCGGTAGAGGTTCCACCACCCGGTCCGGTCCGAGACGAAGTGGAGCACGCCGTCGGGGCCGTACTTCGGCTCGGTGACGGACTCGCCCGGCCCCCCCGCCACCTTCCGCACTGCTGACACCGCCCCGTCAGGGGCGAGGTCGGCCTCCCACAGCTCCGTGCTGTCCCAGGGCATGTTGGGGTGGTCCCAGGAGATCCAGGCGACACGGTCCCCGGCCGGCGACACCACCACGTGGGAGTAGAAGTCGTGCCCTGCCGCCACGACGCGAGGCTCATCGGAGCCGTCGCTGTGGAGGATCACGACGTCGTTCACGACCTCTGCCGGAAGGTCCGGCTCCGGGTGGCGCTCGCGCACGGCGAGCACGAAGCGGCCGTCGGGCGTGACGGCGGGAGCGGCGTAGCGGACAGAGCGCGCCGGAGCGACCTCGGCCGTGACGGCTCGGGGCGGGCCGCCCGGGTCGATCCGGTAGAGCCGCTGGTCGGCGAAGTTGGAGAAGAAGACGGTCGCTCCCGCGACGGCGTAGGCGAGGCCGCCGTACTCGTGCACGAGGGTCCGGGCGTAGTGCTCGGGGCCGAAGAGGTCCTCCGGCGTCCCGTCGCCGCCACGGGGCGCCCGCACGATGACCTGGCGTCCGCCCTCCGCGGGCCGGCCCTCGACCCAGTAGGCGTGACCGGCCGACTCCGCCGGGTAGCTCAGCCGGACGACCTGCTCGACGAGGAGGTCGAGGGTGACGGGCGATCGCCAGGAACCGTAGGGCGCGACGTCGGGCATGCGAGCACCGTAACGGGCCGGCGCCGGCCGAGCGCCCCGGGAGCGGCGCCGGGCGGATTGCCGCCGGTTCTAGGGCGCCGGCTCCTACCATCGCCGGCGTGCCCCCGGCCCTCCCCGCCTGCTCGGCCGGCCCGCGATGATCAAGTACATCGGCTCGAAGCGCCGTCTCGTCCCCGTCCTCACCGGCCTCGTGACGGCGGCCCTCGAGGCCTCGCCGGCTCCGACCGAGCGCCCGCGCGCCCTCGACCTGTTCTCCGGGACGGCTCGTGTGGCCAAGGCGCTGAAGGAGGCGGGCCTCGAGGTGACGGCGGTGGACCTCGCGAGCTACGCCCACGTCCTCGCCCGCACCTACGTCGAGACCGACGGCTCGGCCGTCGACCGGGCCGAGCTCGCCGAGGCGATCGAGGCGCTCGGCCGGGTGCCCTCCCGGCGCGGCTACGTGACGGAGGTCTTCTGCGAACGGGCGCGCTACTTCCACCCTCGCAACGGGGTGCGCATCGACGCGATGAGGGAGGAGATCGAGCGCCGTTTCGCGGGCTCGCCGCTCCACCCGCTCCTGCTCACGAGCCTCATGGAGGCGGCCGACCGGGTCGACTCGACGACCGGCGTCCAGATGGCCTACCTCAAGTCCTTCGCCCCCCGGGCGCTCCGGCCGATCGCGCTCCGGCCCCCCGAGCTCGTCGCCGGCACGGGACGGGCCGTGCGGGGCGACGCCCTCGTCCTCGCCCCGACCCTCGGCCACTTCGACGTCGCCTATCTCGACCCGCCCTACAACCAGCACCGCTACTTCGCGAACTACCACGTCTGGGAGACGCTCGTGCGCTGGGACGCCCCGGAGCACTACGGCGTCGCCTGCAAGCGGGCGGACTGCCGGGAGGGCGCCAACGCGAGCGCCTTCAACCGGCGCCGCGAGATGCCCGAGGCGCTCGCCAAGGTGATCGGCGCCGTCGACGCCGACCTCCTCGTCGTCTCCTACAACGACGAGTCGTGGGTGAGCCCCGGTGAGCTCGTCGCGATGTGCGAGGCCGCTCTCGCGAGCCGCCACCCGGAGCGGGAGGGCGCCGTCGCCCTCCTCGGCTTCGACCAGGCGAGGTACGTGGGGGCTCGCATCGGGATCCACAACCCCGCCGGGGAGAGGGTCGGCACCGTCTCGCACCTCCGCAACACCGAGCTCGTCGTCGTGGCCGGCCCGGCCGAGATGGTCGCCGGCGCCGTGGCCGCGGTGGGGGAGCGGGCGAGCCCGATCGGTCAGCCGGAAGCGGCTGGCGTCGTGGACCCGAGCGCCCGGGCCGTGAGGCGCCGCACGCCGGTGAACACGTAGGCGCCGTCGAGGCGGTGCGGGCTCGCCGAGAGCATCCTCGCGAGGATGGCGGCGAGGCGCCGGTAGGAGGTGCCGGACGGCAGCACGACGATGGCGTCGACCCGCCAGCGCTGCAGCTCGGCGAGCACGGC